>JAMWBU010000005.1 GCA_023819255.1 Candidatus Omnitrophota bacterium
CTGGATGTTGCGCGACGGCCAGCGCTGAACACCGTCGTAACCATAGGCAAAATTCTCGCCATCTTCCAGGACATACAGGGTGCGGCCATCAGAACTGACGGCGATATTCCTCAATCCCTCAATGGTTGCGTCCTGCAGACACCATACCAGAGAAAAACCCTCATTGTCGTCAAAGAACTGATAAACTCGGGCACCAGGCGACCTGGTTGCTTCTTTGCGATCCGTAGCATAAAGCATGCCGTCCGGGCCAACCGCGGTGCCGATGCAATACTTCAACGACAATGACGGCGCGTATTCTTCGCAGATCTTGCCGTCGCTCTCAGTGTAACGCTTCAGTCCCCGCCGGCTGCTGACATATATGCGGCCATGACGATCCGCTGATATGGCAGGTCCCACATAAAGCCCTTCCATTGGAGGGTATTCTATGTTGATTGTACCGGTGAAACCTTCGAACCCCGGTCTGGAAGCATCGTAAACCTTCAGGGCGTTGTAGTGACGGATATAGACCTTGTCTCCGGGGCCGAATGCCATGCCAAAGCCAGACCAGAAGCTGGCTGGCGTGACGATAGGTTTGCCGGAGGCATCATTGACGGTTTGCACGCCACCAAAGGAACGGATCGGTTTTCCTGATGGGTCAGCAATGACAATCGTGTTGTTCGGACCGTTGTAGAAGAGCCGGCCATCATCGGCAAACCGAACCCATCTGGTAGGAGGTGTCAGAGGGAAGAAATTTACTTTTGGCGCATGGGAACCTCCGGATGGATCGGTGAATTCCAGGCAGGGTGAGCCATCCGAGCTGAACTTATAGAGCTTCGGCGTCACAGGGGAACCTGGTACGCCGGTAGCTCTCTGCACTGGATCCAGGACATACACATTTCCCAGGGGACCTGTAACAACACAACCCGGATTAATGAACTGGATGAACCCTTTGCCTCCGAATGCAACATCCTTCTTTACGGTGCGTCCGGCGTTCACTCTTAGAATATATTTGCCAGGTGGAAGTAGATGACCCCGGATATCCTTACCGTTCCAGTACAAAGTGTAGTTACCTTCAACCTGTTTCCCGGCAAATAAAGTGGTGACAAAGGTTCTGTCAGGTTTCAGAATTTGCACGTTAACATCGTCAGGCGCGGTAAGAATATACCTTATTTCTCTTTCCCTGTAAGTCAAATTCTGCAGTTCAGCGACTGCAGTCGAGATAGCAGCAAGAATCAGACATAAAATAGCAAAAACATTCTTCCCGGAAATCGGTTTATCCATAACAATGGTAGTCCGAAATGCTACCACCAGGCGTATCCCCCATAGAAAAACTGCATTCTACGATTCATCTGGGCAATTTTTCTCCATTCGGCGTGACCATCAATGAAAACGATATTCTGTCCGTTCTGGTCGTAGTGGTTATTCGGAATATATCCGTAGGTTGAGTTTGTGTACCACGTCCTGTCAGGCAGCGGGTTACAGTTGTCCATTACAGCCGGTAGTTCATGAGCTGGCAAAATGTATTCGCTGCGGTTGTTCTGGGTGATAGTCCTACCGAGGAAGCGCGAGTTTGGACACGGAGCGCCATAAATACTATTGGGAGTTGAATCAGCATACATATACCACTTGTACCACTAATAAGTTGGGTCTGTGGTGTGAGTTTCCCCTGTTCCGAAAAGGATTCTGTATGAACTTGTCTGATATGTGGCAGTGCGTACAACCCAGCCGATCCCTTTTCTGTGCATTCCTGGACAGCGAAACAGCAACATATTGGGTAAATACGAGTCAATGCATTCCCTGTCTGGATAGTTCAGGACATACCCGGATCTATATCCTATTTCCGGCCATCCCCAACCATCATAGTCCTCCGAGTACAGCAGCACCCCCAAATAAATCTGTTTCAGGTTATTAATGCAAGCCGCCTTGCGCGCCTGTTCGCGCGCCCTGGACAACACCGGCAGTAGCATCGCTGCTAAAATAGCAATAATCGCTATCACCACCAACAATTCTATGAGCGTAAAACCCTCCATCGGTCCTGTTCTTTTCATATCGCCACACCTCCTTTTTCATTACCTACTTGTGTTCAGCAGTACTTTCCCGTACAATCAGTTCCGGCTGAATAACTACACTTTTAATCTCATCAGGTTTATCCGTCGACAGAATCTCCATAAGGAGTTTTACCGCTTCCCTTCCAACTTTTTCGACATGGGTGTCCACTGTCGTCAAGGCAGGTTGAATCAGAGACGATTCGGAAATATTATCAAGCCCAACGATACTTAAATCACCAGGAACTCAAAGGTTGTGCTTTCTGCAATAATCCAGAATGTGGAGAGCACGATAATCGTTAGCGGCAAATATGGCTGCAGGCGGATCAGGAAGAGAAAAAAGTTCTTCCATAACCAGTTCATCCTGGTTCTTATCTGCGCCATTGGTTTCCTTCATAAGGTTCCAATCCAGCGGTATCCTTGCCTTTCGCAAAGCCTTCTGGTATCCTTTGAACCTGGGAAGAAACCAGGCAGAGGTTATAGGTCCGGTAATGAAACCTATTCTTTTGTGGCCAAGCTCAATAAGATACTTTGTTGCCAGATAGCCTGCCTTCTTCAAATCAATGATTACTGAATGGGTACCCGGCCTTAGAGACAGTTGGATATTATTTGCAAGTAGATGTTAAATTTCTTGATAACTGAAAAACACCTTATGAAAAATTGTAATGATTGGCAGAAATACAAACTCCTAATTTTTCAGCCAACCTGTCATTTTTGCAAGAATTCTACCATATTCAATGAAATTTCCCCATGAAATATCAGGTGGTACCCCATGATCGCAGGAAGGAATATACCCACCATCTTCAAGCAAAAATGGAATAAAACTCATTGCTTCTTCAAGTGCCTTTCCGCCCTTTGCTATTGCCCTTTTGTCTACTCCGCCTCTATAAGCCATGTTTTTCCCGAATTTTTTTCTGTATTCAATAAGATTGTTCCCTGCTGCTATCTCGATCGGGCTGCATACATCTACGCCTGACTCTATCCAGACAGGAATTAATTCGCCAATATAGCCGTCAGAATCAATTTCAATTAATTTACATCCATTTTGCCTTGCTTTTTCACTCCAGGATTCCCAGCATGGAGCAAGAAATTTTTTTGCCATCTGTGGAGAGATCATGCTTTTTTCTTTATATGCCATATCCTCACTTATAAGAATATGGTCACATGTTGCCTTTTCAAAAAATCTTTCCATCACAACAAGAACAAAACCTTTCCAGAATTCTGCCATTTCTTCAACAAAATCAGGATCCTCGATCATAAGCATACAAAGTCCTTCAAATCCGCACCATTCCCTCAGCTGCCAGAATGGACCATGAAAAGAAAGGGACTGAAGCCATGTCCTGTTTTTGTTTGCTATTGCAAGCTCATCGAAATTTTGCGGAAGTCTTACTGGATCATATGGGTCATACCTTTTTTTCATCTCATACCAGTCATTTCTTGTTTCAACCGGAAACTTATGCCATTTTCGTGTGACAAAGTCCTTCGCAGCGCGAAGATAAGATAAATCGTAAGTATCAGAAATTTCCACAATTGCGCCCATCCAATCCTGGACAATGTAATGACCTTCCTCGTGCTTTAGTATTTTTTCTTCAAAAATCGGATTCATCGCAAATGAAACACTGATGTATTTTGAGGTATCGGGTTTTTTATATTCAATTCCGATAATTGAACAGAGCGCTTCCATATAATCCTGATTTTCGCCAAGGCCTTCAGAGCGCCACCTTCTTAGCGTTGACTCCCTTGGACCACCAGGGATAAAACTAATCTTATCTGGTTTGCTGAAATCAAGAGAAGCGATAAATCTTTCTCTAAAATTCATAATCTCTCCTTTTTTCTGGAAAACTTTTTATCCTGTAAACTGTGCCATATTTCAATTACCTGTTCCGGCTCTTCTCCTGCGAAAATCTGTGGCACAAATATCAAATTACCCTTTCTTTCAAGGGGTTCAAGCACGCGCATAAAATAATCAGACAGAGATTCTTTTTCAAATCTTTTTACTGTTCCAAAGTATGTCTTTCCGCTTTGTGCAATGGCCTTCATAGTATCTTTCCAGTCAAACCGCTCAGGATTGCCGAAATTGATAATTTTTATATAAGGGCACTGAAGAAAAAATTCCATCAGGTGAGAGCCACTTCCGCAAAAATGCAAAAATGCGCCAAACTTAGAAATTGATTTCTCAAAATATGGATAAACCTTTTTAAAAAGTTCGGGTGAAAGCAAAGTTGTTGTGTCATCGCAGGTCCTGACACCGGCGCTGGCCATAAAAATTCCGCTGTGAAATCCCTGGCTTAACGGTTCACCAATAAAGCCCTTCATAAAGGAACTTGCAGAAACATAAACATATGTTGTAAGAGTAAGAATGTGCTCAACAAATTTCTCGTCGTCAAAAAACTCGGTAAAAATTCTATCTCCTGCGATAAGATGAGCCAAATCAAATACTCCCTGAGTATCAGAAAGATAAATTTTGACAAACGGAATGTCTTCAAGTTTTTTCTTATAGAATTCAGTGTATCTGATCCAGTCAGGCATCAATCCCTTTTTTTCAACTGGCTCAAAATCTTCAGCCTTCAGCTTCAAAATTTCATTTTTATCGAGGTGCTCTTTTAACCATGGCATCTTATCAGGAAAAATCTCCTGCTTAAGTCCAAAGATTGTTGCAAGGAAACCTGTTCCGAAATTTACCCTTACGCATGGGATATTGTCTCCTTTTCCTCTGAGCACTGAAAGACATCCCCATAATTGAGTATAGAGCATCTTTTCAGGGTCATAGAATTGCTGCTTCATATCACAGGATGGAAATTTTTCAATCTCAGGCGCTTTGCCATAAAGAACTATGGGAATATAATCCGGCTCAATATTATTCTGGACTGCTTCTTGCCTTTTTATGGCAAGCGCCTGTCTTTTTTCATCATTTTCCTTCTCTATCATTTCAATCAGTTCATCAAGCGGAACTTTTTCCATATAACTCTCCTTTTAACATACTGCGAAAAGGAACATCTTCGAAAATCAGCTATTTTAATGCTAAAAAACCATTCGCCAGAAATCTCTCAGGATATCTTTGTATCTGTGAATTTTTATTACTGTATCTTTCATTCTGGCATCACGATAAAATCAAAAGCGCCTTCAAGGTCCATTGTGATTATTGTTTGCTTTGCTTTTTTTTCAATAGATTTCAATGTGCTTTCTGTTGAAAAGGGCTTCCCCTTTAACGACTGGTTAATTATCAATTTCAGGTTTTCAACCGGTTTTCCTGACCAGTTTGATATTGTGATTATCTTTGCCTTTTTTCCTTCAATAAGATTTGCCTCAACAAGGTAGTTATCAGTAAAAACAGGCGCATTATATTCAAAACTGGAAACAATGTCCTTAAACATCTTTCTTATGGATTCAGGATACTCAGGAGGACAATCAGAAAAAGAAGAAACCCTTTCTTTCTGTCTGTTTGCGATCACAGCTGAACGCATGTAAGAAATCCCGGGTAAAAAACCACTTATCGCAATTTTCCCTCTGCCCTTTGTTTTTATTGCAAGGGCAGGATTTCCATCAGAAAAAAATGCGATTGCCTGAGAACTGCTTACATTTTTCATCTTTTGAAACCCGCACACAAGCTCGATTGTTTCTGAAACTGTGGAATCAGCAAGTTTAACAAAATCAAAAGGTTTCAACGCAGGCAATCCATAGTAATCGCTGCCTGGTTCAGAAATAAAGTTGAATGCGTCTCTATTTATTCCAAGATGACTGTCAATGTTTTGTGGATTGTTAAATCTATCATAAATTGCACTTCCTGCGTCAATGAAGAGAAAACCACCATCTGCAGTCCATTCAAAAAGATTCTGCATAACCTCTGAAGGAATATGAGAACCTGTAACAAAAATTGCCTTATAGGGTTTAATTTTTCTGTCTATCACATCTTTTTCTGTGATGATATCACATTCATATCCAAGATGTCTCAATATAAGCCATAGCCCCATCCTCTCTTTGCCAGAAACAGATGTTGCCTGTTTCAATGTCCATATATCTGTGGTTTGAGAATATAAAATAGCCACAGAACTTTTTCGAACTGATGCTTCAAGCAGATAGTCTTCAATTTTCCCGATAGAGTGATTTATTTTCTGTACAGCCGCATATAGGGAAGGTTCTGGAAGTGGACAGTCAATTCCTGCATAATAGGGTCCATAATTGTAGTAATATATTGCCTTTGCGCCGTGGCCTATCTCAGACGCAACCTTTGCCTGGGTATCCCAGGGATTTCTGAATATACAATACATTCCAAAGCGATTCTTTGAAGCAGAGCGTAGAAAATCAGCGCGATAACCGCACAGTTGATGGGTTGTTCCATGATTCAACCAATCCTCTGTCCAGCCAAAAGTAAGAGCGCCTGATTCAAAAATCAAAAACCAGTCGTCTCCTGAATGAAGCATATTCCCGGTATACGTCAGATATTCGCCAAGGTTAGCCGTGGTCTTGGGGTCAGGCGTAAAACTTCCCAGCAAATCTGTTCCGATTTTAAAAAATTCAGCCAGCACCCAGTTTCTGTAAAGTGCTGTATAATAATATCTTGGGCCATCTTCGGGATTATTTGACGGAAAAATCTGTTCAAGCTCATTCATCCCGAATACTTCTGGCTTGACTTTTGTTTTTCTCAAAAATTCCCTGAACTTTACGTGGCAGATACTGCATTTGACGATATGCTCCATGCTCACAGAACCAGGTTCATCCATCTGGCTCCATGCAACCATATCCTTAAAAAGGTCCTGTTTTAAAAATTTTTCTCCAGCTGAATTAACGATATTCTTAATTGCGTCCAGCTGTGGATCCGCAAGACAGCCATTTCTTGCAAGATGGAAATATGTTGCACCGCCTTTATACTTTGTAAACCCGGCTTCATAGTATAAAGGATCATAACTCCCGATACTGTTAAATCCCATTTTCGAAAGCACATAAAATTCATTTTCTAAAGTCGCCGGCTGGTAGAAAGAGGAATTCACTGCACAACCTGTCATAACAGGAAATTTTTCCGGCCTTTTGCCGGCAACTTCAGGAAGTTTTTTTGCAATCCCGTATCCCTTCATACTTCCTTCAAGATCACTGATGATTTTGTCTCTTTTTGACAGGTCAATAAGTAGCAACATACCTGAGCCTTTGCCTGACCTTGTAAAGGTCTTGAAAATTCCATCGTCAGATGGAGTGCTCGATAAAAAAACTGTAAATTCAGAAGACTCAACTCCAGTATAATATTCCTGCATTGCCATCAGTTCAAGCTTATGGTCGCCCATCACATCAAAAAAAGATGTGGTGTTAATCCATGGAGACTCATCGCCTGCTCTTAAAAAATTAGGATTTTCTCCTTCAGGCCTGTATCCTGTAAAACATCCGTAGACAAGACCTGTTTTGAAAATGTTCGAATGCGGAATATGCCATGGTGGCTGGGGCCTTCTTCCAAAGATATGTATAACACATGGATATTTATGGTTCTTTCCCATGCGAACCTTCATATAAAGCTGCTCTGTGAAATCCGCCATTACAGGTTCATAATCCTTTTCATCGCATAAAACGATTATATCGATATGCCTTGTGACCCAGGACGCGCCACCGCGCGGTTCAACCTTCGTAACCACAATATCTGCAGAACCTGCCTGTAAATTCACATCAAACCAATCCCAGACAAACTGTCCGTATCCATCCCCCCATTTTTTCTTTCCATCATCGGTATTTCTCAAGCTTTCATTATCAAAAGTTCTCTCTGCTTTAATATTATCCTGCTGAACAATACTTACCTTAAACATACCCCTGTATGGAAGAATATCAAGATACCTGACCCATAGTTTGTACTCGCCCGCTTTTTTTATATTGACTGTTTTTCTTGCTTCCGCAGGACCCCCGATTGAACCTCTAAGCATCTTCCCTTTCGAAGGGAATCCGTAGTACCATCCAGGAAAGTGTTCAACAACCTGCCACTTCTGTGTTTCAACAGTAATCATATCCTCTGCTTCGAAAAATATCTTTTCAGCAAAGGCCTGTGAAAAGAAAATAAAAAGCAAAATAATACTCGCATAGAAAAATTTTTTATTCATCTTTTTCCTTCAATTTATAAAATTATTTTCTATCCTGTTTCTGAAACCTTCGTCATTAATGATCTTGAATTAATCCAGAATATTTTTATTCAATATCCATTATATGTTATCCTGAATTAACGAAAACTCAAAGCCAAAGTATAATATAGATTATGAAAATCGTCATTTGCCCTGACTCATTCAAAGGCTCTTTCAGCGCGAAAGAGGTTGCAAAAGCCATCCGGAAAGGAATGAAAAGCGTTTTAACGGATGCACAATATTCAATTCTACCAATGGCTGATGGTGGGGAGGGAACCACTGACGCTCTTTTAAATGCCATAGGCGGGAAAAAATATAAAGCACTTGTCTCTGACCCCCTGGGAAGAAAAATCTGCGCAGAGTATGCAATTCTGTCTGATGGTACAGGCGTAATTGAAATGGCATCAGCAAGTGGATTACCACTATTGAAGCCAGAAGAGAGAAATCCGCTTCTCACATCAACATATGGCACAGGCCAACTTATTCTGGAGCTCATCAAAAAAAAAGTTAAATCATTCCTGATAGGTGTTGGCGGAAGCGCAACAGTCGATGGCGGAATGGGAATGGCAAAAGCCCTTGGAGTCAAATTTTATTCAAGGTCAAAAAAAGAATTAAGAGAAGGTGGTGGATTTCTTGGAAAACTTGTAAAAATTGACACTTCAGGAATAAATGTTGATGTTTTGAGAACCGATATTACTGTTCTTTGCGATGTTACAAATCCATTGACCGGCAGATACGGAGCAGCAAAGGTTTTTGCACCGCAAAAAGGCGCCGACATAAAAATGGTGGAGCTCCTTGAAAAAAACCTCCGCCATTATGCGCAAGTCATACGAGAGCAATTAAAAAAAGATGTTGAAAACATACCTGGTTCTGGTGCCGCGGGAGGTCTGGCAGCAGGTCTTGTTGCCTTTCTCAATGCAAAAATTAAAGAAGGAAGCAAATTTATCGCAGAAAAAATAGAACTCGAAAAACATATAAAGGATGCTGACATTGTTATAACAGGAGAAGGCAGGATCGATGGCCAGGTGAGTTTTGGAAAAACCATCATGGCAGTCCTTGAAAAAGCAAAAAGGCATAATGTACCTGTGATTGCCCTCTGTGGAATTAAATCAGGTTCAATCGACGATTTGTACAGAAACGGACTTACCGCTGTTTTCTCAATTGTACCGGGACCGGTAAAACTTGAAGAATCAATAAAAAACGCCGGTGATTTCATTAAAGATACATCGAGGGAAATCGCTAGGTTGATAAAATGTTTCTGCAGGAAAAGATTGTAGAATTCAGAAAATCCTCTTTGTTGACAGGTATTGTTGAAAAATTAAGAAAGGGCCGGTACCCTTTGTTTTTTTGCAGTAAAAATTATGGATTTTTTTCTTTCCTTGTATCGAGCCTTTGCTGCGATTTAAAGGATAAAATTTTTCTTGTTATCTGCCAGGATCCTGAAACTGCGGAAATCTTTTATTCAAACATAAAAACCTTTCTGGATAAGTCAGTCATTCTTTTCCCAGAAAAGGATGTTCACCTCCCACCCGACCATCCTGTACAGGCAAAAGAAATAGAAAGGGTGATGTGCCTGGCAGATTTAATCAAAAAAAATTGCAGCGCTGTCGTCACATCAATTCAGGCAATATCAGTTTTGCTGCCTGATATATCAAATTTTGTCCAGCACATCATAGAAATAAGGCCCGGACTTGAGATAAAACGTGAAAAACTTATCTCTCGCCTTATTGCCTATGGATACGAAGAGGTTGAGGTCGTTGAAAACCCGGGGGAATTTTGTAGAAGAGGCGGAATAATTGATTTTTTCCAGTTCAAAGGTCAGGCAATAAGAATCGTATTTGTAGGAGACACAGTGGAATCAATAAGAACATTTGATCCGCAAACACAGATGTCAACAGGAAAAATTGAAAACTGCAAGCTTATTTCGTTAAATGAAAGTTTCATCAGCGCTCAAAATAGGTCAAGTATCTTTGATTACGCAGGAGAAAACAGAATTATCTTTCTGGTAGGTGCAGCTTCTTTTGAAGATAAACACAGGCAACTTAAACAGTTGTGCCATCGCTCAATAAAAAAAGATATCATTGAAATGGACATTTTGAAAACGCAAATTTCCCGGTCAATTTCTCTGGAGCTTGAAATCCCACCGGATGCCGAAATCGACAGAATTGTTGTTTTCCCTGTGGACACTCCTTCAAGATTTGGCTTCACTGGTGAACAATTCGTCTGGAATCCAGTGAAAAATGAACAGATTTTTATTGTTGAAGAAAACAAAATTCACAGGGAAAATCTGAAGAAAATTTTAAAAGACCACAATGTTGAGATTGATGACAATCATTTCATTGATGGATATCTTTCAGACCCTTTTACCTTTCCTGTGATAAATTTGACGCTTATTAACACTACCACAATCTTTAATGCAAAACCGGGAAGACCTTTTCGCAGATTTATGGAGTCGCTACCAGTAACTGAAAGAGACCAGCTTTCTGATGGTGATTATGTCGTCCATTACCAGTATGGTATTGCAAAATTTGACGGTTTTGAAAAAATCGGTCCCGGTGATGAGGAATTCTTAAAGCTTGAGTTTGCAGAAGGCGAAAAACTTTATCTTCCTTTAAGCGATATTGAATTCATCCATAAATATGTTGGGACAAAAGAGAATCCGCAATTGAGTAAGCTCGGAAGCAAAACCTGGATAAAGATAAGAAACGGCGTGAAAGAAGGAATTCAGAATATTGCGAGAGAACTCTATAATCTGTATGTCGAAAGAAAACACGGTAGGGGCTTTGCATACCCTGAAGATGATGAGTTTCAAAGAATGATTGAAGAAAAATTTCCATACCAGGAAACTGTTGACCAGCTCAGGGCAATTGAGGAAATAAAAAAGGACCTCCAGAGCACGAAAATTATGGACAGACTTCTGTGCGGAGATTCAGGATATGGAAAAACGGAACTGGCGATTCGCGCTGCTTTCAAGGTAGTTTCCGGAGGAAAACAGGTGGCTCTACTTTGTCCAACAACAGTGCTTGCTCAACAGCATTTAAGAACATTCAGGCAGAGAATGCATGGATTCCCGGTAAATATTGAAATGCTTTCCAGATTATATTCGACCTCGCGGCAGAAAAAAATACTTGAACAAATCGCAACAGGTAAAATTGATATCATCATAGGTACACATAGAATCCTGCAGGAAGATGTCTTATTCAAAAATCTCGGACTTATCATTATCGATGAAGAACAGAGATTCGGCGTGTTGCACAAAGAAAAACTCAAAACAAAATTCAGAAACATCGAGGTTTTAACCCTCACTGCGACTCCGATTCCGAGAACGTTGTATTTTTCCCTTTCTGGTTTGAGGGATATCAGTTTGCTTGAAACCCCGCCGGAGGGAAGATTATCTGTTGCCACATATGTTGGAAGATACAGCGATACGATAGTAAGAATGGCAATTCTTAATGAGCTTGAAAGACAGGGACAGATTTTTTATCTTCACAATAGAATCTATGACATACACACTGTCAAGAATAAATTGCAACAGATGTTTCCTGCAACAAACATTGCCATTGCTCACGGAAGAATGAGCGAACAGAATCTCGCTTCTGTTATGGAGGACTTCTCGGATGGAAAAATTCAGATACTTGTTGCCACAACAATCGTTGAAAACGGACTTGATGTTCCAAACGCAAATACCCTGATTGTTGACAATGCGCATCTTTTTGGTCTGGCTGACCTTTATCAGCTGCGGGGAAGGGTTGGAAGATACAGGGTAAAGGCATATGCGTATTTTCTCATTCCCGGCCATCTTCCTATATCAGAACAGACAAAGGAAAGATTGAAAGCCCTCAGCGAACTTGTAAAGCCAGGAAGCGGAATGAAAATTGCGATGAGAGACCTTCAAATTCGAGGAGCAGGAGATATTCTTGGAAAGAAGCAGAGCGGATATATCAATCAGGTTGGATTTGAGCTTTACTGCAGGTTCTGGAAGGAAGTATCTTCTAAATATACTGGCGAAAAGGTGCAAGAGCCACAAACCCGACCGATGCTGCGCGGTTTTATCGATCCTGAGTGGATCCCAGCGCCTGGATTGAGATTTGAACTTTACAAAAGAATTTCTGAAATACAGGATTTTCAACATGCAAAAATAATTCTTGAGGAATTAGAAGATAGATTTGGTCAGATTCCTGAAAAGGTGAAAAAAATGATTTTATCTATATCAACTGTGTGAGATGTTTGTTTTTTCCCATCTTTCTCAAAGAGTGGTTGTGCGCGCACCTGCTAGATTTCTTTGACTTAAACAGCAAAATATGCTTTATTAACAACAGATTAAATTTAAACAATGGAGGTTTAATATGCAAAAAGTATTCAATTTTTCTCCGTCAGAATTTTTGCCATTTAAGGATGTGAAGGTAATTGAAAGAGTGCGAAAAATCAAAAAAAAGGACATCTGCAAGCACCCCAACAAAAATTTTAAAATTCGCGTCATAGAAGATCAGACAGCGTTTGTTTTTGCCTGGGCTCTTCACATTGTTGGCGGAATAAAGAAATCCCTTGAAGAAGGGAAACATCATGTAATAATTCTGCCTGCGCCAAATCCACAGTACGCGCTTGTTGCTGAAATGATCAATCAATTAAATATTTCGTGCAAACATGTACACACTTTTAATATGGATGAGTACGCCGATGAAAATGGAAATACAGCTCCAAAAGATTGGAAAGGCGGTTTCCAGTACTGGATGTGGCACGATTTCTTTAATCGAATAAGGCCTGAACTGAGGATGCCTGAAAAACAAATACATTTTCCGAGCACAAAGAATGTCCAGTATTACAGCAAGATGATTGAAGATCTCGGCGGAGCAGATATCTGTTATGGAGGCATTGGCTGGTGCGGACACATTGCATTTTTTGAGCCGCATCTCGGAATTGATTATGTCAATAACTTAGAAGGTTATCTCAAACTCGGCTCAAGGATTGTTGAACTTCATCCAATAACATTGTGTCAGAACAGTCTGTTTGCTGATGCAGGTTGTTCAGGAGACATTGCTGCGTGCCCGCCAAAAGCCGCAACAATAGGCCCCAGAGACTTGAAGAATTCAAAGCTTGTAAGTTTCTGGAATGGCTTTTCATACGGAGATGTTTCCTGGCAGAGATTTATCTCACGGCTTGCTGCGCATGGGCCGGTAAGTCCGCTTGTTCCAGCCAGTATCCTTCAAATCCTAAATAGCGAACTTACACTTTCAGGCAGTGTCGCAGAGGATTGTAAGACAGAAACAGGAGAAAGAAGAATACCCATCCAGTTTCCGGAGAAAAACTAATGAAAAAACATTTGAAAGGAAAAATAATAGACGCACACTCTCATGCTGGAGTATCTCTAAAAGCGTATATGAATATGGAATATCCATATGCTGAAACCATTGAAGGCATTGCTTTCAGACAGGAAAGATACGGAATTGACGCCAATTTCGTTTTTCCTTTTTCTCCTGACCTTTTTTTTGACATCAATTTCCTTAAAAAAGGTATATGCAAACCATCAGGAAAACCGGTGTCAGATGTTCCCTATGCAATCGAGAATGAACTCTTATTAAAAGAAATCTATGAGTTCTGCCCTGAATACAATGGAAGATTTATTCCATTTGTCTCTGTGGACCCTGTGAGAGAAATTAAAAAGCAGGTTGTGAATATTTTAAAACTTGAAAAAAAATATAGGATATTCGGGATCAAGATTGTCCCTGTGATATGTCAATCAAGTATTCTTGGCCTGCTCAAAACTGGGAAGGCCTTTATTGAAATAGCAAAAGAAAGAAACTGGCCTTTCACAATACACACAACAGTACATTCAGCAGAAAATTTTTCCCACGCATCAGCAGTTTTTAAGGTTATTGAAAAAAATCCGGATGTGAGGTTCTGCCTGGCTCACTGCATTGGATTTGATAAAAATTATCTGAAAATGGCTGATAGCATGGAAAATGTATGGGTCGATACATCAGCCCTTACAATTCAGGTACAACTTACGAGAGAAAACCATCCCATCGCAGCCCCGGAGAATGAAAGGTTTGATGCCGACTATTCAGATCACAAAAAGGTGTTAAGCTCTCTTGTCGATGCCTTCCCTGAAACCATTGTCTGGGGCACTGATACCCCTGCATATTCTTACATAGCAAGAAGAAAACAGGGAAAAACGAAAGATTCATATGTTGAAACATGGCTTAAAGCCACATACAGAGATGAAATTGACGCCTTGAGAAGTCTTCCGAGAAATCTTATTTTGAAGATTGCGAACGAAAACACGCTCAATTTTTTATTTGGCCTGGCAGATGATTAAACTGAAATACGGAAAAAGTGGTATAGAGCTTAATTATCCAGCGAATTTTGTTGTTTTTGAAGGAAATGATATTTCAGGGATTGAAAATCCTGAAGAAAAAATCAGATGGTCATTGAAAAATCCTGTCGGATGTCCACCACTTTCCAAAATTGTAAGAAAGAAAAGAATTGAAAAAATATGTATTGTTATTTCTGATCACACAAGGGCTGTGCCGAATAAGATCATACTTCCTGTAATTATTGAAACTTTGAAATTTGCTGGAATACCTGATGAAAAGATATTCATACTGATAGGAAACGGCACCCATAGAAGCACGACTGAAGAAGAAAAGATTGAACTTGCTGGCAAAGAAATTGTTGAAAGGTTTCCAATTTATGACCATTGCTCAACAGACGATTCAATGATAGTAAGGATTGAAAACACTGATTTTTATGTGAACAAAAGATATCTTGATGCAGACCTGAAAATAGTAACAGGTATGATTGAGCCACATTTTTTTGCTGGATTTTCTGGTGGAAGAAAAGGTGTTTGTCCTGGGATTGCCGGATATCAATCAATAAAAATATTCCATGGAGCCAGGTTTCTCGAACATCCGAATACAAAGCCAGGAATTCTCGAAAACAATCCCTGTCATATATTTGCGACTGAATTTGCAAGAAAAACTGGCATTGATTTCCTTGTAAATGTGACAATAAATAAAAAAGGTGAAATTACAGGAATTTTTTCTGGAGATTTTGAAAAAGCATTTATGAAAGGAGTCGAGTTTTGCAAAAGTTCCACCACAGTTTTCTCTGAGAAAAAATACAAAATTGTCATTACAACAAACGGTGGATACCCGCTTGACAGAGATTTTTATCAGTCTGTAAAAGGAATGGTGACCGCCCTTGAAATAGTGGAAGAAGGTGGCATTATCATCAGCGCAGCAGAATGTTGCGACGGGGTTGGAAGCGCAAATTTCAAAAAACTTCTGTACGGAATGCAGAAAACCGAAGATTTTATGAAAATGATAATGCAGCCAGGTTATTTTCATGACCTCCAGTGGGGAGTGCAACCACTGGTTCATGTAATTGACAGGGCACGCGTATTTCTGGTCTCAACCCTTTCAGAAAAAGATGCAAGTTTGTGCAAAGTAATTCCTTTTAAAGACATAGATCAGGCAATCAGGGCTGCACTTGATGAATATGGAAAAGAAACTGAAATCGCTGTGATACCGGACGGTCCATATACAATTGTTCAATTAAAAAAGGAAAACTTATGAATGATTGGGGATTTTCACCTGATTTTGAAAATTTAAGAAATACTCTTCTGTGGGAAAAAAATTATCGTGTGCCAAATATGGAGTTTGTTATTGACAGGGAGATAAAAGAAGCCTATTTAAAAAAAGAAGTAAATTCAGTCAAAGAAGAGATTGAATTCAGGCATAGAGCCGGCTATGACTACATCTGGATAAGTAAGGGAATGGTGGATCCTGCTGGAACTGTTAATAAAGAACTTGTGATGGACGATCCAGCCAAACACTTCAAAGGAAAAGACATAAGGGTCTGGGCAGAAGAACATACCGGAATTATAAGAACAGAAAAGGATATTGAACAATTTCCATGGCCGGATATTAAGAAAACTGATTTTTCTGACTTTGAATTTGCAGAGAAGAATTTACCTGATGGAATGAAGGTTTTCGGGGTTTGCGGAAAAATATTTGTTGCAACATGGATGTTACTCGGCTTTGAAAACTTTGTGATGCTTAGCGTGGAAAAACCAGAATTTGTTGACCATCTGATAAATATAATTGGTGAAACCCAGGTAAGGTTCTGTGAAAAAATGCTTGAGTTTGAATGCGTTGGCGGAATATGGATTCCAGATGATATTGCCTATAGAACAGGGACCATAATGCCGCCAAAATGGCTTGGAGAAAAGATATTTCCGTATTATAAAAGGATGTCAAAAATGATAAAGGATGCAGGAAAATTGTTCCTGTATCACTCTGATGGAAACCTCTACGAAATGCTTGACATCATAATTGACGCGGGATTTAACGCGCTGCATCCGATTGAACCTGAATCTATGGATATTCAGGAATTAAGAAAAAAAGTTGGTAAAAAGATCGCACTTATCGGAAACATCCGGGTTCACACCCTTGCAACAGGCACAAAACAGGAAATACAGGCGCTTACAATGGACAGAATCAAAAAATATGGAATGGAAGGCGGTTATGCTGTTGGCTCAAGTAATTCAGTTCCTAATTATGTACCGCTTGAAAATTATCTTACGATGCTTGAAACAAACGCGAAACATGGGTGGATAAAAGATAAGGAGGTACCGTGATCAGGATTGAAAACCCTTCAAAAAAAGAATATGAAAACATAATGCAATTCCTTGAAGAATCTTTTGACCATTCAAGAGGATTTTTTTATCGGTCGTTTCCGCAGGTTATGTCAAAAGAAACCCTTGATTACGACAACATTTTTATCATCAGGCAGAACAAAAGGATCGCCTCTTTAATCGGCATATACCCGCAAAATGTTGTGTTAAACGGAAGGGAAACAACAATTGGTGGTATAGGAAGCGTATCAACCCATCCTGATTTTAGAAACAAAGGATATATGAAGATATTGATGGACTTTTGCATAGAAGAGATGAAAAGAAGAAATTATTCATTTTCAATTCTCGGAGGCGATAGACAGCGTTATAACTTCTGGGGATATGAAACATGCGGCGCAAATGCTGTATTTACCTTCAGTCAGAGAGCCTTTGAAAAAACAGGAATAACCAGCACTGTTTTAGTTTCCAGGTATGACGGCTCGATTGAAACACTTCAAGATATAAAAGAAGCTCATGAAAAATTTCCATGCTATATTGAAAGAACAATACCGTGGTATAAAAAAGTTTTTGATGAAAGAATACATACCCAGCTTTATTATACAAGAATCAGAAACAGTTTTGCATATGCGGTCGCAGTTGGAGAAAGGACGGAAAGAACTATTGTAGAAATTGGCGGAGACAGCAACCTCTGGTGTTCTTTGATAAACCAGCTACTTAAAAGATGGAATGCAAACGAAATTAGTGTTAATTTCCCGGCAAACATACCTGAAACAAATGTTTTATTGAAACATGCCAGCAGGTTCACTATAGGACCCTTTTTTATGATAAAAATTCTCTCCCTCAAGGACACGATGGATTTTCTTTTCGGAAAGGATTTTGAAAATGAATATCTTGCGAAAATCACTGAAACAAAAGAAATTGCAGGAAAAGGCAAAAAGCTGGTAGAGCTTGACGAGAAAAAGTGGGTAAGGATTCTTTTCGGTCCCTTTTCTTTAGATACACCTGATTTTTTGAAGAAAAAACAATCTCAGTTTTACTGGTGGTTTTTAGATCACATCTAATGTTCTGAAACAGGATATCCTATTGAAGCAAGCATTCGCGTTATTTCTTCTCTGTTTGAAAGCTCACTGCAAATCTTCACCCTTTTTTTCTTTACATCCACATCAACAATCTTCACTCCCTCAACAGAAGAGATTCTGTCTTGTATTTTCTTTGCGCAATTAGCGCAGGAAATCTCAGGAACATTAAAAACATAACAGTGTCCATACTTCTGCCTCACAGAAAATTTTTTTCTGGCCTCAGTTATCATAAAATAAACCGCAAATCCGATAAGGATTAATGCTGATATGTATGAAACCAGAAGGAAATTGTTGTGTCTGTGTTGTGTTTCAAAAATACTGATACCATAATTACTCACAATCGCATCCAGTCCAATAGCCGATAATAATGAAATGCCAACAATTACGATGATATAGATTATAAAACTCTTTATTCCGAGTGTTCTAGCGATAAAAAACATGGTAACTGTATTTGTCGCAGGCCCTGTTATTAAAAACACAAGTGCGGCGCCAGGACTTATTCCTTTTGCAATCAAGGATGCTGCAATTGGTATCGAGCCTGTCGCACATACATAAAGAGGGACCCCAACAACAAGCATTAACAGGTATGTTAGGTATCTGCTGTCCAGATGGCCCGATAAAAACCGGTCAGGAACAATGTATGATATTATTCCTCCTATAAGCACTCCCCAGAATATCCATTTTGCTATTGAGCCGTATATTTCTGTGAAAGCATATTTCAATCCGCCAGCAATTGTTGTTTTCGAACAGGAAAAATTACCCTGTTCAGGTTGTTTTTCAGCGTTTTTCTTTTCTTTTGAAAAAATGTCAACAAGGATCCCGGCCACAATGCCAATCAAAACACTTGCAATTATTCTGCAAAACATAAAAAATCCCCCAAGAAGTCCATATGTTGCAAATATTGAATCAATGCCTGTGACAGGGGTTGAACTTAAGAAAGCGACAACAGAACCCTTGCTTGCTCCTGACTTATAAAAAGTTGCCGCAGGAGGAAGAACACCGCAAGAACAAAGTGGAAGAGGAACTCCAAATATTACGGCTTTCACAATAGGCAGTATGCCCTTTCCTCCAAGATGCTTCAGGATAATTTCTGGCTTGAAAAAAGCGGAAATAATGCCAGACACAACAAAACCGAGCAAAAGATAAAAACTCATCTGTAAAAACAGATTCCATGTTTCCTTAACAATTCCGAAGATCAAGTCCACTGGTTTATGATGAAGTTATTGAAATGTTCATACTGCCTGTTCTGTATCCTTCGAGATCTAAACTGATACAGGCGTAGCCTATTTCTTTCAGGACCTTTATTATTTTTTTCCTTATATTAACAATTTTTGCGATATCATCCGGAGAAACTTCTATTCTGCACATTTTATCATAATCTCTCACTCTCACTTCTAAAAAACCGATTCTTCTTAAATATTCTTCAGCCCTGCAAATTCTTTCCAACCTCTCTTTTGTGATTTTTTCACCGTATGGAATCCTTGAAGCAAGGCAAGCCATCTGCGGCTTATTCCATGTTGGAAGTCCCATCTTTTTTGACAGTTCCCTTATATCTTTTTTCCTGAATTCAGCAATCTGCAGTGGCGAAATAACTCCAAACATTGATTTTGCCTTATTTCCAGGCCGATAATCAGAGATATCGTCAAAATTTGAACCATCAGCAATAGCATTAAAACCCTCTTTTTTCGCAACAGACGCAAGGCGCGAAAATAAATCCTTTTTGCAATAAAAACATCTATCGACAGGGTTTTTTGTAAAGGTTTTATCAGCCAGCTTTTTAGAATTATAGATAAAAACCTTTACACCGAGCGCCCGCGCAAAATCCTCTGCAAATTTGACCTCATTTTCAGAATAGAGCTCTGCTTTTTCAATAAAAGCACCAACATTTTCTGCTCCAAGACAATCTACAGAGAATCTCATAAGGAATGTGCTATCAACTCCTCCAGAATAAGCGATAAGAATTTTCCTGCTTTTTTTCAGGATTTTTTCAAGTTTCTTTTTTTTTTCACCGATATTCATTCTTCAACATTCACAACTTCTTTAATCTCAGGAACCCTGTCCTTTATAATTTTTTCAACCCTCATTTTCAATGTTAACTGAGCAAAAGGACAGCCTGCGCAACTTCCTGTTAGTTTCACCTTTGCGGTATCGCCTGAAACCTCAATAAGCTCACAGTCTCCGCCTTCCATCTGAAGAAAACACCTTATTTCCTTCAATGCCTCTTCCACCTTTGTTTTCACTTCCTGATTTGAAGTCATCAGTCCTCCTTCTGGTTAATGTTTTGCCCTTTGTTTCTCTCTATAGTCATTGATTGCGGCGCGAAGTCCCTGTTCTGCAAGAAGAGAACAGTGTTTCTTCAATGGCGGGAGACCCTCAAGAACATCTACGACATCCTGATTGGTAATCTTTTCCGCTTCTTCAAGGGTTTTTCCTCTGGCAAGTTCCGTGATCACAGAACTTGTTGCAACAGCAGCTCCGCAGCCAAATGTCTCAAACTTGATGTCTGCAATCCTGTCATCTCTAACCTTTATATAAATCCACATAACATCTCCACATACAGGATTTCCCACTTTTCCTATTCCATCCGCGTTCTCTATTCTTCCCATATTTCTCGGGTTTTTAAAGTGATCAAGAAGTTTTTCGCTGTACATTTTTTCTCCTTATACATATTTAAGCATTGCGTCGAGAGCGCTGCGCGCCTTTTTAATAACATTTTCTGAAAGAACAATTTCATCTGTTTCATTTTCCAGACAGTCTTTTAATTTTTCAAGTGTTGTTTTTTTCATGTTAAAGCAAACTCTGGCTGATCCAAGAGAAAAAAATTCTTTATACGGATTTTCCTTCTTCAACCTGTGTATCAGCCCTTCTTCTGTGCCTATAATAAATATTTTTGAATCTGAAATTTTTGCCCTTTTCAGCATGCCTGATGTTGAAAGCACAAAATCCGCCGCCTCCTGAACTTCAGGATTGCATTCCGGGTGAACCATTATTTCCGCATCAGTATATTTTTTTCTTGCCAGTTTTAAATCCTGTATTGTAAATTGTCTGTGAACAAAACAGTACCCATCCCACAGAATCAATTTTTTTTCAGGAACCTGTTTCTGAACAAAATAACCAAGATTCCTGTCAGGTAGAAAAATTACTGTGTCTGAAGGAATATTTTTAACAACCGTAGCCGCATTCGATGAAGTGCAGCAAACATCAGAAATCGCTTTTACATCAGCTGAAGTATTCACATATGAAACAACCGGAACATCAGGATTTTTTTCTTTTAATTTCATCACATCTTCAACCCTTGCCATATCCGCAAGAGGACAACCCGCATCAAAGGCGGGCAAAAAAACCTTTTTTCCTGGATTTAAAATTTTTGCTGTCTCTGCCATGAATCTTACACCACAAAAAATGATAAGACCAGAATCTGTTATTTCCGTTGCTTTTCTTGCAAGCTCAAGACTGTCCCCAACAAAATCCGCTACATCCTGTATTTCTGGCAATTGATAATTATGCGCCAGAATCACAGCATTTTTCTTCTCTTTGATTTTTCTTATTTCATCTATCATCTTATTTTTTGTTCCAGAAAGGAGACATCTTCCTTAACTTCTCAACAATTTCAGGTAATACATCTGCGGTTTTCTCAATATCAGCCATTGTATTGGACCTACCAAGGCTGAATCTTAAAGAGCCATGCGCAACCTCTGGCGGAATACCAAGCGCAAGAAGCACGTGAGACGGCTCCAGAGAACCAGAGGTACAGGCAGAGCCAGAAGATACGCATATTCCTTCAAAATCAAGATGCAAAAGCATGCTTTCGCCCTCAACATATTTAACGCAAATGTTGAGCGTGTTATAAAGACGCTTTTCAGGGTGTCCATTAACAATGATTTCAGGTATTCTTTCAACAAGTTTCTTTTCAAGCTCATCCCTGAGAATTTTTTCTTTTGATGAATCCTGAGCCATTTTTTCCTCAGCGATCTCGCACGCTTTCCCAAGTCCGACCATAGCAGGGACATTCTCTGTTCCCGGCCTCAAACCCTTTTCCTGATGTCCGCCATAAAAAACGGGCTTAAATTTTACTCCTTTTCTCACATAAAGAGCCCCTATTCCTTTTGGTCCGTAAAACTTGTGTCCTGACAGTGAAAAAAAGTCCACATTTAATTTTTTTACAGACACAGGAATTTTTCCTGCCACCTGAACCCCATCGCAGTGGAAAACAATATTATTTTCTTTCGCGATTTTTCCAATTTGCTCAATGGGTTCGATTGTTCCAATTTCATTGTTCGCAGCCATTATCGAAATAAGCATTGTTTTCTCATTTATTGCTTTTCTCACATCGTCAGGATCAATAATTCCATACCTGTCTACTGGAAGATAGGTCACCTGAAAGCCCATATTTTTTTCAAGAAACTTGCAAACATTCAGCACAGCATGGTGTTCAATCAGCGAAGTTATGATGTGGTTGCCTCTGTTTTTCAAAAGCAATGCAGTGCCGATAATTGCGATATTGTTGCTTTCTGTTCCACCTGATGTAAAAATTATTTCTTCAGATGAAGCATCAAGCAATCTTGCCACCTTTTTCCTCGCATCCTCAACTGCCTCTTTTGCTCTTTGAGAGGCGGTGTAGATAGAAGAGGGATTAAAAAACATTTCAGTAAACCATTTTTTCATTTCCTCAAGCACAACCGGATCGCAGGGAGTTGTCGCATTATGGTCAAGATATATCATTTTGGTTCCTTTTTAAAATTTTATTTTTATCGCTCTTACCATACACCCTTTAACACATAACATACAGGTGATACACTTTTCATAGTCAAAAAGAACCTTTCTTGTTGAGCCGTCATAATAGAAAGCGTTTGTCGGACAGAGTCCAATACATACACCGCAATGTGTACAAATCTTATCGTCCTTGGTAATATCCTGCTTCAACCTCTGAAGTATGATATTCTGATTTTTCAGTTCTTTCAAAACATGTTTGACAACATTTTCTTCGCCCGTGAAAACAATAACCATTAGCCCCTCTTTCTGAGGAAGAACCTGCGCCTGCAGGATATTAAATTCTATGTCGTATTTTTTCACAAGATTTGAAATTGTCGGTTTATCAACAAGTTCTCTGGGAAATTTAAGCACCACCCTTTCGCTTATCTTCATTGGATTTTCTCCTTTGTTTCAAAACCTTTCATCTTTACTCCTGATTCTTTACCAGGCAGTTTTGCCACAGGGTTGGTAAGTTCAAAACTTCTCGATGAAATCCAGTTTTTAAGTATCCCGGCAATTTTTCTTGCCATGACAAAGCTTGAGAGCGCGCCGGTTGGAATCGTTCTCTCGCCAACCTTGATACTTCCAGAAAAAAGCTCTGCATAGCTTGCTTCTCCAAGAATATCAGGCTTTCTTTCTGGATAACTTTTGCTGTAATCAACAACAGGAGCAAACATTTTTTCAGCGGGAATTCCGCACCAGAACGCAACCTTCTCATCCACAACAGGAATAGGTATGCCTATTCCGACAATAAGGGTAACTCCATAACCAACAAAAGAAGCGCCACGCAAAAATTCTCCATTCATTTGTTTCAAGTCGCCAATAACAGCAAGGGTCCCTGCGGGCCTTTTTGGCACCCCTTCTGAAGTCCTTTCAACTGATGGATTGTGCTGTGTGCCGTGCCATGCAACATAACCGATACCGCCGCCGAGAAAAATTTTTGTTCCAATCCCGATTGAATAATACTCAGGATCTCTCAAGAGAGGAGAAAGAACCCCCGCAGAACAGAAATTCGCATTACCAAAGTTTGGCTTCAATATCCCCATATATGTATACAACATCCTGTCTGAAGAATTTACAGCAACATTATAATTCTGATAACAATTTCTAGGATTGAATAAGATAGCCTCATTAATGTTTTTCAGCGAAAAATAAGACCTCAATTCTTTTCTGGGATAACAATCAGTGCCATATGATGTTGCCTCAAGAAGTATACTTCTTCCACTGACGAGCTCTTCAATCACATAACCTCCGCCATAGCTGAATTCGCCTGGATAGTAGAGATTTTTTGGATCGTCCGGCGGAATTGCGGTCGCGCCAAGATAGACATCAACCGCTGCAAGCCCTGCGTAGGCAGGCACTCCGTTAAGAAAACATGTTCCGCCGCCAATCTTAATTCTTGGAGCGGGGTGTCCAAAATTTAAGTAAATGCTGCTTGAACACATTGGGCCAAATGTTCCTGTTGTCACAACATCCACCTCTTTCGCTGCTTTTACTTCGCCTTTTTTTTTCACAACCTCAAGCATCTCTTCAGCGGTGACTATAACTGCCTGTCCCTTTCTTATTTTTTCATTAATTTCTTCTATTGTTTTCATAAACTTCCCCTTTTTAACTATGTCTGAAGAAACAAAAAATACTCAGGCTTTTCTCTGGCTATCTAGTTTTCTTTGTTCTTTAATAAAATCCTCCAGGGTTATGCTTTTTAATACACTGGATATTTTATCATCTAACCTGTCCCATATAATTCTTGCACCACAGAATTTCACTCTCGGGCATAATCCTGAATCTTGCAGGCATTCAATCTTGCTTATGCCTTCGAGTGCGCCGATGATATCATATAAAGTAATATCTTTCGGATTTTTCGCAAGGATATAACCACCCTTCTTTGCTCTTGTTCTTCTTATAAAACCCTTATTTCTCAAATCGTTGAGAATGTGGTCAAGATATTTCAAAGAAAGATTTTGCCTTTCACTGATATGTTTAAGAAGTACCGGCGTACTATTGGTCCCAATTTCAATAAGACCTCTTATTCCATACCTGACGCGGGTTGTTATAAACATTTTCTATTGCCTTTTTCTACTTATTCTATACCATTTATATTATAAAAGAATTCAAAACCGATGTCAAGCGACAGTTTTTTCATAAGAGATTTATGGTGATTGCATGCTTTTGACTTTTATGAAAAACAGGTATATTCTTTTTTCTCAAAAAGGGGGAAAAAATGGAGATTGGTTTTTTGACAGCTCCGTTTCTGAAGGAAAGTCTTGAATATGTTTTGCAATTTGCGTCTGAGAATGGATTTACAAAGGTTGAAATTTTCTCTGTGCCTGGTGCAGGCCATATCGTGCCGGAAGAGGTCCTTGCGGATGGCTGTAAAAAACTCAATGATCTTTTTAATCTCTATGGGGTCAGACCATCAAGCTATGCCTGTTATGCGAATATCCTTGACCCGGATACTAAACGCAGGCAACAGATAATAAAGCATCTTGAAAATTTAGTCCTTGTTGCAGAAATGACCGGGGTTGATATAATCTGCACGAATGCTGGCATGCCTTTGCCAGAAAAAACAAAGATGCAAACAATTGAACAGGATGTCGCGCCTTATTTTAAACAAATTTGTTCTTTTGCCGCTAAACACATGGTAAAAATAGCGCTTGAGAACTGGTTTGCCACAAATATCCAGCATCTCGAACACTGGAAAAAACTTTTTGAGCTGGTGCCTTACCCAAACCTTGGACTCAATTTTGACCCTTCGCATCTTGTCCATCAGGGAATTGATTACCTTGCGGCAGTGGATGAATTTGCGACACGTATCTTCCATACGCATGCCAAGGACTGTGAAATCAACCAGCATCTGCTTAAAAGGATTGGCAATCAGGAAAAAGGATGGTGGAGATATGTAATTCCGGGTTATGGCAGGATTCAATGGGGTAGATATATTTCAAAACTCAGAAAAATTGGATACAATGGGGTTCTCAGCATTGAGCACGAAGACAGTACACTTGGAAGAGAGGAAGGCTTCATAGTGGGCAAAAAATATCTATCTCAGTTTATTGTGTGAATTTGTAAAATAGCGCCAAGTGATTTAAAATAAATTAAATGGAAATACTTATTAAAAACATTCGTGTGATAGATCCCTATTGCAAGATTGACAGCATAAGAGATGTTTTGATCTCAGGAGCCAGTTTTTCACAAATCTCTAAAAGCATCCACAAAAAAAACCCAAAGACAATCGATGGAACAGGCTTGTGGCTTATTCCCGGACTTATTGATATGCACTGCCACCTTCGTGAACCAGGCAATGAAGGGGAAGAAACAATTCTGTCCGGAAGCATCTCTGCTGCCGCTGGCGGTTTCACAACAATATGCTGCATGGCAAACACTGACCCTCCCGTAGACAACAAGGTTGTTGCGGGATATATATTTGAAAAAGCAAAAAATGCACCTATCAAGGTTCTGCCCTATGGAACAATCACTGCGGGAAGAAAAGGCACATCCCTTTCGCCCATGGGAGAATTATCTGAAGCAGGTGTCATTGGATTTTCTGATGATGGAAACTGCGTAATGGATAGCCTGATATTCAGAAGGGCCCTTGAATACAGCAAGCCATGGGGAAAAATTGTTATATCCCACAGCGAAGACCAGATTCTCGCGAAAAATGGGGTGATGAATGAAGGCATTCTATCTACAAAACTGGGACTAAGAGGTATTCCTGCAGAGGCAGAACACATAATGGTTTACAGGGACATATCTCTTGCTAAATTGACAGGCGCGAAACTTCATCTTGCGCACCTGACAACAAAAAAGTCGCTTGATCTTGTCAGGGAGGCAAAAAAGGAATTCAAAAATATCACATGCGAGGTCGCGGTTCACCATCTCGTACTGACTGAAGACGCTCTTTCAAATTATGACGCAAATGCAAAGGTCAACCCACCCCTGAGAACACAGCAAGATATTAGAGCGCTTGTGAAAGGAATTAAGGAAAATATTATTGATGCTATCGTAACAGACCATGCCCCTCACTCAGAAGAAGAAAAAGGTTCAGGCATCGAAAACGCGCCTTTTGGAATGATTGGATTTGAAACTGCACTACCTCTTGCAATGTCACTTGTTAAATACGGATTGAAACCAATTCAAATCATTGAAAAATTGACAATTGGCCCTGCAAGAGTGCTGAAAATTCAGCCCGGTACAATAACTCAAGGGGCAGAGGCAAACTGCGTGATATTCGACCCGGAAAAAGAATGGGTTGTGACAAAGGACAATATTCTTTCACAAAGCAAAAATACTCCCTTCCTTAACAAAAAGATTAAGGGCAAGGTCCTGTACACATTCCATCGCGGAAATATCGTTTATTCTGACAAATCAATGTCGCAGAATAAGGGGTGTTAATGAACATTATCATCATTGTCTCTGATACGCTGAGACGAGACCATCTTGGGTGTTATGGCAATGGCTGGATTTCAACACCAAATATCGACAAATTTTCAAGAATTTCTCTAACCTTTGAAAACACTTACATTGGCTCATTCCCGACTGTTCCAAATAGAAGGGACCTGTTTACAGGAAGATTTACTTTTACATACACAGACTGGTCGCCGCTGACCGCTGAAGAGGTAGTTATTTCGGAAATTCTTGAAAAACAGGGATACCTGTCAATGTTTATCGCTGATACTCCGCACACGACAGCTCCTGGTTATAATTATCAGAGAGGATTTTCTGCGTGGTTAAAAATCAGAGGCCAGGAAGGAGACCCGATTACAACCGACCCTGTTGATATTAAGCTGCCATGCGCTCCCCATAAATTAAGAAACCCTGAAAGAGTTAAACAGATGCTGCGAAACAATCTTCTTCGAAAATCAGAAGAGGATTATTTCTGCGCACAGACAATGCGGCAGGCGTGTATGTGGCTTGAAAAAAACTACAGGGAAAAATTTTTTCTTTATGTTGATACCTTTGACCCGCATGAACCATGGGATCCACCGCATTATTATGTAGACATGTATGATAGGAACTACGATGGAGAGGAAGTTATCTATCCTGTCTATGGTCCATGCGATTATCTTACAAAAAGAGAAATCAAGCATATCAGGGCACACTACGCCGGAGAGGTCACGCTTGTTGACAGATGGGTGGGTCGCTTATTCCAGAAAATTGAAGATCTCGATCTGCTTAACAACACAATCATTGTGTTTACAACCGATCACGGCTTTTATCACGGCGAACATCACCTTATGGGAAAAAGCATTATCACAGAAAAATACCAGGGGCTTGCTCCACTGTATGAAGAGGTAACTCAGATTCCCCTTATTATGTACATACCAAAAACTAAGAGCAGAAAAATAAAGGGGCTTGTGCAGATTCCTGATATTACCGCAACAATTCTTGACCTGGTGAAGGCAAAACACGATGTAAGAATGGATGGAAAGTCCCTACTTCCCCTGATAGAGAAAAACAAGAAGATAAGAAATTTTGCGGTAAGCGCGCCTTCAATCATTTATGGTTCAACAGGAGGTCAAAAAGTGACGATCACAACTGACGACGGCTGGACACTGATTTCCGGACTGAAAATAAGTGAAACAAAAGAATACATCACAAGAATCGTTGATGGACAGGTGCGAATACAAAAACCTTTGAGCAGAAATCTTGAACCAGAACTTTATTACCTGCCTCACGACCCATCGCAAAACAAGAATATTTTTTCAAAAAATAAGGAAAAGGCGAAACAGATCCATGCGAAATTTGTTGAGTTTCTCAAAGATACAAAAACAGATGAAAAAATTGTCACGATGTGGTCTGATTTCGAAATTTAGCAGCATCTGATTTCACCGCAAAAAAGCCTCCTTAAATCCAGGCCGGCTAAAATTTTTCTATAATCAGTCCGGGGGACTTGACATATGGTAGCACGTATTTTATAATTGTAACACCAAAAAGGAGGCACCATGAAAAAAGGATTTACTTTAATTGAGATGCTTGTGGTGATAGCGATTATCTCTATTCTTGCGGCAATGCTTTTACCTGCGCTTTCTAAGGCAAGGGAAAAGGCAAGACAGGCTGTTTGTATGAGTAACTTCAAGCAGATTGGCATTGCGATGGAATTGTACGCAAATGACTATGACGAATTTTATCCTGTAAACCCGTACTGGAAGACACGACTCTGGGTTTATGTTTCCCCTGAAATGAGAAACAGAATTTCGCAGTGTCCTTCAAGACACGGAAAGACAATATCTCCTGATAACTGGTATATTGGTCAGGGTTATAACATCGGCAGCGGAATATTCCCAGGCTTTATGGGACAAAAACGAAGCCGCATAGTAAATCCTTCTGAAAAAATTATGGTTCTTGACTGGGGAAGAGAAAAAGATGGAAAAGGCGGATGCAATGCTGGAGCGCCTTACAGCGATATAGGGGTTTTGAGCGTGGATACTTCCGGTGCATTTAATGTTGCCGGCACAAGCCACTGGGCAGTATGCAGAATCCATTCAGGCGGCGCCAACATTCTTTTCGGAGATGGGCATGTTGGCTGGATGAAACCAGAACAATTTCACAGTGATGTTAAGGATGTTGACGATAACGGAAGCCCGATTCCAGCAACTCCAAACATTGCCGCTGAATGGAGAAAATACTGGGACACAGAATACGCCAGCAACTAACAGAGCATAAAATGAAAAGAATTTCTGCTCTTTTACTATTTACTTTTTCATTTTGCTTTGCCGCAAGTATTGAGGTAGTTTCAACAACATCGCAAATTGCAGCGGTTGTTAGCGAAATCGGCAAAGACTGTGTAAATATCGCTGTGTTAATTCCGCCAGGAATATGCCCGGGACACTACGAAATAAAACCAAATGACATAAAGAAACTGTGGAATGGCGGAGTGCTTTTTTACCATGGGTGGGAAGGATTCATTGATGATATCTCAAAATCAGTGCCAGGCGCCGGTTCAAGAATGTTCAAAATAGATGTTTCTGGAAGCTGGCTTGTGCCTGAAATTCAGATTAAGGCAGCTGAAAAAATTGCTGATGTTTTGAGAAATATTGATCCTGAACGCAAAAAGTTTTATGAAACAAATCTCGAATTTTATAAAAATCAGATGAAAGAGCTTGACAGAAAAATTAAAAATTTTGTCTACGAAAACAATCTTATCGGGATAAAAGTAGTTTGTTCTGAAATGCAAAAATATTTTCTGAAATATCTGAAATTTGATGTTATTGATTGCTTTGGCAGGGATGAAGAAATAACTCCAGGAGAAATAGCGCGATTGATCGACAGTATAAAAAATCATAAGGTCAAAATTATTGTAAGCAATTTGCAAAGCGGCACCTCAACCGGAGAGATGCTCGCAAAAAGAACTTCCGTCCCACATGTCATTATCAGCAATTTTCCTGGCGGATTTGAAAACACTAAAACCATTGAAGCCACCATTATGAAAAATATCAACCTATTGAAAACTGCTGCGTACAATAATACAAACAGATGAAAAACCTTGTCCTTGAAAATGTAACTGTGGAAAGAAACCACAGAATTGTTCTCGATGGCATCAACCTTTCTGTACAGGCAGGCGAAAGTATTGGAATCTTTGGCCCAAATGGCGCAGGAAAAACAACTCTCCTGAACCTTATCAACGGTCTGATAAATTATAAGACAGGTAAGATTCTTGTCGGGGATGTAATTGTAAATCCTGCCAGTTCTAGAAAAATACAGCTCATCACGGGTTATGTTCCTCAAAATTTTGAAACTGATCCTAGAATACCTGTATTGACCGGAACAGTCGTATTGTCCGGTTGTTACGGAAAACTCGGACTTTTTCGTTATCCAGATTCCTTATTGATAGAAAAAGCAAAAAAAATTATGAATCAACTTGAAATAACACACCTATTTATGAGGCCTTTTGGACAGATATCGGGCGGAGAAAGACAGAAGGCAATGATAGCGCGCGCTTTGATGCAGGAACCAGAAATCCTTCTTCTCGACGAACCATTTTCATCTATTTCTGAGCGCTCAAAAGAAACAATTTCAGATATTATTAAAAGATGGCAAGAAGAAAGAGGTTCCACAATGCTGATTGTGTCTCACGAAAGCACTGTTATCGAAAAAATGTGTGACCGCGTGGTCTATCTGGAGGAAGGGCAGATCGTTTTGAAGGAAAAAATCTATGGACGTTTATAGTTTTATGTTTTATTCTTGGGCCGGAGCAATTCTTACCGGCCTGACCTGTTCTTTGATAGGAGTCATGATTGTTACAATGGGTATTTCATTCATAGGTGTTTGTATGTCCCATGCTGCGTTTGCAGGAGCCCTTGCGGGGATTATAATGCGCATAAACCCTGTGTTTTCAGCTTTTATTTTCTGTTTCATCGTTGCAGCAATTTTAGGGCCTGTTTCTGATAGAGGAGAAATTAAGGCAGATACAACACTCGGAATCATTTTTACCTCGTCTCTTGGTCTGTCATTTCTTCTTCTTCCAATGATACCCGGATCAAAAAGCGAGGGCCTCAGGTTTTTATGGGGAAACATCCTCACAGTCAGCGATACAGACCTTATGATAGTGGGAATTGTTTGTGTCCTTGTGCTTATCTCTGTCATTGCATTTTTTAAGGAGATTCAGCTTCTAATATTCAATAGAATCATAGCCGCTTCCACTGGAATTCCTGCTAAACAGATATACTATCTGGTTCTTTTTTTATGTGGAGCAGCCATCACGGCATCCATAAAGGCTGTTGGAGGACTGCTTGTGTTTGCCCTGATAGTCAATCCGGCTGCAGCAGCATATCAAATTACATACGATTTGAAGAAACTTTTTTTGTTATCATCGATTTTCGGAATAGCTTCAGGTTGTCTTGGTCTGTTTTCTGCATTCTTGTTCAATATCCCGGCCGGAGCGCCCATAGCACTATGTTCTGTTTTAATATTTATCACAGCAACAATTTTTTCTCCTAAGAGAAGATTTCATGCAAGATAAAAGAATTGGGTTTTTTGACAAACTTGCCAAAAACTGGGACAGCAATCAAGATGAGGTGAGCCTTAAAAGAGTTATTGATGAAACAAATATTAAAAAGGGCTCAGCGGTTTGCGACGTTGGCACAGGCACTGGGGTTCTTTTGCCGTATATTGTTGAAAAGGTAGAAGAAACCGGTAAGGTAATTGCTATTGACTATTCTTCCGAAATGATAAAAAAGGCAAAAGAGGAATGGGGAAAATTAGCAGTTGAGTTTGTTGTTGCTGATATCCACAATACAGGTTTTCCTGACAGCTGCTTTGATTATGTCATCTGTAATGCCTGCTTTCCCCATTTTGAAAAAAAGAAGATCGCCCTTAAAGAGATTCATCGAATCTTGAAAAAGGGTGGAACAATTGTTATTTCTCATCCGAGAGGAAGAGAATTTGTTAATAAACTACATAGAGAAGCATGCGAATGCATTAAAAGAGACAGAGTTTTTGAGGCAGATATTCTTGCCAAACTTTTGAAACAGCAAAATTTCACTCCTTTAAAAACCATTGACGAGCCTAATTTCTATTTTGTCTCAGCAGTAAAATCATAACTTTCAATTTCATAACCCTTAAAACCAATGTGTTATAATTAACATTGAACTGTTTTTAAAAGACCCTTATAAACCGGTTGAGAATTTTTTGATGGAGGCAGAAAATGGGTAAGAATTTAGTTAGAGTGGCGATTTTAGGTCAGGGAAGAAGCGGTAGGGACATTCATGGCCGCTATCTATTTTCAGCAAAAGATAAATATATGATTGTCGCTGCATGTGATGTTTTACCGGATAGACGGAAAAGGGCCGCACAGGAATATGGATGCGATGTTTATTCTGATTACAGAGAGATTCTTAAAAGAAAAGATATAGATTTATTTATTAATGCGCTTCCCAGCCATCTTCATGCCTGTGTGACAGAAGAAATTTTGAATGCAGGTTTTAATGTGCTGTGTGATAAACCACTTGCAAAAAAAGTAAAAGAGGTTGACAGGCTTATAAAAACCGCCAAAAAGAAGAAAAAGTTGCTTGCGATTTTTCAGCAATCAAGATATTCACCAGCATTTCAGCAGATAAAAAAAATTATAAAATCAGGAGTTCTCGGCAGGATTGTCCAGATAAGTATCGCATACAACGGCTTTTCAAGAAGGTGGGACTGGCAGACCCTTCAAAGATTTTATGGCGGAAGCTTATTAAATACAGGTCCTCATCCGCTTGACCAGGCTTTGAATCTTTTGAATACGGATAAAATGCCAGAAGTTACCTGCACAATGGATAGAGTAAATACATATGGCGATGCAGAGGACTATGTGAAAATACTTTTGCGCACGCCAGGAAAACCGCTTATAGACCTCGAAATATCTTCCTGCTGCGCGTACCCATGTTTTAACTACAATATTCAGGCAAGCAGGGGAGGACTGAAAGGCACATTGACTCATCTGGAATGGAAGTATTATAAACCGCAGGAAGCGCCAGAAAGGAAATTGCAAACCTCTCCACTGGCGCAACCTGACGGTACGCCTGCCTATTGCAGTGAAACGCTCAAGTTTTATGAGGAAAAATGGGATCTTCCTGAACAGCAGAAAGATCTGTTTATGACAATGACAGACGCCTTTTACAACATGCTTTATGATGCGATTGTTCGTGGGAAAAAACTTGAGATCACCCCGCAACAGGTCCGTCAGCAAATAGCAGTAATTGAAAAATGCCACAAGCAGAACAAAAACATATACAGAAAGTAAAAAAGATAAAATTGATTAGTTTCTAGCACCTTAATCCCTTACCAAAAAACAGCATCTAAAACTCTGCTAAACTCTTAATCTTTTTCTTCTTTCCCTTGTTTTAATCAGAACAAGAAACAAAAGCGAAACAAAAACCACAAAAGGCAGCGAAACCCTTTTCTTGAATTTATTTGATGGCTGATGTATTATTTTTTGGAGGTGAAAAAATGAAAACAGGGATAAAGATACTCGGTTTGATTGCCGCTTTTTGTTTGTTTTGTGAATTAACATTGGGAGGTGATAAAAAAATGGAACAAAATATTAAATGGCTGGGACATGCCAGTATTCTCATTGAAAAGGATGGTAAAAAAATCTATGTTGACCCGTGGAAACTGAAATCAGGCAAAGCAGACATAATTCTTATAACCCATTCTCATTACGATCATTGCAGCATTGAGGATATAAATAAGATTGCAACTGATAAAACCACTATAATTGCAACCCCGGATAGCATTGAAAAAATAGCAAAAGGCATCAGGAAAAAGATTTCGCCAGGAACTGAAATTGACCTCGGGTGGGTAAAGATCGCAGGCGTACCTGCTTATAACATCAACAAGCAATATCACCCGAAATCGAATAACTGGGTTGGATATGTCATCAAGTTTTCTGATGCTTCAATCTATGTCGCAGGAGATACTGATTTTATCCCTGAAATGAAAAATATCCAGGCGGATATAGTGATATTTCCTGTTGGCGGAACATATACTATGAATGCGCAGGAAGCAGCCCAGGCAGTAAACACAATAAAACCAAAGTTAGCGATACCAATTCATTTTGGAGACATTGTAGGCTCTAAATCGGATGCTGAAAAATTTGCTTCTCTTGTAAAGGAATCTCAGGTGAAAATCCTGACGCCTGAAGAATAATCTTTTTACGCTGACAGGAAAAATAGCGCAACTACCTTGGCCTTACCCTTGCTGTGCCATCAGAAGCATAGATTACCTGAACTGAATCACCTGGCTTGAAATTGTCCTGATCGGTCTTTTCCTGAATAATCGCGACTGTTCTTCCATCCTCAAGTTTTACGGTAATTTCAAGACCGACCTTTGTGGTAACCTTTTTTTCGATAGCGCCGCCCGCGACTGCTCCTGCCACTCCGCCAATAATTGTGGCTGCTGTTCTTCCTCTTCCCTCGCCAATGCTCTGACCAACAGCGGCTCCTGCAGCAGCGCCAGTAATGGTTCCAGCAGGACCTGCCTGACCTTCAATGGTAACCTGGTTCACTGTCACAACTGTGCCGTAGTAAACTGTCTGCATTTTTCTTGCTTCATCCCTTTGATAGCTGGATCCGCTCATAGGCGTCTGGCAACCTGAAAACAGCACAATCAACGCCAGAAGCAAAATTCCTGCTGAAAAAAACTTTTTCATTTTCCCTCCCTGTCAGTTTTCGAATTCCCTCATTTATTATATTCACTTTCATAAATTTTGACAATCGAAATGAAGAAAAGTTTATTAAAAAATACAATTCAGAACCTGCCAGCCTTATTGATTGGAAGTGCCAAAGGGCGGGCGGTGTGTATTTGAAAAAATCCGAACCGATTTCATTAACGGGCTCGGCGGGCGGACTTCCCCCCGAAGAACCCCCCTTCCGCCCGCCTCGCCCGAAAGCGAAAAGGACGATTTCAAGTTTTTCTTTGGCGGCAAATTCTTTTATTTTATTTAGTATCTTGATAAATAACTTTTCCATTTTGCTTTGCCCATTCTTCAGAAAAACCGACATGGGATATTTTATTACTACTCCGGTCTAACTGACGTTCGGTCTCTTTCAATAAAACCCTTGGTTCAATTTCATAAATTATTTTTACGCGTAAAGGGTCTTTTTTGTAAAAAATTGCTAAATAAATCATCTTATTTCTGGTAATTCTTAAAAGCGATTCGGCGCGTTTATCAGCTGGTTCCTTGAACATTCTATCTAATTGACCCGTGCCACCTTCATAACAAGTAAGATACTCATACTTAATATTCGGATTGTTTCTATCTCTGGCATCTGCATCTCTTTTTGAGGCTATTACCTCATGCCCTAGTATTTCAGAAACTATCATTTCTTTTACTAACCCCGGTTGTAAAATATTTGGTATTCCTACTTGTAATGCTAACTCTTGGGCTCTTTTAACCAACCTTATAATTTCAGATATTATTTTTTGTATCATAATAATTCGCTAAAATAATCGAGAAGACAGATTTAATTCTATGTCATTTAATCTTTTTTGGCAAATATTAACCATATCGGAATTTATTTCAATCCCTATAAAATTTCTTTTTAATTCTTTACAAACCACCAATGTTGTCCCAGTACCTGCAAATGGATCAAGAACTAAATCTCCTTCATTTGAGCTAGCTTTTACAATTCTTTCGATCAATTTTTTGGGTTTTTGAATTGTATTCAAAAAATCCTTCGATAACAATTCCTTAGATTTATAGGTAAGTTGTTTAATATCACCCCAAACATCTCCCGGATTTTTACCTTTTTCATTAAATTTTGTCTTTGGAAATTTCCCATTAATTACTGATGGTACTTTTTCACACCTTCTCCTGTGCTCTAATTCAACTAATTGAGGAACGCGAATCAAATCTAGGTTAAAGACTTTTGCTTTCCCTTTGGTAAAATAAGCAATAATATCATAGTTATTTGTAAAAGTTGTTCTTCCTTGCCCCAGTCTGCTGGGCTGATACCATACGATTTTAGAATTCAAGGTTAAGAATGGTCTATAATCAATAAAATCTATACAATCTGGCTTTCCAAAAAGATATAGTGCGCCTCCCTTTTTCAAGACACGCGAAAACATTTTTATCAATCCTAAATTATATTCTTGAATATTCCTTAACCTATCCCAACCGTTTTTAGTAACTCCATAAGGACCATCACATACTATTAAATCGATTGATTCATCTTCAATTTCATCTAACAACTTCCAACAATCACCTTTGTAAATTTTATTAACCTCTATCATATTTATTTCTTGATCAATTCTTCTATTGTTATATTTAATGTTTTTGCAATTTTCGCCATAACAAAAACTGACGGCTTTTTAATGACTCCGGTTTCAATTTTGGTAAGGGTGGTATAAGGAATATCCGCTTTCCTAGCGAATTCGTCTTGGGAAAGTTCAAGTTTAAGCCGCAACGCCTTTATTTTCTTGCCCAATTTATTTCCTTGATTATTTTCCATAATTTGATAACATTATATTGTTTTGCTATAATTCTATACAAATATATGATAACAAATAAAAGTAAAACAATCAAGAATAAGAAAAGCCCGCTTCTGGCCAAAATAAAGTTCGAGCCGACATTTTTTCAAGTTCTGTGGCGGTTTGCCTTTCCGCTTCCGCTTTCAGGCGAGGCGGGCGGAAGGGGGGTTCTTCGGGGGGAAGTCCGCCCGCCGAGCCCGTTAATGAAATCGGTTCGGATTTTTTCAAATACACACCGCCAAACGGTAAAAGTTCTTGCTGGCTCGCCCTCTGCGAGAGCGCAAAGTGCGCTCCAGCCGATTTTGAAGCTGAAATTTAATTTTTTGTCTTTGTTCCGCCGAAGGCGGAACGCCAGAAGCGAGCTTTTCTAAATTAAGACCATGAAATACTTTATCTATTGCAGAAAATCAACGGATTCAGAAGAAAGACAAGTTTTGAGTATTGAAGCTCAGCTTGCTGAGCTAAAAGAATTTGCCGCCAAAGAAAAACTTGAAATCGTTGCCTCGCTTTGTGAGGCGCAAACCGCCAAAGAACCTGGCCGAAAAATTTTCGGAGAAATGTTAGACCGGATTTGCGCTGGCGAAGCCAGCGGAATTTTGGCTTGGCACCCGGACAGATTAGCAAGAAATTCAATAGACGGCGGAAAAATAATTTATCTGCTGGACACGGGAAAGATTAAAGATTTGAAGTTCCCGACATTTTGGTTTGAGAATACGCCGCAGGGGAAATTCATGCTTTCCATCGCTTTTGGACAAAGCAAATACTATGTGGACAATTTAAGCGAGAACATCAAACGGGGACACCGCCAAAAACTGCGAAAAGGAATTTGGCCGGGCTTCGCGCCGCTTGGCTATCTTAATAATCACAGAACAAAGGAAGTAGATTTAGACAGAGATAAAGCACCCTTTATCAAAAAAGCATTTGAGCTTTACGCTACTGGCGACTACACATTAAAAGCCATAAGGCAATTTTTGGCGGATAGCGGAATAACGAGTTATAGAAAGAAACCGCTTTCTGTTTCCTGTGTCCAGCGAATGCTCAAAAATCATTTTTATTACGGAGTATTTAAGTTTAACAATGAAGTTTATCAGGGGAGCCATGGGCCAATTATTTCCAAGAAACTTTTTGATTCTGTTCAACAAGTGATGAATAATCGAGGCAAGAAGAAAAGAAAGAGAAAACACGAGTTTGCTTTTTCCGGTTTTATGCGTTGCGGAAATTGCGGCTGTATGATAACCGCCGAAAAACAAAAAGGGCATAACTACTATCGATGCACCAAGAAAAAGCAAAAATGCGAGGAAAAGTATTTAAGAGAAGAAAGTCTTGTTGAACAGATGAGAGATTTTATTCAAAAAGTTTCTTTGCCTGATGATTGGGCGGAAAATATGCTTGCCGAGTTAGATAAAGAAAAAGAGCAAGCTAAAAAAGATGGAGAAAATTTTGTTCAAAATCTCCAAAATCAAAAAACCGAAGTCGAACAGAAAATTGAAAAGCTTTTAGACCTCTACATCGCCGGCGGAGCTTTGACGCTTGAAGAATATCAAACCAAGAAACAAAAACTGCTCAACGAAAAACTGGATATTGAGCAAAAAATCCGAGATTTTGAACAATCGGGGAATAATTGGCTCGAACCGATGAAAGAAATGATTTTTGAGGCGAAACAAGCCAAAATTCTATTGTCGCAAGGCGACAATCAGCAAATCATAACATTTCTAAAAAATGTCGGCTCGAACTTTATTTTGAAAGACAAAAAATTAAATTTCCGCTTCAAAATCGGCTGGCGAGCCATCGCAGAGGGCGAGCCAGCAAGAACTTTTACCGTTTGGCGGAGGGGGTGGGATTCGAACCCACGTCCCGATTACTCGAGAACACGCTTTCCAAGCGTGCGCACTCGGCCACTATGCGACCCCTCCACTGGGATTCAATTACTGGCTGGCTTGTCTTGCAAACAGCTTTGCCGGAAATTCATAACCTGCTTTGATACGTTTTTCAAGAAGCTTTTTTGCTCTTCTGTTGAGTCGTTCAAATGGAATAACGCCTTTTTCAAATTCTTTAAGCTGCTGTCTCGCAACACAACTACGCCTGTGATAGTGTTTCGCTAATAATTTCTGCTGTTTTTTCATCCATAACCTCCGCGTAATCCCTCAATTGATATTTTACTTGAATAGATAAGTTGATGTCAAAAAAACAGTTGATTTTTCTACTTTTCTTGTTTCTTTAATTTACAGATCAGTTCTTTCATTTTTTTCACTGGTTCAACCCTTGAAAGGGCGTATTTTTTTATCCATACATTTGGCACAAGGCCCCTGTGAGTTTTTTCCCATTCTCTCGCAGATTCCTTTACTTTCTTCAATAACTCAAAAATCGCTTTTCTTGCATTCTTTGCTCTCACTGGATTTATTCTTTCTGGTTCACCTGCAAGATGCGCCTGCTGAAGATAGTTTCTGAAAACAAAAAATGCTGTATCTCGATTTTTTTGAAGCTCTTCAGAAACCTGACGGCATTTTTGAAAATGCCCGGTGCCTATACCCTGATTCTGGCAGTGCTTTAAAAACGCATCTGCCCATTCAGAAGCTTTCTCCGGAATATCTCCATCCCAGGCAATTTTGCCGGCAAGTGCAAGAGTATGAAGGCTTGCCTCAATTCCTTCACAGGGGCTGACAAATGTGTTATAACGGCTCCAGCCAGTGGCAATCACGCCTTCCATTTTCATCTCACGGGCATATTTTACCCACTGGTGCATATTGATGGTTCTCGACTCAATATTAGGAACATCAACATAGGCCCCTTCTGCGCCCTTGAAAGCAGAAGCTGCCCAGATTCTGCAGCTTGCTTTTTTGAATTTTTCCATAGTTTCCTTTTTAACAAATGTGAACGGGTCCTTAGAATAACTCCAGCACATAAGGTCTGTATGCTTTGCTATTCTTTTCAGTTCTGTTATGTTCCAGTTCCTCATCATATCGTCCCAGATGATGGGTCTGATGCCGTTTTTATTTAGAAATTCTAAAATTGGCTCAATGTGACCAAGATATAATTTGGCTTTGCCATTATTCTGAACAAATTTTTTGCATTTATCACAGGAACCTAAACTCCATACCTCGTCACCGCCGACATGAAAGTACTTGATGTTTTTGTGTGTTAAAAGAATATCCTTGATCATATCAAGTATGATTTCACGAGACCCCTTTTTCAAGGGACAGATGTCGCTGACATTATCAGGAATCTCGCGAAGATATTTGAACCTTCTTTTAGAAAGCACATTCTCCAGATGGCCGAAGGATTGTACAAGGGGAATTATCTCTATGCCAAGTTTTTCAGCCCTGGCGAGAAACTTCTTTATTGTTGATAACGAGTATGCGGTTTCATTTCGTAAAACTGTATATGTTTTCCATGGATAGGTATCTTCCCACTCCACCAGTACGCAGTTTATTCTTGCCTGATGGAGAAGATCTAGGATTTCCAGTAATCTTGCTGAAGAAGGCGGAAGACCTTTCAAATCAAGATGAATTCCTCTCATTTCAACTGCTGGTTGATTTCTTAAAAAAAATTTCTCAGACATGTCGTCTCCTGTGTAAATGGAATTTTGTATTATTCACTGCATATATATCCCGAACATAAACCTGCCTGTGTTTTTTTCGACCCTGTGTGAATAAAAAATATGGGTGTTTTCAGCCGTACACATGTCAGGAGAAAAAATTCTATTTCTGTTGATACCTTTTTCAGTTAACTGAGAAACAACTATTCCCTTAAGGTCAAGGTGGTAACTCTTGTTGTTTTCTATAACAAAATCCCTGTAAACGTCACCAAATTTTTCAGCAAGCTGCGCGGATACTGTATAGCATCTGTAACATATTGATGGACTTATACATGCGATAAGATTGTCTGGCTTGCATCCACAATTTTCAACCATCTTATCCACAAGTTTTCCACAGATATTCATAAGACATCCCTTCCATCCGCTATGACATATCCCTGAAACATATTTTTCAGGGTCAAAAATAATGACACCTACACAATCAGCAAGGCTTATAGCAAGGCATACACCCATCTGGTCAGTAAACATCGCATCCCCTTCTAAAACAGGAACTTGAAATGCTTTTCCGCAATCAGAAGCCCCCACATAATGGACACTATCCCCGTGTACCTGATTCAAAAATACAAATCTTTCTACTGGAATTTTCATTCTGGCTGCCGTAATAATCCTGTTTTCTATTATTATTTCTGGGCTGTCTTGTGTATTAAAGGATATGTTGCATGTTTCAAAGGGCCAGAGTGAAAAACCGCCATGTCTTGTCGTGCAGAAAATAGAAACAGGAACCTCATCAAAAGAAATATAAAAAGGATAATGGCTATAGTCCATTTTTTTGAAGTTTTTTTTCGAGAGATTTTTGCTGAAGAATAAGGGTGACATCCGCTCTTGTTTTTTCAACTACTGACCTGAAAACATCCACAGATCTTCTCAATCCCCTTGTTAGAACATCAGGGTAGTCAAATGAATTCAAAAAATAATAGATATCATCCATCAGGCTCAGCATATCTTCAAGTTCGCCTGTTTCATTTTTTCTCATTCTATCAAGAATGTTTCTCCTTAGTTCTCCCATTGCCTCTGAAAGCCCGTGAAGAAAACTTATTCTGTCAAATGCTTTAAAATCAGGAATAAAAATCGTTTTTTCTTTTAAAATCCTGTAAAGCACAAGGGCCTCTATGAGTTCTTTTTCAGCATTGTGAAGAAACCCTGCATACTGGATTTCAGGGAATTTAATGACTGATTGTCGCGCAGAAATAAGAAGTGATGTCGCCTGTTCAAGAAGTTTTCTTGAATCCTCAAAATCTCCCTGATGCATTTTTTTTATTGCTCTTGACGAAAGTCTTATAACTTCCCGCGCAAGCCTGAGCGACTGTTCACGCGAGTGATCCTGGTTTTCAAAATAATCTCTGAATTCTTTTTCTAATTTTTCTAATTCTGTCTGATGGCGGGTTTTTTTCATAGTATTTTTCCAGTTCGTTTCTTATTTCTGGCACACGATTGTACGGGATTGCTTTATCTTCAATATCTTTTTTTTTATTTGCCTTTTTTTGTTCCAGAATATCAATAAATTGTTCAACTTTCAAGGTTCGCAATCCGGCAAGTTTTGCCTTTTTCCTTATCTCGTTGTCATTGGATACTATCGTTGTATCCCTGCCAGAAGAAGGAATTTTTTTAATAATAACGCTGTCTGCCGTGTCATCGTATGACCAGACAACTTTAATATTCTGCGATGAAAGGGATGTATCAGACCATCCATCAAAAACAACCGTGAATTTTACAGAAGGGTGATGTCTGAGATATGCTTTCAAAAATATAATCAATACATGCCTGTCATCAAGCGTTTTTTTGCCTGACTGCCAGAGTTTATGCTTTATTATGTTGTTACCATCAATAACATAGTGCATTTACTTAAAGAACAGGGAAATAATTTTCAACCTCATACCGGCTGACACAAACCCTGTATTTATCCCATTCAATCTTTTTGTTCTCGATGAATTTTTCAAAAATATGCGTTCCAAGCGCTTCCTTTACAAGAGCGCTCTTTTCTGTCTCATGAATTGCTTCGATCAAACTTCCGGGCAGTGTTTCAATACTGTTTTTCTTTTTCTCTTCAATGCTCATCTCATAAATGTCAGTTTCAATGGCATCAGGCAGTTTTAATTTTTCTTCTATCCCGGCAAATCCTGCTGCAAGAATAACGGTAAAAGCAAGGTACATATTACAGGCTGGATCAGGACTTCTCAATTCTACACGGCTTGCGCTTTCTTTTCCCGGCTTATAAATTGGCACACGAACAAGCGCAGAACGATTTTTCCTACCCCATGAGATATAGACAGGCGCCTCAAAACCCGGAACAAGCCTCTTATATGAATTAACCCATTGATTGCACACAGATGTTATCTCCTTTATGTATTTCAAAAGTCCGGCCGTGTAGGATTTTGCGACAGAGGAAAGATAATTTGAATCTTTTCCATCGTAAAAGGCATTTTTCCCATCCTTAAATAGCGACTGGTGTATATGAAGGCCGCTTCCATTCTGTCCAAAAAGGGGCTTTGGCATAAATGTGGCGTAGATTCCATTTGAAGCAGCCACCTGCTTGATTAAAATTTTAAGAGTCACCATCATATCAGCCATCACTAGTGCGTCAGCATACCTTATGTCAATCTCGTGCTGGCTTGGCGCAACTTCATGGTGCGCAGCTTCAACTTTTATTCCCATTTTTGCGCACATCGAAACTGTTTCATTTCTCACCTGAGAGCCGATATCTGCGGGAATAAAGTCAAAGTATGTTGCCTGGTCAAGAAGATCCGGATTTCCGGGCGCTTTGAAATAAAAAAACTCAAGTTCAGGACCAACATTAAAAACATAACCATGATTTTTTATTTTTTTCAGGTACCTTTTCAACACATAACGCGAATCGCCATCATAAAACTTACCTTCTGGCGTAAAAATTGAGCAGAAAAACCTTGCTGTTGGAAATTTTGCCCATGGTAGAACAAGGTATGTCTCTGGCTCTGGCTTAAGAATCAGATCGCTTTCAAAAATTCTTGCGAATCCTTCAATGGATGAACCATCAAATCCAATGCCCTCATCAAGGGCTTTTTCAAGCTCATCGGGAGTTATTGTAACTGTCTTCAACTGTCCAAGTATATCTACAAACCAGAGTTCCACAAACTGAATCCTGTCTGCCTTAATTTGTTTCAATACAGTATCCTTATCCATTTTCAACTCCTTTCTTTAAAATCCGCCATTATATTTGCATATAATAGCATAATTCCAAACCGATTACTAATATCGACCATTCCTGCACAATCAATCAACCGATCCGGCTTTATCTTATAACATATCAGCTTGCGCATATAAATATTGGAACAAAATTGGCTTTTTGGAATTTCTTCTTTGTTTGGAGTATTTACGCAGAAAGGAAAAAGTGATATTATTAAAACAAACTCCGGCCATTTAAACATAATTTACAGCCGCAAGATCAAAGACCATGGAAATTATCAAAGAAAACTGTGGACTGGCAGGTATTTTCAGACATGCGCAGGCAACAGAAATACTTTATCTCTCATTATTTTCCCTCCAGCACAGAGGCCAGGAAGCAGCTGGCATCTTGCTTGGCGGTGAAAATTCTACCTGCTTTCATGGAGGTAGCGGGCTTGTTTCTGATGTTTTCAGTTCAAGCATAATCAAATCATTGAAAGGAAACTATGGCATAGGCCATGTGAGATACTCAACAACAGGAACCAGCAACCCCAGAAATATCCAGCCATTTTCCATTGAATACAAAGGAAAAACGCTGGCTGTTGCGCACAATGGAAACCTTACAAACAGCCGCATTTTGAGAAAAAAACTCGAAAGGCATGGTTCAATCTTCCAGACAACCATGGACAGCGAAATCATACTTCATCTTTTTGTAAGAAGCAATGGAACAGATATTAAGGAAAAAATGACAAAGACGCTCAATCAATTAAAAGGCGCTTTTTCTCTTTTAATATTTACTGAAAACAGCATTATTGCAGCAAGAGACCCTAATGGATTCAGGCCACTGTGCATCGGTACCCTTAACAAGAAAAGTTATGTGGTCGCTTCTGAAACATGCGCTTTTGATCTCATTGGAGCAGAATATTTGCGAGATGTGGAACCTGGAGAAATGATAATTTTTTCAGACAGGGGAATGGACTGTTATAAATGGGCAGAAGGACAAAAAAAATCACATTGCATCTTTGAATTCATTTATTTCGCAAGACCGGACAGCTATATTTTTACTAAGAGCGTCTATCTTGTTAGAAAATCTCTTGGTTACAACCTTGCGAAAGAATGCGATTTTACCGGAGACATAGTGATGCCTGTGCCTGATTCTGGCTCGATCGCGGCTTTAGGATTTTCACAGAAAAAAAAGATTCCATTTGAATTCGGCGTAATAAGAAATCATTATATCGGAAGAACTTTCATTCAGCCGGTTCAACAGATGCGGGATTCAGGAGTAAGGATAAAGCTGAATCCCGTAAAATCTGTTGTTCAGGGTAAAAGCCTCATATTGATTGAGGATTCAATCGTCAGGGGAACCACCTGCAGAAATAGAATCAGGTCATTGAGAGCTGCTGGCGCAAGAAGAGTAATGCTGGGAATTTCATGCCCGCCAATTGTGGCTCCATGCTATTTCGGAATTGACTTTCCTTCAAAGGAAGAACTGATAGCGAACAAAAAAAAAGTGGAAGAAATAAAGCAATTTCTTGGCCTTGATGCGCTGCATTACCTCAGTTTACATGGATTGCTTGATGCGATGCCGCTTCCACCTGATGAGTTCTGTACAGCATGTTTTACCGGCAAGTATCCTGTGAAACCCGATTACGCTTTTAACAAATATCAGTGGGAGAAAAAAAACTGTTGTGATTTCTGATACCGACTTATCACACTATCGCTATCTATGATTGTTTCATACTGTAATATTCTTTTATGTCCCTGATTTCTATTTTTCCTTCTTTCAATTTTTTTATCGCAAGCACTGTGGCATACGCGGCCCTTATGGTCGTAATCAAGGGAATATTTCTATGAACAGCAATCGTCCTTATGGAAATAATGTCTTTTTTCGGCTTTTTTCCTGATGGTGTGTTAATAATTAGCTGAATCTGATTATTCTTGATGAAATCTATGATATTGGGCCTTTCAGACTCATAGAGTTTACCTGCAATTTTAACATCAAGACCCATTTCAGAAAGAAATCTTCCTGTGCCCCTGGTGGCAATAATTTTAAAACCCAGATTCTGAAATTCTTTAGCCACTGGATGTATTAAACCTTTGTGTTTGTCCTGAACACTTATAAAAACATTTCCCCCCAAAGGAAGTTTCTGGCCGGCAGCCAGCTGGCTTTTTGCGTAAGCCATTTCAAATGTCTTATCAATGCCTATCACCTCTCCGGTCGATTTCATTTCAGGTCCTAAAATTGCGTCCACATTTGAAAATCTGTTGAAAGGAAAAACAGACTCTTTCACCGCGAAATAATTTAATTTCACTTCTTTTTCAAATTGAAGTTCAGACAAACTTTTTCCCAGCATTATTTTTGTAGCAAGTTTAGCAAGTGGCACGCCGATTGTCTTGCTCACAAACGGCACTGTTCTTGAAGCTCGAGGATTAACTTCAAGGATATAAATCTCATCATCTTTTACCGCAAATTGTATATTTAGAAGTCCCACGATATTCAATGAAAGCGCAAGTTTTTTTGTGGCTATTATTATCTCATCTACAACGGATTCTTTCAGGCTGAAAGGTGGAATCACTGTTGCGCTGTCTCCTGAGTGTATACCTGCTTCTTCTATGTGTTCCATAATTCCGCCGATTACGCATTTTTCGCCATCGCATATCGCATCCACGTCCACCTCAGCCGCATCATCAAGAAATTTGTCAATCAAAACAGGGTGATAAGGCGATGCCTCTATTGCTTTTCCAACAAATTCTTCGAGAGATTCCCTGTCATAAACAATCTGCATAGCCCTGCCGCCAAGAACATAAGAAGGCCTGACAAGAACTGGAAAACTTAATTTTTCTGCTATCTGCAGGGCTTCATAAAAACCTGTCGCTGTTGCGCTTTCTGGTTGTTTCAATCCAAGGTTATCAAGAAGCATTTTAAACTTCTTTCTATCTTCTGCGATATCTATTGCCTGCGGGCTTGTACCAAGTATTCTCACGCCTGCATTCATCAAAGGTATGGCAAGTTTCAAAGGCGTCTGCCCACCAAATTGAAGTATCACACCTTCCGGATTTTCCTTTTCAAGAATATTCAGCACATCTTCAAATGTCAGTGGTTCAAAATATAACCTGTCAGAAGTATCATAGTCAGTCGAAACAGTCTCAGGGTTGCAGTTAATCATAATACTTTCATAGCCATGCTCTCTCAATGCGAACGAGGCGTGAACACAGCAATAATCAAACTCTATGCCCTGGCCTATTCTGTTTGGACCTCCTCCGAGTATAGCAACTTTTTTCTTCATATTTTCAGCATCTAATCCTGTTCATAGGTAGAATAGTAATAGGGCGTATAGGCGACAAATTCTCCGGCGCATGTGTCCACGCATTTATATTCAGATTCAATTCCATATGCTTTTCTCAGTTTCCTCACACTTTGTTCTGTATTACCTGTTAGTTTACCTATATGAGAATCAGAAAAACCAAATTCTTTTGCCTTTTTCATTGTTTCGCAATCAATCGCCCTGCCATTAAATTTCTCAATCTCTTTTTCAAATTCAACGATTTCTTGTATATTTGAAAGAAACCATCTATCTATTTTGCACAGTTGATAAACCTCTTCAACGCTTTTTCCTTCTTTAAAAGCTTTTTTTATCAAGAAAACCCTTTTGGGATTTGGCGTTTTCAATCCTTCCTCAACCTGTAAGTCAGTTTTTATATCTTCCAGACCAAGGTATCCCTCCTCCATGCTTCTGAGGGCTTTCTGGAATGCTTCTTTGAATGTCCTTCCTATCGCCATAACTTCTCCGACTGATTTCATCGCTGTACCAACAATAGCGGGTGTCTCCTGAAATTTTTCAAAATTGAATTTTGGAATTTTTACAACACAGTAGTCAATCGCTGGTTCAAAACAGGCAGGGGTCTTTTTTGTAATATCGTTTGGAATTTCGTCAAGGGTGTATCCTATCGCAAGCTTTGTGGCAATTTTTGCGATTGGGAAACCAGTTGCTTTTGAGGCAAGGGCGGAACTTCTCGAAACACGCGGATTCATTTCAATAACAACCATTTCTCCGTTTTCAGGATTTATCGCAAACTGAATATTTGAACCTCCTGTTTCCACTCCTATCTCCCTTATAATCTTTATCGCGGCGTCCCTCATATCCTGATATTCTCTATCAGTGAGCGTCTGAACAGGAGCCACTGTGATACTATCTCCTGTGTGAATTCCCATAGGATCAAAGTTTTCAATGGAACATATAACCACAACATTATCCTTAATATCTCTCATCAGTTCAAGTTCAAACTCTTTCCAACCATAAACTGATTGTTCGATAAGTATCTCTCCTATGAAACTTGTCTTAAGTCCATTTTCAGAAAGTTCCTCAAATTCTTCTAAATTGTAAGCAATTGAGCTGCCTGTCCCGCCAAGAGTGTAAGCAGGTCTTATTATCACTGGAAACCCAATCATCTTTGCTATTTCCAGCGCTTCAACGGGATTTCGAGCAACGCCGCTTTGGGGAACTTTCAGCCCAATTTTTTGCACGGACTCTTTGAACAATTGTCTGTCTTCTGCTTTTTTTATTGCCTCGTAATTTGCGCCTATGAGTTTCACACCAAATTTTTCAATTACACCATTTTCGCACAGTTTTGTAGCGAGATTCAGCGCGGTCTGACCGCCAAGGGTCGGAAGAAGCGCGTCAGGTCTCTCTTTTTCAATAATCTTTGCTACTATTTCTGGTAAGAGAGGTTCAAGATAAACTCTATCAGCCATTTCAGGGTCTGTCATAATGGTCGCCGGATTGCTGTTTACAAGAACAACCTGATATCCCTCTTCCTTTAGTGCCTTACAAGCCTGGGAACCAGAATAATCAAACTCGCATGCTTGCCCTATCACAATGGGACCCGAGCCTATCAACAGGATTTTTTTAATATCTGTTCTTTTTCCCATTTTCAATCATGGCAAAAAATTTTTCGAAAAGGTATCTTGCGTCCCTTGGTCCAGGAGCGTCCTCAGGATGGAACTGCACGCTGAAAACAGATAATTTTTTGTGCTCAAAACCTTCAAGCGTCTGATCATTTAGATTGATGTGAGTTACTTCAATATGAGGGTCTTTTATCGAGCTTGCGTCAACGCAAAAGCCGTGATTTTGCACTGTGATATAAATCTTTCCGCTTATCAGATCTTTAACTGGATGATTTGCTCCGTGATGGCCGAACTTCAGCTTGTATGTTTTTCCGCCAAAAACCTGGCCGAGTATCTGATGACCAAGACAGATACCAAAAACAGGAAATTTTTCAACCAGGTTAGAAACTGTTTCTATCACATAGCGAAGCGGTTCAGGATCTCCGGGGCCATTCGAAATCAAAATTGCGTCCGGCTTTTCTTTTTCAATTTCCTGATAGGGCGCAGTGGCAGGATAAACAACAACTCTAATTCCTCTGACCGCGAGAAGTCTGAGTATGTTATATTTTACTCCGCAATCAATAACAACAACCTTGTATTTGCCATCAACGTTCCAGACATATGGAGCGCTTTTCACAACATCTCTAACAAGATCTCTTCCAACAAGAGACGGGGAGTTTTTAACCTTTTCAAGCATCTCTTTTTTATCACGCTCTCCATAAAATATTCCTGCTCTTTGAGCTCCCCTGTCTCTCAACAATTCAGTGACTTTCCTTGTATCCACACCTTCAATACCTGTGATATTGTTTTCTCTTAAAAGATCGTCAATAGATTTCTCGGCCCTCCAGTTTGAATAGGTTTTACTTTTTTCTTTCACAACAAAACCCGCAAGGTGAATTTTGTATGATTCAATGTCTGAACTGTTTATTCCATAATTGCCAATCAAAGGATATGTCATTGTTACAATCTGGCCTTTGTAGGAAGGATCATAAATAATTTCCTGATACCCTGTCATGCTGGTGTTGAAGATGAGTTCGCCAAAAGATTCGGTTTGAGCGCCAAAAACTTCTCCGGTATATATTGAACCATCCTCAACAACAAGATAGCCCTTCATTTTTTACAAATCTTTTTTGGCTGAGAAAATAAGCAGTAATCAACCCTTTATCACATTGAAGCATTTTTCACACAATTCTGGATGCTGGCTGAAATGTCCAACTGTTTGATGGTGTATCCAGCACCTGGCGCATTTTTTAAGAGCGGTTTTTTTCGCAATGATTTCCAGATTCTCTCCTTCCGCGATTGAGCATTCAGCAACCATCAGGAGATTTGTAAGATCAGGAAAACTTTCAATAAACGCCTTATTTTCGCCATCTGTTCTAATTTCAATCGCTGCTTCAAGACTGCTGCCGATGTTTCCTGCAGACCTTTGCTGTTCAATCTGCTTCAAAACAAGTTTCCTGAAATCAAAAAATCTTGCCCATCTTTCAAGTAATCTGCTGTCAGGTTTTCTTAATTCAGGCCAGGTCTCAAGAAAAACACTTTCTTTTTTTCTACCTGGCATAAAAGAGTAAGCTTCCTCGCATGTGAAAGAAAGCGCTGGAGCAAGCATAATAACAACCGACTTAAGTATTTGATAAATTGCGTATTGAGCAGCCCGACGGCTTGAAGAATTTTTTCCGTGCGTGTATAATCTATCTTTCAGGTAGTCAAGATAAAAAGAAGACATATCAATATTGCAGAAGTTGAAAATTTCACTTATACCTTTGTGAAAGAGACATTTTTCATAGTAGTTTGAAACATCGCATATAAGTTGATATGTTCTTTCAAGAGCCCATCTGTCAACCTCAAGCAGTTGGACTTTTTCAAGATCAGGATCGCAGTCGTAAAGATTGCCAAGCATAAACCTCATTGTATTTCTGATTGTTCTGTAAACAATTACAAGATGGTCGATTATTTTCTGTGAAATTCTCATATCCTGCTGGTAGTTTTCACTTACTGTCCACAACCTCAATATGTCAGCGCCATATTTTTTTATAACCTGGTCCGGCGTTATAACATTGCCGAGCGATTTTGACATTTTTCTTCCTTCAGCATCCACAACAAAACCATGAGTAACAACTGCTGAAAAGGGCGCTTTCTTCTCAATAGCGCAGGAAGTGATAAGAGATGTCTGAAACCATCCGCGATGCTGGTCGCTGCCTTCAAGATACATATCAGCAGGCCATTTCAAATGTTTGTGGTTTTTTAGCACAGCAAGATGGCTTACACCTGAATCAAACCACACATCAAGAATATCCTTTTCTTTTCTAAAAGGACCCCTGCTGCTACAATAAGGACAAGCAAAATCCTCAGGTAATAGCTCTTTTTCTTCCTTCTCAAACCAGATGTTTGAACCATACTTTCCAACAAGTTCTGCAACTACTGCAATCGTTTGTTCATTGCATACAGGTTTGCCGCATTTTTCGCAGTAGAACACAGGAAGAGCCACTCCCCACAATCTCTGTCTAGAAAGGCACCAGTCAGGCCTTAAAGCAACCATGCTTGAGATTCTTGACTGGCCTTCTTCAGGTATCCATTGTGTTTTTTCTATCTCGCTCTGAAGGAGATGACGCAGATTGTTATGGTCTATCTTCAAAAACCACTGTTTTGTCGCCCTGAAAATTACAGGCTTTTTACATCTCCAGCAATGCGGATATGAGTGCTGATAAGGTTCGCTGTGAAGAATAATGCCTTTTTTGCTCAAATTTTCAACAATCAATGGGTCAGCGTCAAAAACAAGTATCCCCTTCCATTCAGGGACTTCTTCTGTAAATCTTCCCCTTTCATCGACAGGAGATATAACATCAAGATTATATCTGAGCCCTGTTTGATAATCTTCCTCACCATGACCGGTTGCTGTGTGAACGCAGCCTGTGCCTTCTGCGTCAGAAACATAATCAGCCAGCACAACAATAGATTCTCTTTCAATAAAAGGATGAAGACAGATTGTTTTCTCAAGTTGATAACCCTTAAAAGAAGCCACTTTTTCGCATTGCCATTTTAGTTTTTCACAGATTACACCAGAAAGCTTTTCAGCGACGATGAAATAACCTGATTGGGTTTTTATCAGCGAATAATTCAGTTCCGGGTGAACCGCGATAGCCACATTTGCCGGCAGTGTCCAGGGAGTTGTTGTCCATATTAGAAATGATGTGCCCTCTGGCAGATTAAAATCAACTGAAAACCTTTTTACAGGAAATTTCACATAAACAGAAGGGCTTGTTTCATCCCAGTACTCAACCTCTGCTTCTGCAAGTGCTGTCTGACAGTGCCAGCACCAGTATATCGGCTTGTACCTCTGGATTATATAACCATTGATGAAAAGTTTTCCAAAACTTTCCACGATTGTCTTTTCATAGATCGGGTTAAGGGTGAGATATGGATTTTCCCAGTCCCCAAATACTCCAAGTCGTTTGAATTCATCTCTCTGTATTCCCATAAATTTTATTGCATAATCATGGGCTTTTTTTCTAAAAACGATTATGTCCACAGCATTTTTATCCTTTATCTGCATCTGCTGGAAAACCTGATGCTCAATCGGCATTCCGTGGCAATCCCATCCAGGGACATAAGGAGAAAAGAATCCCTGCAAAGATTTGATTTTTACAACTGTGTCCTTCAAAATTTTGTTAAGCGCTGTTCCCAGGTGTATATGTCCATTGGCGTAGGGCGGCCCATCATGAAGTATAAATGATTTCCCGCCAGAATTCTTTTCAAGAATCTTTTTATAAATGTCCAGTGATTGCCATTTTTCCAAAATTTGAGATTCTCTTCTGGCAAGGTCCGCTTTCATCGGAAAATCAGTTTTTGGAAGAAGCACTGTTTCTGAATAGTTTTTATCAGCCATTTATTTTCCGCCTTTCAGTTTCTTTATAAGTATCGCTACTCTTTTCCCTGCATCTCTGCATTCTTTCAATGCTTTCTCATCGGGGCTGTCTATTGCGACAGGCCCGTAATGACCGCCTTCTGTTGTACCCTGGACAATCATTCCGTGTATCAGCATCATCTGGATCATCGAAAGAATTGTTGTCTCATTTCCGCCGGCAATGTTTGCTGATGAAGTAAATGCGGCTCCGACCTTGCCAATCATCTTTCCATAAAACCTAACTGAATCGTCAAAAAGTTTCTTTATCTCCCACGCTGGAGCACCAAAATATGTTGGAGAACCCGCGATAATCCCATCATACTCTATCAATTCTTTTGCGTCTGTTTCTTCAACCTTTTTAACTACGGCTTCAACATCTTCAGCAACAACGCCTTTTGCAATCTCCCGAGCCATTTTTTCAGTGTTTCCGGTCCTCGAATAGTAGACAATCAACACTCTTGCCATAATTTACCTCCTGAAAAAAAGTTGAATTTTTTTGGTATATATTATACAACCAAAAATGTCATCAGATGAAACCTATTCTGAAAGAAGGACTATTTCATAGTCGTTTATCTGTGGCAACATAAAAGAAAGTCGGTCTTTTTTTCTCTTTGTTTTGAACGACTTTCCTGAAGAAAGGGATCTGGCTTTATTAAAAAAAGTCCTTACTGACATTTCTATGTTATAAAGTGGAATTATCCTGTCCATAGGCCGTTTCATATCAGCAGTGACATTCACAAGATGAACAAGCAACCCTTTTTCATTTTTCCTCATTTCAATCGCAAGGCTTCCAGGCGCATTTGTTTCAATTTGAAGCCCGCCAGGCACAAACTTTTTAATGACAGAGTGGATAAGTTCCTTATGCCAGTCAATATGAAACATGTTGAAACTTTCAAAAACTGGAGAAGCAAAATAGATAACTTTTCCTCTGCCCTTTTTGGAAATTACAATTGCCGGATATTCACTTACTCCTTTCGGTTGAGAGTATGCATAGTTCAAAGGATTTAAGTACTTCGCAATTATCTGCGCTTCTTTTTTTGCCTTTATTAAAAGGCCATTCACCGGTCTTGGAATAAGGATATCTTTTTCAATCCCAGCAATATTTTGAGTTAGAACGATGTAATCCTCTATTCTTGAAGGTCTTAAAACTCCACATATCTGTTCAATCCCGAGAAAATCAAGCCAGCTATTACGATCCACAATCTCGCCATATTCATTGTAGAATCCTGACTCAAAGTCGCAAAGAAGCGCTCCACCTTTTCTTACATAATCCATTATTACCGCAATCTGACTGTCAGAAAGACAAGCTGAATTAGGAAGAATAAGAAGTTTCAACTTTTTAAGTGTCTCCTGATTGAGATACTCGTCCCATAATACCCTGACAGGAATATGGGCAAAATTACATAAATCAAGGCATCCATGATTTTCATTGTTCAGTATTTTCTCGCTCACCTCTCTTTGTTTCTTTATGTCTTCTATCAACTTGCTGCCGGTATCCATAATCAAGCCCTGCTCTTTCCCAGAACCTGCCCCATAACATAACCCCTTATGCGAGGAAATATAGTAATACAGTGTTTTATTTGATATTAAAACTCCTGTTTCAGCTGCTGAAACACTGCCTTCGATAAATTTTTCATTTTTTTCAATCAATGCTGCTGTCTTCAAGCCGCCTATCGCATACTTTTTTGTTTTTTCAATGGCTGGATAAAAAATCGCAAACCAGGTATTTGAACCTCCTGCTGTTGCCTGCGCAATGGCAGTTGAAAATTCAGCCTCAACAAGCCCAACATAGTGCCAGGTTGAAAGTGTATGATGGGTAAAAACCACAGACGGATTTTTCCCGGCAGAAAGAAACCGTGAAAGATTTAATGTGGTATAAGGCGAGATATAATATTCTGAGCAATGGAAAAAATCCTCTGCTCCAGTGAATGTCTGATAATTTTCCATCCTTGCGGCATCATAACCAACAAGAATGTTTGAAGCGCTGAACCCTCCGCCATTAAGAAACATAACGGCGTCTTTTTTTATTTTCTTTGCTGTTTCGCTGGCGTCTTTCATAAAGTCAGCCCAGCTCTGCGAACGAAATTCAGCAAACTTTTTCCAGCAGGGATCAGTCCAGTCAAGAAATTTTGGAAGATGCTGGCATCCTGTCATTCTTTTGAATTTCTCCTGGCAATGCCGACAGTAACAAACCCCTGGATAAACAACCGGCCCGTCAAGAAAACATCCATCCACGCCTGTCTTCATCACCTCCGCAATCATTTCAAACGCCCAGTTTCTCCACGGGCCGTTAACGCAAAAAGTAGTACCATTGCCATAAAGAGGTTTTTTCCTTCCATAGGGTATGCCATCTTCACAGAGCTGTTCCCATCCAGGATTTTTTTCTGCAAACTCGTAGCTATACCAGTGCATATTTATGTAAGCAATGACATAAAGGTTATGTTTTTTCGCGACAGGCACATATTCTCTTAAAAGATCTCTTGAACCGAGCACTGGTAATTTTTCAAATTTATCAGAGTTAAATGTTGTGAGGTATCCTGTTCCTGGCGCGCATCCTGGTGTTGCCATAATCCATTCGCAGTTTGCCTTCCACAATTTTCTTGTTTCTCTTGCGGTCTTATTCAGGTCTGATTTCAAGAATGGTGAAAAATCGAAAATATAATCCCGGCGAAACATTCTAACAGGTCTATCCCACCAGTTTCTGACCATTATTCCCCCTCGTTACACTTCAAAAGATGCAAAATTTGATAGCTATTATTATATTCTATCACAGGATAAATGTTTTATATGGCGCAATGGGCACACTGGACATTTTAAGTTTAATGTATTACAATTTTTATATGACAGAATTATGTAAATTCTTTTGCATAATAACCTTCGCAATTTTATCCCCCCTGTATGCACATCTTTGTGATAATGTTTTCAGACAGGCAGATAAACTAATTGTTAAACCTGAGATTTACAACATTATCGTTAAAGATAAAGCGACCTTTAAAATTTTTCTTCAGAACAACATGGATAGAGCCATAGCAGAAATAAAACTTATCGCTGAAAGCCCTGCTTTTGATTTCCAGATCTACCCAATGAAGATGTCTGTTCCAAAGGACCAGAGAGTTTATTTTGAGGTGACTATGACCCCGAAACCAAATACATCTTCTGGAAACTATCCTGTAACATTCAGACTCGTCGGCGGCGGAAGAGAATTCAAAAGCTTCAATCTTGATGTTTCTGGAGAAGCGGCTAACAGGGTTCAGGAGAAAAAGGAAACGCCAATGTCTGAAAATAAATCCAGCCCTGAGACGCAACCTTCCAGAAAAAAAGAGTCAGCGCTTCTTTCAGTTAAAAAAATATTCCAGCCGCCAAAGATAGACGGTAGACTTATGGAAGAATGCTGGAAAAACGCTGGAGTTGCTGGAAATTTTTCCTGTCCCGGACAGGGAAAACCCGTGTATCAAACAGTTGGACTTTTCACCTACGACGCGAGTTCGCTATACCTGGGGTTTTATTGCAGGGACAATGAACCTGAAAAGATTTCCGATAAAGACAGAATTGAGATACAGATATCATCAGATCCTTCAGGAAAAACCTATTATTCCATTGTTCTAACAGGTGACAGAAAAATGACATTCAAGAAAGTCAGGTCTTCTGGCGAAGTGCAGGACCTTCAGCCAGCAAATCTGGTCTATGGAATGTACAGGGGCATCAATGCCTGGATGATTGAAATCGGCATTCCTTTTTCTTCAATAGGAACCAGAACCCCTGAACCAGGCGAGACCTGGTTATTGAAAATTATTCGCACAAAATCAACCGGTTATATTGAGGAAAGTTACTGGGCTATGGATGCTTCATCCTACCATCAGGAAAAAGGTTTCGGACAGATTGTTTTTGCTCCATAGATTATTAACAAGATGAAAACATTTCTTATTTTTCTCATACCAATCCTGTATTGTCTTGCTTATGGTGCGGACCAGATACAGATAGAATTTGAATATCCTTCCATAACAGGCGACTTTTATGTCGCTGGAACAGTGTTTTTCCCTCCGTCGGCAGCTCCTGATTTAAAAAAAATACTTGTTATGGATAAAGACACAAGAAAGGAAATTCCATCAAAAATCGTGGTACAGGACAATTGGCCTGATGGCTCGGTTTTGAGTGCAGAGATAGTTTTTCCTGCCAACAGCCAGAAAAAAGGAAAATACATCATTTTTTACGGAGGTGATGTGGAAAGAAAAAAATCTTTTGTTGAAGCGGCTGTTCTTCCAACAGTATCTTTTATTGTACCTGGCGCGGGTAACACAGTAGAAAATATGGATGTGTCTGTCGGGCAGATAAATGTGAGAGTTGACAGAAGTACAAACATCAGGTACTGGTGGTATATCCTGCCTGTCTTCTTTTTGATTCTTATCACTGTGTTAAGGACATTACGAACAATAAGGATGCAAAAGTTATGAAGAAAATTACGATGACAAGAAGAATTGTACAGGTTTTTTGTTTGATTCTTCTTGTATATGGCGGATACATATTCAAGGAATGGAAACAATCACCTGAAACCGAACAATCTCTTTTTCCTGCATTGAAAGCGCCAGCAGGAAGCATTTCTATCACTAAACTTGAGAAAGGAAGCATACTCTGGCCATCAGGGGCAACTCCTGTGATCGAAAACTATCCGCCATCTCTTGTGTGCAGGTTTAACCCGAAAGGGGGTATGTTTAAGGCATGCATCCTGCACTTTTTTTCTGAAAACCTCACCTGGCAAACCCAGTTAAAATATCTATTGCCTTATATTACGCTTTTTATTCTGCTATGTTTTCTTCTCGGAAGAATGTGGTGCGGATGGGTTTGTCCCATAGGAACTACAGGCGACTTCCTCACATTCTTAAGAAGGAAAATGAATATCCCGGTGAAAAGGTTTCCACATAATTTCAGAATTAATCTCTCTTTTACTGGCTATGGACTTATGGCGATAGCCCTTACGATTTCCACAATAATAGGTATGCCCAATTTTGCGAGATACCAGTGTTACTGGTTTCTGCCTTACTGTCAGATATGCCCTGCGCGGCTCATCTGTCCTTTGTTCGGCTTAATAAGGCCGAACTGGAAGGATTTTTCAACATCCATCACAACAACCTTTACACTTCTTGCATGGATTGTTCTTGGGCTCTTTATTGCCGCCTTCTATTTTGGAAGACGGGTCTGGTGTCATATGTGTCCTGTTGGCCTGATTAACTCATGGTTCAATAAAGGAGCTGGCGTTGAACTTCACAAAAAACCCATCAAATGCATTAAGTGCGGATATTGCGCTGACGCCTGCCCTATGGGACTTACAAAAATGTACGAAATGGACAAAGATGGCATTTACAACCAGAATTCCTGTATAATGTGCCTGCGATGTGTTGAGGTATGCCCGAGAAAAGGATGCCTCAGTGTAAAATTCTTTGGCAAAGGGATAAGGATTAAGGATTTTTTCAGGAGAAAAAATGCAGAATAAATTTCTTGATCGTTATGGCAGAGCCGTCTTAAAAGGATTTACTTCCACCCGGTCCATCAAAAGCAACGCTAATTCTGAATTGCTTGAATATTCCAGCAGATCAAAAAATTCTTTAATGAAAAAATTTTATCAAGACATTGAGGATTTTGAAACAGGAAAGTTTCTCTATCCAGAAAAACCGGTTGTTGGTTACTTTTGCAGCCTCGTGCCTGAAGAACTAATTCTTGCCTGCAACCTGCACCCTGTGAGGTTGTGTTGTGAAGAAAACCTCTGGACCCAAGCAGGTGAAGAGATTATTCCAGGAGATGTATGCCCGGTGGTTAAATCTATATGCGGGAAGTTTTACAACCAGATGTATGACAGATTTGATCTTGTAGTTGTTCCTGGAAGCTGCGACCCAAAAACGAAACTTGCGGAGTTGCTTTCTCCTTTGAAAGAAGTGTATTTTCTCGATCCCGGAAGAGATTGCGATTATCTAAAAAACGCTGACATCTGGGGAGAAAAATACACAAAGTTTTTTGATTTTCTAAAAGAAAGATTTCATTGCTCGTCAGGAAGAAAACATTTGCTTTCCGCGTGTAAGAAAACAAACGCGCGCACAGAAATTTTTAGAAAGATTTATCAATTTCGAACAAGAAATCCCGAAGCGATAAACAGCTTCGATTATTACATAATGATTTACGCTTCTTTCTTCATGGATATAGAGATTTGGAACAATCTTGCTGAGAACGTTTACAGAGAAGCGCTTGAAACCAGAGAAATTTGCAAAAATCCAAAAATCCTTCTTGCTGGAACGCCGGTTATATTTCCAAACTTCAAGATTATCGATGTTATTGAACAAGCAGGATTGTCCCTGGCGGCTGACATTCAGTGCACAACTTTTGGACGATTTTATAATCCAGTTGAAATAGATGAAGATACCGAGTCGGGTATTATCAGGGCGTTGAGCCTGAAAGATATTGCTGGAAGCATCTGCCCCTGTTTGTTAAACCTTGAAAAATTAGTCAATCTCATTGTCGATGCGGTAAGCCAGCATAATCTTGATGGAGTAATATATTACAATCTGAGATTGTGCCAGGTGTTTGACATCCAGACAGCAGTCATAAGACAGGCGCTGAAAGAAAAAGACATTCCATTTATTTCAATAAAAACAGACCTTGGCAACCAGGATACCGGACAGTTAAAAACAAGATTGGAAGCATTCAGGGAGATGATTGAGTCGCGCAGAAACTAAAGGAGGCTTTTTTGAAAGCAGGGATAGACATTGGTTCAGTGATGACAAAGTGCGTTGTTGTGAAGGAAGAAAAAATCATATCAAAGGCGATAGCAAGATCAGGCGCAATGCCTGAAAAAATAGCAGAAAAGGTGCTGCTGGATGCCTTGCAGAGTGCTGAAATTCAGTTTTCTCAAATAGAAAAAATCGTCTCGACCGGCTATGGCAGGTACATTTTCTCACCGTCTCACTCAGTTATAACAGAAGTTTCAGCGGCGGCAAGAGCCGCTTTTTTCCTTTCTGGACGGAACCAATGTCTTGTCATTGATGTAGGCGGACAGGATACAAAAACGATAGAAGTTGATAAAAACGGTGAGGTTGTGGATTTTTTGATGAACGACAAGTGCGCCGCAGGAACAGGGAGGTTTCTTGAAATGATGGCAAATGTTTTAGAAACAGATATTTATGGGCTCGGGACATTCTCATTGCAGGCAGAAAAGCCGGTGTTGATAAGTTCGACATGCAGCGTTTTTGCGGAAAGCGAAGTTGTTTCCCTTATCGCCCATAATGAAAAAAAGGAAAATATTGCTGCAGGCCTTATCAATGCCATTGCTTCGAGAATTTCAACAATGATGAACCATTTCAACAGAAAACTTCCTGTTATTTTTTGTGGAGGCGGTGCAATTATACCAGGGCTTAAGGAAAGCATTGAAAAAATAAGCAATAGACCAATTCAGATTCCCGAAAACCCGCAGTTTGTTGTTGCTTTTGGCGCCGCGCTCAGTTGACACAACCAAAAAGTTTTAATAAAATTATGTCGTTTCTTTTTAACAGGAGGAAACAATGAAAGTAAAAATAGATGAAAGCACATGCACAGGATGCGGTCTTTGCGCAGATAACTGCCCTGAGGTATTTGAACTGGGAGATTCTGTAGCAAAGGTCATTGCTGACCCTGTACCTGCCGAAAAGGAAGAATGCGCAAAAGAGGCAGCAGAAAATTGTCCGGTAGATGCTATATCCATCGAATAAGACGTACTTGGCAAAATTTGGGAATGCCTTTATACTTACAATTTTTCTTGCAGGTTGTTCCGCCAACCATCAGGAAAGGGCGCAGAAACACCTGTTGATTTCATTGCGGGAATACGAGAAAAGCATCTATGAAAATCCCGAAGACGAATCCTTGCAGAAAAAATATTATGCGCTTGCTTTAATTGGACTTGGCGAAACACAGGCAAAAACAGAGCTTTTTCTCATTTACAGGGCAATAAATAAAGAAAAAGAAGCTAATTTTTTACTGAGCCAGCTTATTTCAAAAAATGCTGATGAAGAATGTTCAAAATATCTTGAGAAAAAGCTTGATGTTGTTTATAACCTCCAGCAGCGCATCTATATTTACCAGGCCCTGACATACCTGAATCCTCAAAATCCCTCTTTTTTTGATAAACTTGGACGGTTGTATCTCGGCATAGAAAAAACACCTGATGGAATCGAAGCGCTTTCAAAATCGATTGAGCTCGGCAACAGAAACCCTGATTCGGTTAATTATCTTGTAAGGGCTTATGAAAAAGAAAAAAGGTATCAGGACGCTGTTTTTCTGCTTCAAAGGATTCTTTCTGAAAAAGAAGATTTGAAATTCAGAAATCTTCTTGCCAATGTATACAAAAAGCAGGGAAAAAAGGACCTGTATCTGGCTGAAATTGAAAAATTAAATAAAAAAACGCCTCTTATAGCATTCAAAAAACCTGAGATTCAAAAGATTGAGAAAAAACCATCAGAACCAGAAAAAATATTATTAAGCCAGAGGATAGATGTGGAACCATACAAATTCCTCGTTGTGGATAAATCATCGCAAAATCTCAGTGTCTATCAGTTTGATGGGATAGAGATAAAAAAAATCCTGCAGCTCCCCTGCACAACAGGGAAAAACATGGAAGACAAAAAAAGGCAAGGAGACCTCGCAACGCCCGAAGGGACTTTTCTTATAAAGTTTTCTATTCCCGGGGAAAAGCTCGACCCAAAGTATGGTGCAGGTGCATATGTTCTTGATTTCCCGGATTATCTTTCAAGGAGAATGGACAAGGACGGAAGCGGTATCTGGCTTCACGGCACGCCAATTGAAAGGCCTCCATATAACAGCGAAGGTTGCGTGGTTGTAAGTGACAAGGACTTTCTTGCTCTGCAGCAGTATATAGAACCAGGCAGAACCTACATACATATTGTAAAACAAATAGAAGACACCAATCTTTCTGACTTACTCCTTGTCTGGAAAACAGTACAGGGGTGGAAACAATCATGGGAAAGAATCGACATTGAAGGATATCTTTCTTTTTATGACGAAAATTTCAGAAGCGATGGAAAAGATAAAAAAACATGGGCTGAGTACAAAAAAAGGGTGAATAGAAACAAGCAATTTGTGAAAGTTGAATTAGAAAGACCTGTTATTGTCCCTTATGGCAACACAGGGTTTGGATATGTTTTTCTTCTGGATGCAATACAGAGATATGAATCAAACAATCTTAGAAGCATAACCCGAAAAAATATCTATCTGGCAAAAAATAATGGCGGTTATAAAATCATAGGCGAACTTGTGAAATAATCACTTTTTCAGAAAAACCTCAATCACAGGCACACAAACATCTGGTTTCTGCACAGGAAGCAACAGGGTTGTCATAGAAATTTCCTCATCCTGATTTCTGTTTCTCAAATATGGATATCTTATCTTTTGAACAGGAATTTCTGACGCATCGTTAAGAAGCTGAGCGTATTCAATCCTTTCTCCAAAATCAACCTGCAAAAACCTGTACGGCCATGAAAAGATGTGGATGTAAAGACGATTTGTTTCTGGATTATATGTCAGTCTGCAATCTTTTGGCGGTTTGAATTCATCAGGCGCCTGAGTGCAACCGTAAATAGATCTGCTGTGCCTCTTCATCCACTCACCTATGCCAGTAAGTCGCTCTGTTGCTCTACTGTCAAACTCTCCTCTTGCGGTTGGACCAACATTCAAAAGCAAGTTTCCATTTTTGCTCACAATATCGATAAGCATTTTCACAAGGACATCTACACTCTTCCATGAAGCCTCGTCCCTGTGGTATCCCCAGGAGCCTGAAAATGTGTGGCATGCTTCCCACACAACAGGTTTTCCATCAACAGCGATGGCTTCTGGCACATCAATCTGTTCAGGAGTAAGAAAATCCGCCTCTTCAGGAAGGTCAAGCCTGTTGTTTATAAGAATATGCGGCTGAACAGATCTTATCATCTTGACAAGATTTTCGCTATCCCAGTCTTGTCTGCCCTTGCCAATCCATCCAGCAGGCGTGTTCGGACCAGACGGATAACTGAAATCGCACCAGAGAATGTCAATCTTACCATAATTTGTGAGAAGCTCTTTTATCTGATTATGAAGGTACTGTCTGTATTTACTCATATCCCGGTATTTATTGAGATTATCACGGTCAGGATGATTTCTCAATGGATGAAGGCTGTCAATGGTAAAATCTGGATGATGCCAGTCAATAAGTGAATAATAAAATCCGATCTTCAACCCATTTTCTCTGAAAGCATCTACAAACTCTCTTATTAAATCTCTTTTCGCAGGAGTATTTGTCGCCTTATAATCAGTATACTTGCTATCAAACAGGCAAAAACCATCATGATGTTTTGTGGTTATAACAGCATATTTCATACCTGTCTGCTTTGCCATTTTTGCCCATTGAGAAGCATCAAAAAGGTCAGGATTGAAATTCTCGAAATAGATATCATATTTTTCATCAGGTATTTCTTCGCGATTTTTTACCCACTCATGCCTCGCAGGCATAGCATATATTCCCCAGTGAATAAACATGCCAAATCTATCATGGACAAACCATCTTGAATCGCCTTTAGTCATTTTTTCCTCCTTTTATAATTTAATTCTATCATGGATGTATAAACTGTCAATCTTCACCGGCAACAGGAAGAATGATATGACTTGGCCAGCTGGAATCATGGAAGATTGACTGATGCGCAATCTGAAATTTTGTATCTGTTGCAGGGTCTCTACCTGTATTAAGGTTTCTGTCCCACAAAGGAAAATTGCTGCTTGTTATGTAAACACAAATTTTATGGCCCTTTTTGAACAGGTTGGATACAGGCATCATCTCAATATGAAACTCATAAATTTTTCCTGGTTTGATAAAAACCGGCTCACCCTGGATGTCATTCCTAAATCTTGCCCTTATTATGCCCTCCGATATGTTTATTGATCTTCCATCAGGATAAACATCTGCAAGTTTTATAACAAAGTCAGTGTCTATCGCTGAAGAAGATGCAAAAAGTATAAATGAAATTGGACCTGTAATTTCAATATCATTTTTCAAAACACTGGATTTGTATACAAGCACATCTTTTCTTTTCTCAAGTATTCTCTGATCATATGGACCGGGCTTTGCAATTTCATAAAGCCCGGGGTTGTAGGGACCTATGGAATGGTTTCCTCCAATTGTAGGCAGCGGGTTTTCAGGGTCATAATCGTAATAATCAGGATTCTCATCCTGAGGATGTTTTCTGTTAAGAAACCCGCCTTTATGGATATACCACTTCTGGTATTTAATCCTGGCAGGTGGCCACTGGTATTCATCCTGCCATATATTTTTACCCATCATAAAAATTCTTATTGGCGCTTTTTGAAATTCACAGGGTTTTTTTTCGTGTAAAAGAAAGTCGAGCCACCTGACGGTCGCATCGTTTTCTTCTAACGATTCAGGCCCGAAATCCACCTCGCCAAGAACTGTTGATGGATTTATGCCATGAGTCCATGGACCGATAATTATTCTGTGGCTTTCAGCAATTTCTTTTGTTTTGCCGTGTTTCTTAATCTGTTGAAAAATATCAAGCATTTGAGAAGGGTAATAATCATACCAGCCGCCAATCAATAAAACTGGCATCTGAAACTTTTCATAGTGAGATAAAAGGTTGAACCTTTTCCAGAAATGCCCGTACACATTATTTGAGACAAAATCCCTGTACGATTTTACAATTCCTGATCCACTCTTTGCGTCAAGCTCTATGATTGGCAGGGATTTGACCAGCTCTGCAACATCAAATATAGGCATTGTTTGAGCTTCTGAAGTTCTGCTATTTGTTTCAAAGCAGAGCCAGCTCCAGGTTAGACCAAGTGAAAAAGCGCCGTTACAGAAGTATCCCTGCTTCCAGCAATCGCCTGTCATAAACTGAGGAACGATCGTAGTTAAGTGTTTACTACCTGATATTGCCGCAAAAAATTGGGTTGCTGCAAGATATGAAGCACCATACATTCCAATTTTCCCGTTACACCAGGGCTGTTTTGTAATCCATTGCAGTGTGTCATACCCGTCTTTTTCCTCATTGATAAAAGGATAAAAAGAACCGTCAGAAGCATATCTTCCCCTGCAGTCCTGCGAAACAAAAGCAATGCCTCTGTTAAGAAAATCGACAGGATTGACGAAATTGCGATTATAGGCAGTCCTTACAAGAACAACCGGCCAAGAACCTTTTTCATCAGGAAGAAAGACATTTGTCGCAAGATCAATTCCGTCTCGCATCTTTACTCTGATGTTCCTTTCTACTTTTATTCCCATATAGAAACACCGTTTATTTGATATATAATATCACAATGCCATCGGTGAAAAAATACATTCAAAAAATTTTTGATGGGACAGGGTTTCCAGTAAAAATCGCTCATGCGCGCGGATATGGTGAAACTTTTCCTTCGCACAGATTACACTATCATACCGCAGATCTTGAAATGCAGTTCATTAAAAAAGGGGAAGGATTTTATTTTATTAAGAATAGAAGATATGCTGTTAAACCATCATCTGCCCTTGTTATCCATAGCAATGAAGTCCATCATTTTTTTTCAGGCGGTGCAAAAAACTTTATTGACAAAACTTCTGTTATGCTGTACCCGGGTATCTTCAAAAAAACATTTATTGAAAAACACATTTCGTCCTTGATCTATTGCAACAAAAACTTTCCACATCAGATTTTTTTCAGCGATAAAGAGTTTTCAATTATTGAATTCTTGCTTGATGCCGCAGATAGCGAAATAAAACAGCAAAATAAATTCTGGAAGGAGTCAACAACAAACTTCATTGAACAGATTTGCCTTTTGCTTCTGCGCAGGATAGAAGAAGGTCAAGCAATCAACCGGCAAGCAAATACAAACAAAATAGTGCAGTCAGCAATTTCTTATATCGAACAAAACTTTGCCCGAGAAATCACCCTTAAGAGTTTAAGTAAGGAACTTAATGTTTCCCGGTTTCATTTAAGCCATCTTTTCACTCAATATGCCGGGGTGTCATTTAAAACATATTTGATACGGAGAAGGGTTGAAGAAGCCAAAAAGCTTTTGAAAGAAACCGATTTGAAAGTTTCAGGGATATCTGGAAGATCTGGTTTTTCTGACATAAGCTCTTTTGTAAAATCGTTCAAAAGAATCACAGGCGCAAGCCCTGCCTCATACCGCAAAATTTTCCAGCAGCTCAGCAAAAAATAACTTGAACAACTCCTGCATCTGGAATAAGATAATTGAAATCACAAGGAGTGTTTATGAGCAAACTGGCGCTTTTCGGCGGAGAACCAGCAGTCAAAAATAAGTCTGACGACATTTTCAAAAGGAACATTACAAAAGAAATGGAAGACGCTGTACTTAAGGTTTTGCATGAATGGAAAATGTCTTCTATTGATATTACGAAGGAATTTGAAACGGCTTTCGCTGACTGGCACAACATGAAGTACGGATTGGGGTGCAACACAGGCACCAGCGCGCTTCATTGCGCAATGTTCGCAGCAGGTATCGGCGAAGGGGACGAAATAATATGTCAGAGCACCACATACTGGGCAAGCTGTCTGCCTGCTTTCTCGCTTGGCGCAACTGTGGTTTTTGCTGATATAGATCCTGAAACTCTCTGTATCAATCCGGACGATATAGAGCATAGAATTACTTCTCGCACAAAAGCAATTATAGCGGTCCATTACGCCGGATATCCTGCGGATATGGACAGAATTATGCCGATAGCAAAGAAATATAACATTAAGATAATTGAAGATGTTTCTCATGCTCATGGTGCTCTGTACAAGGGAAAGCTTGTGGGCACATTCGGAGATGTCTCTGCCTTTTCTTTGATGAGTGGTAAAAGTTTTGCAGTTGGAGAAGCAGGTATCATGCTTACAAACAATAGAGAAATTTATGAAAGGGCAATTCTTTTCGGCCATTATGAAAGACATTCTGAAATTGAAAACCCTGAATTGAAAAATCTATCAGGCCTTCCATGGGGCGGATATAAATACAGGATGCATCAGATGTCATCAGCGATCGGACTTGTGCAGATTAAGCAATTTCAAATTGATATGGTGGAAATTGATAAAGCAATGAATTATTTCTGGGACCTTTTAGAAGGCTATCCTGGCATAAGACCTCACAGACCACCAAAAGATTCCGGTTGCACAAAAGGCGGCTGGTATGCTTCACTGGGTAGATATATCAAAGAAGAACTGGAGGGCTTATCGATATCAAGATTCTGTGAAGCTCTCAGAGCAGAAGGAGTCGGGACATATCCAGGTTGCAACAAAGCACTTCACACGCATCCATTATTTCAAACTGTGGATGTTTACAGACATGGAAAACCAACAAGAATTGCGTTTTCTGAGGTTGATGTGCGCAAAAACGATAAACAACTGCCAGTGGCTGAGTCCCTTCAGAAAAAGGTTTTCGCTGTTCCATGGTTCAAACACTTCTGGCCTGAAATAATTAACCAATATGCTGACGCATTCAAAAAAGTAATTGAAAACTATAAAGAACTCCTTCCAGGCGATACAGGAGACCCTGAAGACCTTGGCGGGTGGTTCACAAGCAGAAGATAAAAGGGGATGATATGGAAAAACTGGCGATTGATGGTGGAAATCCTGTAAGGAAAACACCAATGCCTGCAAGGATTATGTTCGGGCAGAATGAAAAGCTTGCGGCAATGAGGGTTATTGAAAAATCCATGACAGGAAACCAGGCTCTTGATAGGTACGGTGGAATAGAGGTTGATGCCTATGAAAAGGAGTTTGCTCAGTTTTTTGGAATGAAATTTGCCACAGCAGTCAGTTCAGGAACAGCAGCCATTCATTCTGCTGTTGCTTGTTTGCATCTTGAACCCGCCAGCGAAGTTATCACCAGTCCGATCACTGATCCTGGCGCTGTAATGCCGATTGTCTTCCAGCAATGTATTCCGGTTTTCTGCGATGTTGATTATAAAACGCTGAACCCATCGCCAGAATCAATAAGAGAAAATATAACAGAAAAAACAGGTGCGATAATTGTGGTGCATCTGGCTGGATTTCCGTCAAGAATTGACGAGATTTGCGAAATTGCAAAAAAACATAACATTCCTGTTATAGAGGATTGCGCCCAGGCTCATGGTGCAAAATACAAAGGCAAATACGTCGGTACTTTCGCTACACTATCCGCCTTCAGTCTTATGAGCGGAAAACACACAACAAGCGGTGGCCAGGGTGGAATGGTGATGACTGACAATGAAAACTTATACTGGGAAGCAAAAAGATTCGCTGATAGAGGAAAACCGTTTAACAGCGCAGAAACAACAAACCTTTTCGCAGGGCTAAATTACAGAATGACAGAACTTGAAGCTGCCATTGGAAGGGAACAACTGAAAAAAATGGCTGTGATTGCGGACAAAAGAAGGAATATTTACAAGAAAATTAAAGAGGGCTTTGAGAAAGAATTGACAGCATTCAGAATCCATTTTTGTGAACCGGATGCAGAACCAAATCCGTGGTTTTTGTTTGTGCATGTAGATAAGGATAGATTGAGCACCGGCAATGATATTCTTGCTCAGGCGCTTTCAGCAGAAGGAATCCCTGTGGGACAGAAGTATGTTGTGCCAATGTATCAGTCAAAATGGATTGTTGAGAAGCGCACTTTTGGTTTTTCGCATATGCCATGGTCCTTGCCAGGAGCAAGAAAAATTAACTACGAAAACTGCTGCCCGAATGCTGAAAAAGCCCTTGAAGACCATATGACCCTCGGTATTCATGAATGTTACGAAAATCAGGAAATATGTGATATCATAGAAGCATTCAAAAAAGTTGAAAAACATTTCCTTAAATAAGGAGCATCTATGTCTGATATAAAGATCGGCATTATCGGTTTTGACACATCTCATGTTCCTGCCTTTACAAAGATTATCAATGATTCATCAGATCCATTTTATGTTCCCGGCGGAAAGGTTATTGCGGGTGTGCCAACATTCAGCAAGGACTTTGACTTAAGCTACAGCCGGGTTGAAGGATACAAAAAAGAACTTGTCGAAAAATACAATGTAAAAATTTTTGATAAAATTGAAGAAATGCTCGAGGTTGTTGATGCGGTTTTGCTTACAAGCGTTGATGGAAGACGCCATCTTAAAGAGGCAGAACCTGTTCTTAAGGCGAAAAAGCCCGTCTTTATAGACAAGCCATTTACTGCAAATTATACGGATGCAAAAAAAATTGTGCAACTTGCTGAAAAATACAGGTGTCCATTATTTTCCTGCTCTTCCCTGAGATACGACGCGAACATTTCCCGATTGAGAGATGAGAGCGAGATTGGAAAAATATTTGGTTGCGACGCCTTTGGTGCTGAAACCAGGATAGATGTGATGCCTGGCTTTTTCTGGTACGGAATACATGGAATTGAAATTTTGTTTTCAGTGATGAAAACAGGCTGCAGATCCGTTGAGGTGGTTAATACTGAATCAAGCGATATCGCGGTTGGCGTGTGGAGTGACGGCAGAACAGGCATTTACAGGGGAATCAAACAGGGATATCCCACCTACGGGGTAACCATTTTTGGAGAAAAAAAGGTTAAGCAAGCCATGTATAACCCTGATATTCCAACTTACTCAATGCTTGTAAAAGAAATTATGAAATTTTTCCAGTCAGGTGTAGCACCATTTCCGATTGAGGAAACACTTGAAATAGTTGCCTTTATGGAAGCATCGCTGATCAGTGAAAAAGAAAAAAGGCCAGTAGAACTTAAAGAGGTCACGGGCTAATTTCTGTTCAGGCATTCTTCAGGTATCAACATCGTATTTTTACTGAAACCAAAAACCTTCGGCACAGTAAACATCACAGGTGAAGGACTGTACAGCTTGTGATGCGACAGTGCCCAGATCTTATTATCCTGTCCAGAAGGCACATCAACCACAATAAACTCTTTCCCCTGATACATCACCTCTTTTCCATCCCCATCAAAAATCTTCACAGGCACAACACTTTTACAGTACATAACCAGTTTTTTAGTTCCGGTAGGAACATAAAAATAGACCTTTCTCTGCCAGTCAGAAATTACAATGCTATCAACAACCACAAGAGGAAGCCAATCAGGATGCATAACTGAAAATGTAATCTTCTGGTCTGAAACTGTCATTGAATAAAGCCCTTTCTTTTCTGTTTGAATCTTTACATCATGGGTTTCACCATCAGACGCAATAAACTGATCGAAAATTATTTTCCTAGCCGGGTCAGTTATAATAGTTCTATTTCCTACATAGTTTTCTTTTTTGCCAATCTTTATCTTAAGCGTAAGTTCATCAACGCCTTCTGGAACATAAAATCTGAATCGATGTGTTCCCCAGAATGGATGGGTTGAAATGTACTTTTGTTCTGAAGAAGGCGAAATGTCTTTTTTAAGCGGCACAAGCTTTTCGGTATTAAAGGTCCTGTACTCGAACTGATAGGGCCTGTATTTCTCTGTACTATCCTTGATCATTTCATCCAGTTCTTCAACAGAAATTGGTTTGATGCTATCCCATGTTTCTTTGTTTTTAAAGTCCCACTTCTGTCTCAGTTCAGAATCACCTGATTCATATCTATTAATGATCAACTGATGCATTCTGAAAGCATGCACCATTGTTGAATCGTATATCCGCCACATAAATTTGAGGAGATTTTCCGCTGCCTGTTTTCTTTCAGGACTACCTGGTTTTGCGGCTTGATACTCATAGTAAAACCTGAGATACATCAGATATTTCTTGTAATCGTTTATTCTTGCCTTCACTTCAGGCTTTTTAGCAAGTTTATCTGCCTCAGCGATATCTCTAAAGGAAAGGGCAAGTTCATGGTCGGTTAGAAAAAAAGAATTTGCCCATCTTTCAAGCATCCTTTGCATCGGACCTTTTGCTTCTGCAAATGCCTTTGAATAAAAATCTTCAAGCAACTTTTTCTCGTCGGTATCAGGGCTCCATAGCAATCTTGAAGAAAGATACCAGACAATACCCACTGCGCCGCTGCTGTATGTGCTTTCAGATAGAAAAGCCGCAACATTGCTATCTTTCCAGAATCTTATTTTTCTCGCTGGCTCATTAAGATAATTAAATCCGGGCAAATCCTGATTCCAGTCAGGTATTGACCAGTAGTCATACACACCAAAGAATTTTATTTTCTTTCCCCACATCTGAATAAGTTCATCTCCTGAATATCCTGTCCTCTGAAATCCATATGGAACAACTACCACATAAACATTTGGTTCAAGTTCAATTTCTGGCACTGCGGCATGCTCGTTATACGCAAGCAAACTCACATATCTGCCCGGAAATTGTCTTGCTACTTCTCTTGCAACATGGTTTGCCAGGGAAAAGACTCTGTCGCTGACAGATCCTATTTTTTTGCACTGGTCGCATTGGCAGTGGCCACCTCCATCTGATGGCTCAACGCTTACAGCGAAAGAGCCAGGCCCATCAGGGTCTGATTCGATCTGCCTCTTAAGCTGAGCGACTCTATCTCTGACAAAAAGCTCAATAAGAGACGGGTTTGAATAACATGGCTTTGTTCCCGGACTCCACGGTTGCCTTTTCCCATTTATTTCAGCAAGATACTCAGGATGTTCAATAAGTTCATTCTTATGGGCCATATTAAATGCTTCTCCGGCATGACCGCTGATTCTTATCTGACCTGCGAGAAAATTTCTCTTCTTCCATTCATCCCATTTCTTCTGAAGCTTCATTTCAGGATCAAGGGGAAGCCTTCCGCCAAACCCGCCTGTTCCGAAAAAGTCCCTTTGCAGAAAAACTGGCTGCTCAACAACATGTGAAGTAACAACAATATTTTTCAATTCAGGCACTATCATCCAGTTTTCTCCAGGGAAAAACCACCTGTATCCCAACATTTCAAGATATCT
>JAMWBU010000036.1 GCA_023819255.1 Candidatus Omnitrophota bacterium
CTGCCAGAACCTGAATTTAAAGAGGAATTTGGCGGGCTTGCAGTTTATTTCTATAAAGATATTTATACAGAAGAGCATTTGAGAAAGATGGGATTGAATGAGAGGCAGATTAAGGCAGTGATGTATGCGAAGGAGAAAGGGAAAATTACAAATAAAGAATATCAAAAAGTTACCGGTATCAAAGAGCGCTTCGCTACCATAGAACTCAATGAGCTTGTCAATAGAGGAATTTTTGAAAAATACGGCACTACCGGGAGAGGCACTTTCTATGCCGTAGTAAAGGCGCAAAAGACGCACCGAAGACGCAGTAAAGGCGCAAAAGATAATCAAAAAGATATGAGAAACAAATAAAAGGACAAACAAATATGCGGCTTTATTTACAAAACATCATAGACGATATTCCTTTTGAAAACTTATCCGCAAAATGGCAGGGGTTTGATTTGATGCGGTTTTCAAAGGATAAAACGCTTTTTGATTTTCAGCAGGACGCTTTGAAAAATGCCCTAAAAGGGCTTTGGTTATATTTTATAGATAAACAGGCAAACAAGCTTAATTTTTATCATCACTATCGTCAGAATGGTTTGGAAGATATTTATGATTACAATTTAAAACGCGAAAGAAAAACGGCAAAGTATCTTTTAGAATATCCGGAAGATTATCCTGTTGTTGATAACAAAATTTCATTTGCGCATTTTATCAACCGGATGAGTTTTTGGATGGCAACTGGCTCAGGCAAAACACTGATTATCGTTAAGCTGATTGAGCTTTTAGGCAAACTCATTGCTGAAAAGGAATTGCCAGCGCGGGATATTCTTTTTCTGGCGCACCGAGACGACCTTTTGGACCAATTCAAAAATCATGTTGAGGAGTTTAATAGTTTTAATTTTGACACAAAGATAAATCTTAAAAGTTTGAGGGATTACGAAAGTGTCAAGCGAGAAAATGCCCTACCGTTTGCTAAAAACGAAATTACCGTTTTTTATTATCGTTCTGATTTGATTTCCGATGAACACAAAGAAAAGATCGTCAATTTTCAAAATTACGACAACGGCGGACAATGGTATATTCTTTTGGACGAGGCCCACAAGGGCGACAAAGAAGACAGCAAACGGCAGATTTTATACTCTATTCTTTCAAGAAACGGCTTTTTGTTTAACTTTTCTGCCACATTTACTGATCCAAGGGACTTTGCCACCTGCGCTTTTAACTTCAATCTTTCAAAGTTTGTTGAAGAAGGTTATGGAAAGCATATTTATGTATCCGGACAAGATGTTACCGCTTTTCGCAGAGAAACTGATTTTTCAAAACAAGAAAAACAAAAAATTGTTTTAAAAGTCTTGCTGTTGCAGGCGTATATCAATAAAAATTCTGAAAAGATAAGAAAAATTGATGCTAAACTTTATCATCGGCCATTGCTTTTGGCTTTAGTTAATTCAGTAAATAAACCGGATGCTGATTTGCAATTATTTTTTAAAGAAATTGAAAGTATCGCCGCGCAAGAGCCCGCAGAAAGAATTTTGACATCAGCAAAAGATGAATTAATTGCCGAATTATCCGTTAATCCCGCATTCTATTTTGAAGAAAATGAAAATGTCATTTTGAATATCGGAGAATTAAAAAAAATTGGCTATAAGGAAATTTTAAAATATGTTTTTAACGCGCGAATGCCTGGTGCGATTGAAATTTCTTTTAGACCGTCTGATAAGAGCCAGGTTGCCTTTAAACTAACTACCTCTGACAGATATTTTGCCTTGATTAAAACTGGCGAAATGCCGCAATGGCTGAAAAGTGAATTAAACCGGTTTAATATCAATCATCGTTTTGAAAATGAGGTTTTTTTTGAAACGTTAAATCACGACGATTCAGATATAAATATCTTAATGGGTTCTCGTTCTTTTTACGAAGGCTGGGACTCGAACAGACCAAATATTGTTTTGTTTATAAATATCGGCGTTGGTAGCGATGCTAAGAAATTTGTTTTGCAATCAGTTGGAAGAGGCGTACGAATAGAGCCGATAAAGAATAAAAGAAAACGACTTCAAAACTTATTTAATGCAAACGAAGTTGAGGGGAACTTATTTGAGAAAATTAAAGATTCCATTTTACCAATTGAAAGTTTGTTTATTTTAGGGACAAACGCTGCGAATCTAAGAGAAATAATTGCGACACTGAAGTCAGAAAAGCAAGACAAAAATTTAGGTGAGCTTTTTATAATAAATCCCGAAGCGCAGAGACATCAACTTTTAGTGCCGGTATATAAAACTGCTGATAGAATTTTTGCCGAAGAAAGTGAACCGCAAAAATATCCTGTCAGTGGAGACGATTTTAATATAACTTCTAAATTCTATAATTTTTTGGGCGATAAAATCGCTTTAGCCAAATACGATTGTGAAGTAAAGGTCTTGAAGAAAGCAAAGGAAAGTTTTGCCGAAAAAGAGCGATATTACGATTTTGGCGAGAGAAACTCTCTTTTTGAGCCGGAGTTAATTCTTGAGCGAATTTTTGATTATCTTGGAGTTAAGAGTAAAGAGTTTGATAAGTTTAAGGAGTTGGAAAATGAAATCGTTCATTTCAAGCATATAAGGTATAAAGGAAAAAATCTTGATCAAATTTCCACAAAAATACAACAGGTTAAAAGATATCCCAAAAAAGAGGAAAGGTTGCAACAACTGAAATTAGAATTTCAGAATCATAATAACCTTGATAGGTATACTACTGAAGTTCAAAATTTAGAAAGAGAATATGTTAGAGAAACATTTTATAAATACAATACAAGGAGAATCAAAATCAAGTATTTGGCTAACCATTATTATCTTCCGGTGCTCGTTTCAAAAACAGAAAAAATTGATTATATCAATCATATCATCAATGTTGATAGCGAAGTAAGATTTATTGAGCAACTTGAAAAATATATTGCTAAACCCGATAATGTTTTTGCGCAATTTGACTGGTGGATGTTTTCAAAACTTGATGCAACACTGGATGAAGTTTTTATCCCTTACTACAATCCACAAAACAATAATATTGCAAATTTCAAGCCAGACTTCATCTTTTGGGCGCAAAAAGGCAAACGATACTTGATTTTATTTGTTGACCCCAAAGGTACCGAGCACGCTGACGGCTACAGAAAGATTGACGGGTATTCAAGGATATTTGAGAAGGGCGAACAAAAACAAAGCAGAGATTTTTCATACAACGGCCTTATCATAAACACAAAACTATTGCTCAAACCCAAACAAGGTATGGCAGGGGTTTTGGAAAATTACAAACGATACTGGTTTGACAACTTTGTTGATTTTGCAGACAAAATCAGTCAATTTAGAAAGTGATAGTGTACCCGCTTTATTGGCATAAAAATCATCGACTCGCCTGCGAAGGAGGTATGGCGGGCAAAAAAAGGGGGTTTGGAGGAAATGAAGTTTTGCCCACCTGTTTTGGGTGGTGGGTGTGTGTCGTCTCTGGCAACGCACAGGTCAGAATTCAGCATCTGGATTTTGCTCAAAAAAAGTTCGGATTTTGTCCAAAAGGTACCGCTTTTTTTCTTTGAAAAATATTCAGATAGAGTGGTGCTGATGCAAGGACTTGTGCGGGTAATTGCCAATGCGATGAAGAAAGATTTCTGTATGACAGGACTGCCGGGAATGTGAGGTAAGGCAGCCGAGCCCTTCCTTTAGTTTTTTAAAATTTCAAGTTTTGGACAAAAGGTACTGCTTTTGCTTATGTTTCCCCTGGTACATACTAAAATTTGCTTTTTTGATAGAAAATCTGATAGATTGAATTAGAGTGATATAATTAGATATTGCGCAGAAAAAATCCTGTCGATAAGTTTAGAGATGACAAATTAGAAAGGAGGAAATGAATATGGACGAAAAAACAATGAAAGAAAAAATGGCAGAAGCTAAAAAAATTTATTATGAAAGGGATTTTCGTAGCTATATGAGAAAGATGCAGGGATTTACAGACGAAGATTTTGAGAAAGTTGTCCCTTTGATAAAGGAAAAAGTGATTAAAGCAGTAGAAAAAAACCCTTATGAAATATTTCAGCGCGTCTTGAAGGAGATAGCAAGCCAGTGGAATAAAAAAATTTTTCCTGTGCATGCAGACTGGCATCATTATTTAGTTCCTGGCGTTATTCTATCTGCTATGAGAAATTGCGGCTATGATATAAATGACAAGGACATTGAAGAGGCAATGTATCGGGGTGAAAATTTTCCTGGAGGGTCATGTGGTTTTGCCGGAACTTGCGGCGGTGCGTTTAGCGTGGGAATTGTTATGAGTATTGTTAACAAAACAACGCCTTTGCATGTTGATGAAAGAGCTGAGAGCATGGAAGCAGTAATAGAAACATTAAAAAAAGTGAAGAAATATCCTGCAAGATGCTGTAAGAGAAGCAGTTACATTGCATTAGAAACTGCCGTTGAATTTTTGAAGGAGAAAGGATTCGATAAAATAGAAATAGGAAAGATTGAATGTATCTGGTCATCGGGAAATAAGGCCTGCCTGGGAGTAAAATGTCCTTATTTCAAAAAAGATTCGCAAGATTGATTAGGTTAGAAAAATTAAGAATAATTAGAATTATGGCGCCCAGTAAAATAGAAAGGCAATGAATACTGATGTCATCCAGAAAACGATTTTTTCATACAACCAGGAAGACGGCTGAAAAGTGGAAAGCAGGGTGGGCTCTGGAGCAACTTAATCAGGTTGTTTTTTCAAAGAGGAAGGGGAAACAGCATTCTTAAATAAAGGAAAGTTTTCTAAACCTTTATTTGATATGTCTTCAACCACAGCCGGACGCTTCTTATTGTTTCCGGCTTACACACAGGCGGCATCACACCAGCTGATGTAATAACGATTCCCCTGTGATGTTGCAACCGGTTAAGGTCTTTTTCAATCTGCGTTATTATTTCTTGGGCGGTTTTTGTCCATAAAACTGCGTTTGTTCCTCCAATCAGACACTTGTTCGGGCATTCCCTTCTTCCATCAACAAGTGTTGTATTGCCGACCGGTGGGCTTGTGAATGCCTCAAATCCATTTACCGGCAAAGTCGCAAGGTCCTTCAGCAAATCCTTGAGATATCCGCACATATGAAGGACAAAAAACTTACCCGAATTTGTTAGAAATTTCGCGCACTGTAAAATGTGCTGGTAGCAGTATTTTCTAAATTGCCGGGGCGATATAAGGGTTGTTGAAGTATTTTCCACCAGATACAGAATTTCAGCAGGGCTATGTTCGGCCAGAATTTCTGCTATGTTCAATATCTTTTTTTGCATAAATTCAAAAAGTTCTTCAACATCGGCAGTATAATCAGCAAGAAAATAGTGACAATTTTCAATGCCGGTAAGATGCTGTACCAAGACCATTAATGGAGTGGTTCCAATTGACTGGGCTGTGATTGCGTCATCGCCCATCATTTTGTGCTGCTGCTTTGTTTCTTCCATAATGGCTGGGTCTATTTCCACCGATGAATCAGCAAACCATTCTGTCATCAGTTTTATGTCATTTTTGCTTTTAATAGGAAATTCAACTGGATGCCATGCCTGAGAGGATGTGTCAAACCTCATTATTGCGGTGAGATCTCCGTATTTTGTGCCATAGGTGAGTTTTCTTAAATTTCCTTCCTTCTTTTCTTCAAGAAAAGTTGTTTTCCTTTATGAACCTATTAAGCCACTGGTGTTTATCGCTTCCTATCCAGTTATGAAGCTGCTGAAGCTCCATATTTTTAAAATCTTCTGACTGGTGCCTGGTATAGGAACTGTTAATTTTGGGCCAGAAAGGAATCCTGTCTAATGGCTGCATCTTTAATGCCGCAATCCACCTTTCTTTTGATGTCATTCCATTATCTTTTCAAGTTTCCAGACATCAGGTTGCATATTATTGCCAGCAACGATCCACAGTCCGTCATCATAAACAAAGACGCTTGCGGCATGTCGTGGTTTCCATGGCGTATCAGGAAGTTCTGTCCAGTTTTCACCATCTTCTGAATACCAGACATCATTTCTGTTTCCGCCGTTTCTATGATACCCTTCCAGCACCCAGAGTTTTCCATCAAATACAGCAACCTCGTGATATTGTCTTGGATGCCACGGCGCCTTTTCACACACCTTTTTCCATTTTATTCCATCTTTTGAACACCACACATCGTTATAAAAAACTCTCTCGGGTTTTCCAGGAGTGTCATATGTGCCGCCACCAATAATCCAGATTTTATCCTTAAAGACTGCTGAGCCGCCTATCATTCCTCTTGGGGCCCAGGGGCAGTTTTCTGCGACCTTTTTCCAGTTTTTTCCGTCTTTACTGCACCAAACATCTGAATAAAATATTTCAGGCGCGTCAGCAAAATGTGGAAGGGTTTGTCCGCCAATGACCCAGATTTTATCTTTGAAAACAATTGTGTAGTGTAAAACTCTTGGACCCCAGGGAACACTATCAGTTACGCATTCCCAGTTTATACCATCATAGCTTTTCCACACATCATTCTGGTAATGATTCTGATTTGCGTCGCCGCCAATAACCCACATTGCGTTATTGAAAACAACATATCCCGCAGTGTGTCTTCCCTCCCATGGCGCAAAGGTTTCAAGTTTCCATTCTTTTCCATCTTTTGACGACCAGACCTCACTATTGCATATTTTTGGAAAATGAACTTTATCAGAGGGATTCCAGCCACCCAGCAGCCACATTCTGTTTTTGAATACAAGCGCCCCTGCTCCATCTCTTGGCGCAAAATCCGCATTTTCTGTTATCTTTATCCATCGATATTGTGGCATTTTTGCTCCTTGTTTTTGCGGGCTTAAGACAGATCCGCTGATAGTTAATACTAACATACATATCGTCGCCATTAAAATTGCCACAGGTGCCCTCAAATCAAAAGAAAATTGCGCTCCATTTTTATTGCAGTTTCAATATCTTTTGCAGAAAACTCAAACATTTCAAATTCAGTCTGGAAAAAGTCCTCAAATCCTCTGACAAGCACTGAGACGATATGCCGTAAATCAATGGGCTCTTGTAATAATTCAGAAAGCGAAACAATTTTTGTAAAGTCAGGTTTTTGAAGAAAAATTTTTTCCCATAGTTCTTTTTTTATATCAACAAGCAAACTACCGTGCTGCAAAAAAGAGATTCTATCCTTTCTCTGGGCGCTTCCAATAATTTTTCTTCCATCAATTACCAGATCATGTCTTGATGAAAGAGAAAAGCAATCCCTGTCTGTCAAAGATGGTTCTTTTCCTTTTGATTGACCTCGCCATTGCGCGTCTATACCGAGTTTCTTCAATCCCTGGCTCAGAGCGCCACAGATTTTTTCATAGGATGTTAAGGGTCCGACAAAAATTTCTTCGTCATTGACTGAAGAAAAACTGTATGTAATTTCCCTGTCATGAAATATTGCGCTTCCTCCTGTAACCCTCGCTACAATAGGGATGTTATTTTTCCTGCAAAATTCAATATTTACAAGGGCTTCTGGCTTCTGGTTAGCGCCAAGTGACACTCCTGACGGTTTCCATGTGTAAAACCTTAAAACAGCGATTTCAGGAGTTTTCTTTGTCATTTCCCACATTACGCTGTCAAGCGCCATATTCATTTGTGGCGTGAGGTCTTTTGTAAAAGTAAACAAGAATTTTATTTTTTTCATCTTTTCAGATCGAGTATTTATCATCAGGAAGATATGGCGATTTTATAAACACAAGTTTGATTGATTTATCAGTGTCATTTACAATATTGTGGGTTTCTCCTGGTTCTGCCCTTACTGCGTCTCCGGGGTTTGCTTTGAATTCTGTATTTGCAACCATAACTTTTGGATTTCCTTCAATGAAATAAAAGTCCTCAACAACAGATTTATGTCCGTGCGCTCCCATTTGCTCGTTCGGCCTTAATATAATAACTCCCCATTCACAGTGAGGTCCCCTGAAAAGATATTTTGGCCCTGAATCGCCTTTCTTGAATTTTTCGATTGATTCTGATGTTTTTTTCATTGTGCCTCCGTTTTTCATATGCGAGTTTCACTTACAGACCCGTTTGAATTATTTTAGCATATTGAAAAATCGATTTCGGTAGGCGCAGTTTCCAGCACCCACCTGCGCTGCCTGAGACAGTCCATAAAAAAAGCGCCCCTGGCCTGACTCGAACAGGCGGCACGCGGTTTAGGAAACCGCTGCTCTATCCTAACTGAGCTACAGGGGCGTATGTTTCTATTATACCACGATCAAAGATTTTTTTTCCTTATTTTTTCCGGTATACCCTGGTTGTACCTTTTTTGATTTCGCGCGTTTTACGAGATGATTTTCTGCATTTCCTGATGGTTTCCATCAGTGGGCGCTTGCTAATAATTTATGGAGTGTGGCAAATAATATAAAGTATCTTGAGAATTATTTTTATTTTGCTCTTGCAGGGGAAAAAAGGATTGATATTACGAAAATTTCTCAAAGAATTGCACCATAAGTTGTTATTTGAAGAAAACAAAGAAGGTATTGATGAAAAACTTACTGAAATAGATTCAATTTTATCCGTGATTGACGATGAAGATGCAGTAAAGAAATACAGGCTCTGGGTTGACTATGTGAAAATAGTTTTTTATAATAGCAGAAAGGCTGAACTTGATTCCAATTACCAGACAGGTATTGATGCAGAAAAGCAAATTCAAAGACTATGTGATGAAAACGCAGAGAACCTGAAAAATTATGTATCGATCCGGAGTGTAAAAAACATATCTGAGATTGCCGAGCAAAGATTTAAAGAGTGGATTGAAGGAAAAAAGGCTGATAATTACACAATGTAACATACAGGTAGAGATGATGGAAAATAAAGATAAAAGTTCAAAGCAGTTGTGCTGGGCTTATCTGCTTCATCTTGGATACAATATGTGGGGTGATAGAGGTCCGGACAATGCGCTTCCGGAACGAGTCAAAAGCAAGTATCCGCCGCGTTCATACCTTAGATGCGATAAAAAAATCTGGGACGATTTGCTAAAAAAGTTTGTTAAGGCAGGAATAAATATGGTGGTGATTGATCTTGGAGAAGGCGTAAAATACGATAGTCACCCTGAGCTTGCTGTGCGTGGTTCGTGGACACCATCATTTTTAAAGAAAGAAATTGCGAAGATGAGAAAGATGGGATTGGAACCAATTCCCAAACTAAATTTTTCAGCATGCCATGATTTCTGGCTTGGCAAATATGCAAGAATGGTTTCAACAGATATTTATTATGGCGTTTGCAGGGTTCTGATTGAAGAGGTGATAGATATTTTTGATAAACCTGGTTTATTTCATCTTGGAATGGATGAAGAAACAGCGCGGCATCAGGAAAGGCTTTTGTATGCTGTTATTCGTCAGCATGAACTCTGGTGGCATGACCTTTATTTTTTAGTTAATGCAGTCGAGAAAAAAGGAGTCCGCGCCTGGATATGGTCTGACTATTTATGGAATCACCCTGATGAATTTTTCAGTAAAATGCCGAAAAGCGTTTTGCAGAGCAACTGGTATTACGGAAATGTTTTCAATAAGCAAGTTTCATATGTCAAAGCATACCTTGAACTTGAAAAACATTGTTATGACCAGATTCCAACAGGAAGCAACTGGCTTTTTGCAGAAAACTTTACTATGACAGTTGATTATTGTAAAAAACATATTGCGCCTGAAAGATTGCTGGGTTTCTTGCAAACATCATGGAGAGCGACATTAAAATACTGGCACAAAGCACATCTTAATGCAATAAGAGAAGTGAAAAAGGGAATTGAAATATACAGTAGCAAAAGTTAGTGCCGATAGAGAATAGTTTTCCTGGTTAAAAGGGGAGAATTTATGGACAGAATACGGATTGGAGTTATTGGGTGCGGTGGTATGGCTGGCGCGCATGCATCAAGATTCGAGCAGGTCAGGGACAAAATTGTAGTTACCGCAGTAGTTGACATTGTGAAGGAAAGAGCCGAAGCACTCGCTAATATTCTTGATAGTAAACCCATTGTGGCAACTGATTACCACGATATTCTGAAATATGTCGACGCGGTTTTGATTGTTCTGCCACATCATTTGCATTGCGAGGTAACTCTTGAATGCCTTGATGCCGGCAAACACGTACTTGTAGAAAAACCAATGGCAAATACACCTGAAGAATGCATAAAGATGATAAAGAAGCAACGCGAAACAGGACTTACTTTAATGGTTGCGTATTGTATGAGATATCACCCACTGATTTGTGAAATGAAGCGATTGGTGGATGAAAAGGTTTATGGAGATATCTTTCAGATGTCAATCTGGACAGAGCAATTAACAATTTATCCCGAAGGACACTGGGCGCGCTCATCAAAATTGCTTGGGGGCGGACAACTGTTCAGCCATGGCTGCCATTATATTGACCTCTTATTGTGGTTTCTGGGAAAACCACTCCGGGGATGCCATATTGGGACAAATCGCTGTACGCCCTGGATGGAAAGGGAAGGAACAAGCAATGTTACGATTGAATTTGAAAATGGTATTCTTGGCTATCATTTTGGTACCTGGGGTGCCCGTGGAAGCAGATTGAAATATTCTTTTCATGCGCATTGCGAAGGCGGAATGCTGGAAGTCAGCAGAGAAAAGGGGCAATTAATTCTTCACCATAGCGCATCAGTTCATCAATCAGGTTTCATCACCTCCGGACAGGGAGAAAAGGTTTTGATGGAGGTTCAGGATGCCAAGCCTACCGCTGAGGAGATGAAACACTTTGTCGACTGTATTGTAAACGGCAAAACTCCACTCACTGATGCAGTAAGCAGTCTGGAAGGATTGAGAATCATATGGAAGCTTTACGAGGCTGAAGAACAACATAAACTTGCTGACTTGCGTGGGTTGGGTCTTGGAACAGAGAAAATCTGATTCTTTTAAAATCCCTGGGCTGAAATTTCCTACAGAAAGTAAGCGCTGAAATAGTTTTTTTCTTTGAGACTTGCAAATATGAAAATAGCAAGGTAATATAAAGCCGGGGATGAAATGAAAACCTCTTACAGAATCAGAATTGAATTTATAGCTTTCTTTTTACGCCAAAATTCCATTCCGAAAATAGTTAAAAAACCTTTTTGTCTGGTCGATTTATCGCATTTTTCTTTACCTTGTTTAATCCTAACCGGGAGGAAAAATGAAAAAAGCTCTTTTTGTTTTTAATGTTTTCGGCTTTTTTTGTTCTATGGTTTTTCCCTGGTCCCACAATATCTCATTACCTGTTGTAATTTGTAATCAGCCAGAGGAACAAAATCAATTGCAGATAGTCAGAACCAGTGATGGTAATTTTATTATCTTATGGGTTGATGAGAGAAGGGGGAAAGTTGGTGGATTTTCGTGGAAATATCAGGATATTTACGGGCAAAAGATAAATTCTTCAGGTGAAATTCAATGGCAGGACAATGGAAAGGCTATTGTTGAAGGTTATCAGGATGTTGATTTTGAAAGACAATGCGCTGTTAGGGCAACAGTTGATGGAGGCAATGGTGTTATCTTTTCCTGGACAGATGCTTCTGGAGGGGGCATTCAAAACAATAATGTCTGGATAAATCGTATAAATGGGAATGGAGACAAACTCTGGGGAAGCCCTGGTGTTTTGCTTCAAAGTGGTGACAGCGGATGGAACGAATCAATATGCTCTGATGGACTGGGAGGCGCTTTTGCAGTGTGGAGCTATGGCGGCTTCAGATTATGGTATCCAAGAGGCAAAGCGACTCACATAGGCCAAAGCGGTAATATTATTTCAAATCTGGGTTCAATTTCCTCAAAAGGCGGGAATGATGGAGAAGGTTCTGCTATTGCTTCTCCTGTGGTAAAAATTACTTCGCCGCAAGTTGCGATACTTGGCTGGGAAGATGATAGAGATGGCCTCTATTATGGCTGGAGGTCTTTAAGGGTACAGAAATTTGCTGGCGGACCAGACTGGGCTCCAGGTGGGTTGAGGGTTTCTTTGCTCAACAATGATATAAAAAACATTGTTAGCTCATGGGATATTGTAAGCGATGGTTCTGGCGGATTGATTGCTTTCTGGTGCGACAGCAGAAATGGGAATAAAGATATTTTTAGCCAGAGGGTTAATTCTTCGGGAAGTATGGTATGGCAGGAAGGTGGAATAGCTGTCTGTGCTGCACCACAAGAACAATCCAATTTGCAAGCAATTTCTGACAGTAATAATGGTGCGGTTGTTGTCTGGGTGGATTCCAGAAACGGAATTAATGAAATTTATGCTCAGCGAATTGACTCAAATGGAAATATCCTCTGGCAGGAAAACGGCGTTTTGATAGGTGCTGGAACATCGGCTTCTATTATTAACTCTTTAGATGGAAACTACTACATCTTCTGGAAAAAGTCAGACAAGCTGTATGCGCAAAAAATTGGTAACGATGGAATTGGCTGGTGGCAGGATGGCGGAGTACAGGTAAATAATTCAAATTTTAGTGAATTCAAAGCAGTTGCAGATTTTGACGGCGCGATAGCTATCTGGACTGATGGAAATGTCTATGCTCAAAAATTGTTTAACAATGGTACTATTGACCCTGATTTCCCTCTAACAATAACCACTGAGAAAGATTTGCCCACCGGTGCGCTGGAGAAAATCTATAGTTTCAGGATTGGCGCTATCGGTGGAAATGGTAACAGATACACCTGGCGCATAACAGAAGGAAATCTACCGCAGGGACTTTCTTTAGATGGAGCAACAGGCATTATTTCAGGAACACCCACTCAATTAGGGACATTTAATTTCACTGTCTCTGCTTCAGATGATACTTCTTCAGACACAAAGCAGCTCAGATTGTTCGTTCAGATTGATACTGAACTGGAGACCTTTTCAGATGACGATTGGCCTGCGATTGCCAGAGGTTCAAGCTATCTTGTGGTAACAAGAAAATCAAAAGACGTATGGACTCCATCATATATTTATTGCCAGTTTCTTGACGATAACGGCTATAAAATAGGAAACAAATTCACCGTATATGAAAATGACTGGGTGGATAAACTGGATGTCGCGTATAATCCGGTGAATAATAAATACCTTGTTGTGTTTATGGGAGGCGACTATATTCCAAACAATCCTGATTATCATCTGTACGGTATTTTTATTGACGGCAATACCCGTCAGCCAGGTGCTCCTTTCTTGATTTCTGAGCAGCCATATAGATATCCATCAATCGGGGTTAACTCTGCAAATGGCGACTATCTAATCGTTGCCAGCGAAGATAAATATGGCGGTAAATGGATCGGTATTATGCTTGATAAGGATGGAAATTTCAAAAGACAGTTTGACACAGGACAGAAGAACCAGTGGCCTGGAAATTGCTCAATAGCGTATAACCCACCGGGCGACAACTTTTTTGTCGCTTACACTTATTTAGCAATGAAATATGTCTGGGCAAGGTTAGTAAGCAGTGATGGAAATGTGTCAGCTGAAAAGACAATAGCCACCTCGCCAAATTACAACATCTTATCGAATTGTAAGGTTTCTTATAACTTTAGGATAAATAAGTTTATTGTTGCTTATATGCTTTCTGAGCCGGCGCGCGTTCTGGCGCGATACATAGATTCAAATGGCGAACCTTCGGGAAATCCTTTTTATATTTCAAAGACCGCGTTTCAGGAAGAAAAAGCAAATGTGGCCGTATCCTTATCCGGGAAAACCTTTGCTTTCTGGGCAGACAGATCAGATGAACAGGGCAACTATGATTATAACAGCCAATATATTTATGCGCAGGAAATAACCGAATCAGGGCCTGAATACGAAAACGATGTTCTGGTTACACCTTACGCTGGATTAAAGAGAAACCCTGTTGCGGTTCCAGGCAATACCGATAATAATTTTCTTGTTTTGTGGAAAAAATGGGAAGGGACATCTTATAAGGTTTATGGTAATTTTCATAATCCGCCACAGGCATCTGGAGACATAAACGGAGATAATTCAATAGATATTACAGATGTTATACTATGCCTGCGACAGGCAATAGGTCTGGATCCGAAGACGCATTCTTATTCAGATATGAACAATGATGGAGAAATAGATATTTCTGATGTAATACTGATACTGAGAAAGGCAATAGGCCTGGATTAAAAAGATAAAATTAAAAAGTCATTGAGCAACTATTATTCTGGGCTGTCCTTTGACGAAATAAAATTGAAGCAGCAGCCGTATGCGATATTGACAAGGAATTTGCTTGAAAGAACAAAAAAAGAGTTCAACATTTCGTTTGCGGCCCTGATTACACCGAGTTTATTAACATTAAGGTTATAGACATTATTTCAGTCGCAACACCTGACTATTACCACAGGCAGCACAGTGTTTAAGCGCTTTTATCAGGCAAGCATGTGTTATGCGGAAAGCCACTTGCTTTGAATCTTGAGGATTGCATTGAGATCATCAAGACAACAAAAAAATCCGGCAGGAAATTTATGATAGGTCAGGTTTGCAGGGTTACTGAAGGTGCTGGAAAATGGAAAAAGGACTCAAGGAGAAAGCAATTTATTGGGGGTGGATGTCATATCGTGGACTTATTAAGATGGATTGCAGGGAACCCTGTTAAGGTTTTTGCATACTCTAATCATAAGTATCTGATGGACTGGGATGTTGATGACGCAACAATTGCAATTTACAGATTTGCAAATGAAAAAATGGGAAGGGTTTTCTGTTCCATTGGTTGCACAGACCCTATACGATGAGAAACGTTTTCTATGGGACAAAGAGTACCATATGACAATATTTCTGCCCATATTCTTTTATGTTCGACAATGTATTTTAATACAATGTGGAATGCATATTGAACAACAGGACTGTTGAGACAGACGCAATTGAAGGAACAAAAACAGTTGCTTCATGTCTCGGGGCAGTGATTTCATCGGAAGAAAACAGAAACATAAACATCAAAGAAAAATTATTCAGCAAATTCGATGGTTTATAAGTTGTCCCTGGCAAGAATCCACACAGGACTTGCCCAGGCAACCTCGCGGTTTTTCTGTACAGCCCTTACGTAATAAAAAGCAAAGGGCTCTTTAGAGAATCTGGTTTGCTGAAGAAGTATATCTTTTATCGGTGTTTGATCTTCCCATGTAATTTCAACGTCGAGTTTTTCCTCTTTATGAGTATATACAATTTCGCCATTTCGAATTATTTCAATTTTTTCAGAAAGATCGGTACCGTGAAATACGATGTGAAATGTTCGTTTTTTGTCCCTTGAAAACAAAATTTCTGAACCCAGGGGATAATCGTTGACAGAGTAGTACAGATAAATCCTTGCTCCTGAAGTTGCGATTGTTCTTCTGTTCCAGAACCCTTCCCAGATTCCTTTCCTTGTTAACTTTTTACTAAAGACGCCAGTCAGACCATCCTTGTAATTGCAGGGACCCCGTGGAAAATCAATTCCTGCATGCGATTCATGATCGTCACCGCCGCCGGTAAAACCACACCGCCATCCAAGAAGTAGTGCATTAATCACATAGCCATTTTTGAAAGGCTGACATGTTTTCCATATGGTTTTGCATTCTGGTATAGGATTTCCATCTTTTTCGGGGCACTCATAACTTCCCCTTTCCTGGTAGATTTCGATGAGACGTTCTTTTTCAATTTCGTGATCTTTCCAATCGCAGAAGTTTCCGCCATGAGCTGTATGATGGGGTACAATGAGCGCTTTTTCCCTTTTCAACGCTGTAAATAGAGCCCAGGGATCTGGATAGCATCCATCATCGGACCTGTACATTGGTCTATCATCTTTAAAGTAGTACACATTTCTATCTCCATCGCCATTTCTTCTCCATTTTGCCCATTCATAGCCGAGAAAAGTAACAAAGCTTCCTTCCTTGTTCCATTTTTTTACTATCCTGCAGGTTTTCCCCCACATTTGGTCTGTTATCTCCCAGAGATGGTCATGATCTCCTGTTGCACCAAAATCAAGGCCTGCTTCATTTTTTAATTGATGAAAAAAATAATCAATTGTTCCGCTTCCATCTGACATTTCTGTGTGTGCGTGCATCATTCCCCAGTAGAGAGCGTATTTGTCTTCATTTCTTTCACAGATTACGGGATTGCTTATGGCGACATTTTTCCCATGTTTTACTTTGATTCTAAAAACACCCTGATCTTTCAATTTCAGATATGCGCGTACGCAGGTTGAGTTATTAATTCTTTCGGTTTTTCCATTTATTGTTTCTCCATTACAGGTAATTTCGATGTTTTTAAGATATTCTGAAGAGAGATTGGCAAATCGGTCTATAGGTCTTATCAAAAGAGAGAACTTCTTTCCTGCCACAACATTTGATGGAGCGTAGGCTTTGATTGAATGGATATCTCCACCAATAATATGCATAAGTGCTGCGGCGATGATCTTTTTCTGGGTTTCTTTATTCCACACGTTTTCCGCTTTATGGGATCCTTCTGCAGGGCTCAAATCGCCTTTGTAAAGGACAAAAAACTTATTCAAAAAACGCTTATCCGAACATTTTGCATTCTTTAATGTGATGAAAATATGTTCGCCTGCCTTTATTCCGTCAGCTCCTGGGGTGATGATAAAAGTTCCATAGTTTTTGCCTGAACCTTGAATTTTAACAGGAAGCCTGCTGGATGTTTCTGCAAAAACATAGCCGTCTTTCCGTGGATTGGTTGTGTGCAGATCTGGAAAAATTCCCTTATTATTTCTTCCTCCGTAGATCTGCAACTTAATCATTTCATCCTGCTTTATTTCTTTTGGAATGGGAAATTTTAATCTAAGTGTAATTTTTTCTCCCGCAACGGCGATACACGGTTGTACATGCGTCATTCTTATTCGTGCGGGTACTCTTATCGGTCTTTCAAAATCAGGAATAAAGGTTTGTTTTTTCTGTTTCATGTTATCTTTATTATATCGGGGCTAGGGTAAACTAACAATTTTTGACAGAAATGTTCGAAATGTGTATAATCTTGGCAAAATAAATTCTTTATAACCTGTGGCAAAACGGAGGAGAAATGAAAACTCAAAAAACACCTGTTCCTGATTCTAAAACAAAGATAGAAAAGAAATTTTATGTTGTGGACGCGACAGGAAAAACGCTTGGAAGATTGGCTTCAAACATAGCCAGAATACTGCTCGGAAAACATAAAAGCGTCTGGGTTCCTTATGAGGATATCGGTGATTTTGTTATTGTGACCAATGCCGCGAAGATCAGGGTAACAGGTAAAAAATTGACTGACAAGGCATATTACAGACATTCAGGATATCTCGGCGGATTGAAAAAAGAAACATTTATGTCGTTGATACAAAAGAGTCCTGAAACAATAATCGAGCATGCTGTAAAAGGGATGTTGCCCCATAATCGTCTGGGAAGGAAGTTGCTTAAAAAACTCAAAGTATATCGAGGTTCAAACCATCCTCACCAGGCGCAGGGACCTGCTATTCTTGAAATAGAGTGAGTATTTTTATAAGGAGATAAGAATGCCAAAAATATACATAATCGATGTTACAAACAGGGACGGAGTGCAAACAGCGCGGTTAGGATTGGCCAAGCTTGAGAAAACAATAATAAATATGTACCTGAATCAGATGGGAATTTTCCAGAGCGAGGCAGGTTTTCCCGTAACAAGGCACGAGATAAATTATCTGAACGCAAATGTCTCTCTTGTAAAAAAAGGTGTGCTTGTTCCGATAAGAATATCTGGCTGGCTTAGAGCGATTGTTGAAGATGTCGTTGTAGCTTTTAAAAATGTTCCAGAACTGGAGCATATTAATCTTTCTATTTCGACATCAGAGCAGATGATAGTGGGTAAATTTCAGGGCAAGAGAGACTTTTCTGGCGTTATTAAAGATATGACCTCTGCTGTAGATGAAGCAAGAGCGTGTGGCGCAAAATCAATAGGCGTTAACGCAGAAGACGCATCCAGGACAGAAATAAGCAAGCTGATAGAATTTACTCTGGCGGCGAAAGAACACGGTGCTGCCAGAGTAAGATATTGCGACACCCTTGGATATGATACGCCATTCACCATCTACGAAAGGATTTACCAGCTTGCAGAAAAAACAAAGATACCTGTTGAATTGCATTGCCACAACGACCTTGGAATGGCTGTCGCCTGTTCAGTGGCAGGCGCAAAGGCCGCGATTGACGCTGGCGTAGATGTTTACATCAACACAACCATCAATGGAATGGGAGAAAGGGCAGGAAACGCAGACCTTATATCAGTCTTACTCGCATGCAAGTATGGAGCGAAAATGGCAGGTAAATATCAGCTGGATGAAAGAATTAATCTTTCAATGGCATGGAAAATATCCCATTATGCTTCGTACGCGTTCAAGGTTCCAATACCCATAAACCAGGTTGGCGTCGGAGCCAACGCATTCGCGCATTCTTCAGGGATACATGTCGACGGCGCACTTAAAGACAAAAGAAATTATGAACTTTATGATTTTGAAGAGCTTGGCAGGGGAGACCCGGAGATTATTGAGACAGGAAGAATGATTATTATGGGCGAATACAGCGGGATAAAAGGACTCAGAAACATTTACGGAAAACTTGAGGTGGAGTTTAAGGACGAAGAAGAGGCAAGAAAAATCCTTGAACTTGCAAGATACGCAAATGTACATACACAGAAACCTCTGACAGATGATGAGTTGCTTTTCATTGCCAGACATCCCGAGGAGGCAAAACTTTTGATGACTGTGACGCCATAGGAATAGATGATGGGACAAACAATAGCAGAAAAAATTCTTTCAAGCCACGCTGGAAAACCTGTTTTTGCTGGCGAAATATGTGTTGCGCGGGTTGATTTTCTTATGGCGCAGGACGGAACAGCGCCGCTTGTGATAAGAGCGTTTGAAGAATTAAATGGCGACAGAATTTTCGATCCTGAAAAGATTTGTTTTGTCTTTGACCACAGCGCTCCAAGCCCGAATATGGGAGTTTCGGCGCTCCACAAATTGATGAGAGATTTTGTTCGTAAATACGGTATAAAAAAGACGGAAATAGGCGAGGGTGTGTGCCATGTTCTTATGCCCGAAAAAGGTTTTTTGAGACCCGGCCAGCTTGTTCTTGGCGCAGACAGCCACACTCCCACTTACGGAGCGATGAATTTGATGGCCTGCGGGGTTGGGTCCACAGACCTTGCCATAGCAATGCTAACAGGAAAACAATGGTTCAAGGTTCCCCATACCACAAAGATTGTGTTTTATGGTAAGTTGAACAGGGGCGTTTTTGCGAAAGATATGGGCCTTTTGATGGTAAAAACCCTTACAGCCAGAGGAGCAGTTTATCAAAGTGTGGAGATAACAGGTGAGGCAACTGGCAGAATTTCTATGGATGGCAGGTTTACCATAGCAAACCTTGTTACTGAAATAGGCGGGAAAAATTGCGTGATGGAATATGATGAAAAAACAGAAAACTACATAAGAACATTTGCAGGGGATGAAAAAATAAATCCTGTTTTTGCGGATAAAGACGCGTCTTACTCAAATGAAATCGAAATGGATGTCAGTAAACTGGAGCCCCTTGTTGCAAAACCTCATACTGTCGACAACGTTTGCGAAGTTGAGGAAGTTAGGGGCACAAAAATCAATCAGGCTTTCATAGGGACCTGCACAAATGGAAGAATTGAAGACCTTGCTGTCGCTGCAAAAATTCTAAAAGGAAGAAAGGTGCACTCTGATGTGAGAGCAATAATAACTCCTGGCTCAAGAAAGATTTATCTTGAAGCGATGAAAAAAGGATATATAAAAATTTTTATGGAAAGTGGCTGTTGCGTGACAAACCCTGGTTGTGGACCCTGCGTTGGAACCCATCAGGGAGTGCCTTCAGACGGGGAAGTGGTCATTTCCACCGCAAATCGCAATTTCAAGGGCAGAATGGGAAATCCGCAGGCATTTATCTATCTTGCTTCTCCAGCCACAGTAGCCGCTTCTGCGGTAAAAGGAGAAATTTCAGATCCGCGAGAATTCTTATAAAATGGATATCACTTTTTTGAGTCTCTGCCAGTTAAAGGAACTTCTTGTAAGAAAGGAATTATCGGTTGTTGAAGTCATAAATCGCTATCTTGAAAAAATACACCGGACAAATAAGACCCTGAATGCTTTTATTTATATTAACGATAAATGCCTGGAAAATGCACAGGCAAGCCAGCAGCGGTATCTTGAAGGCAATGCCAGAGAACTTGAAGGTATTCCAGTAGCCGTAAAAGACAATATCTGCACAGTAGACCAGCCGACAACATGCGCTTCAAACATTCTCAAAGGATATATGAGTCCATTTGATGCTTATGTTATTGAAAAACTCAAAAATGCAGGAGCGATAATCATTGGAAAGACAAATATGGATGAATTCGCCTTTGGCTCTTCAACTGAAAATTCTGCATTCGGTCCAACCCTGAATCCGCACGATTTAAACAGGGTGCCTGGCGGTTCCAGCGGAGGTTCTGCGGCGGCAGTTGCCGCTGACATGGTGCCAGTCGCCCTTGGTTCA
>JAMWBU010000006.1 GCA_023819255.1 Candidatus Omnitrophota bacterium
AATAATAATTCGCCACGTGATAGAACACATAGATAATCTTTCTGAATTTTTAGAGGCGATAAATAAATGTCTAAGAAAAAATGGATTTTTGTTAGTTGAAACCCCGGATATTGAAGAAGTTTTTCATAAAAAACTATATTCAAATATTTTTCATGAGCATCTAAACTATTTTTCAAGGTATTCTTTAATTAAGCTCTTTGATAAATACGGTTTTTTTCCGTCTTATTACAAAAATGTTGATATTCATGGCGGTTCTATGTTTTTAATTTTTCATAGGAATAGGAATAAAAAAAATAGTATATACCCTCTGCGTAAACTTGAGTTTTCTGAGTGTAAAAGTTTTGCGAAATCGTTAAAAAAATATTATAGAAAGATAAGAAGTCTTGTGAAGATGTCTATTAAGAAAGGATTTCGGGTTTATGGTTATGGAGCAGCGCACAGAACATTTTCTGTGCTCGGGATCACCGGGCTTACAAACAAAGAAGTGAAAAAAATTTACGATAAAAATCCATTTTTGCATAATAAATATATCCCACGAGCAAATATTTTGATAGATTCGCCTGAAAATATCGAGAAGGATAAAGTTAGATGTTTGATCATTTTTGCTACTTCTTTTGAAGATGAAATTATAAAAGAACTTAAAGAAAAACACGGTTTCTGTGGAAAAATTATATCTATAAAGGGTATTCCAAAATTTATTGACATTAACAATTTACCATCTAAAACGTGTTAAAAATTAAAGACTATAAAAGAATTGCGAGAGATGCGAGGAAAAAGATAGTTATTATGCATTCAAGGTCAAATAACTCTCACATCGGATCCGCCTTTTCCATAGTGGAAATTTTAGTTTCATTATATTTTTGTATTATGAGAATTAAACCAGACGATCCTTGTTGGGAAGGTAGAGATAGATTTATTTTAAGCAAGGGACACGCCGCTTCAGCTCTCTACGCTGTACTTGCTCTGAAAGGGTTTTTTCCTGAAAACATTCTTGATACCTATGCTATTGACGGCGGAAAATTATTTGGGCATATGACAAAGGATGTTGTACCGGGCGCAGAAACATCTACTGGTTCTCTGGGACACGGCCTCTCTATCGGAGCAGGTATGGCAATTGCTGGAAAGTATGATAAAAGAAAATTTCGCGTATTTGTATTGATGTCTGATGGAGAATGCGATGAAGGCGCAATATGGGAGACTGCCCTGTTTGCTTCGCATCATAAACTAGACAATTTAGTCGCTATTATTGATTATAACAAATTACAGGCATTTGGTAGAACAAATGAGGTCGTTAATTTAGAACCTTTAGCAAAGAAATGGGAGGCGTTCGGATGGGCTGTGAGAGAAGTTGACGGTCATAGTTTTCCACGCTTGATAAGGATTTTTTCCAGCATTCCTTTTCAGCGATATAAACCGAACTTGATTATTGCGCATACTATTAAGGGTAAAGGCATATCTTTTATGGAAAATAAACTTGAGTGGCATTATAAATCGCCAGACGAGACACATCTGGCGATGGCGCTAAACGAGCTAAAGATTAAATGAGGCAATCTTTTATAAAGGTGCTTACGGAATTGGCAAGAAAGGATGAAAAAATTTTTTTGCTTACAGGAGATCTGGGATTTTCTGTTTTTGAAAAATTTAGAGAAGAATTTCCGCATAGATTTTTGAACATAGGAGTAGCAGAGCAAAATATGATAGGAATTGCTTCAGGACTTGCTTTATCCGGAAAAATTGCTTTTGTCTATTCTATAATTCCTTTTTTAATTATGCGCCCGTTTGAACAGATAAGGCTCGATATTTGTTATCAGAATGTTAATGTAAAGATAGTAGGCAGTGGAGGAGGTTTTGCCTATGGTTCAGCAGGTTGCACTCATCATGCAACTGAGGATATTTCCATAATGAGATCTCTTCCAAATATGACGGTGATCTGCCCCGCTGATCCTGTGGAAACTGAATTAGCCATTAAATGTTCTGTGGAATATGATGGTCCAGTATATATAAGAATAGGCAGAGAAAAACAAAAAATTTATTATAAAGAACCGGAATTTAAAATCGGTAAAGGAATTATTGTTAGGGAAGGAGACCATATTACCATTATTTCTACAGGAGATATGCTTAAAAATGTATTGGAAGCGGCAAGAAAATTATCAGAGATGAATATAGATGCAAGGATAATAAGTATGCATACCGTTAAACCGATAGATGCTGCGGTTATTTTAAAATCAGCAAATGAGACAAAGGCAATATTTACTGTTGAAGAACATAACATAATTGGCGGTCTTGGCAGCGCAGTTGCAGAAGTTTTGATGGAATCGCGCTGTAAGAACATTATTTTTAGAAGAATTGGCATTCCTGATACATTTGCAAAAAAGGTGGGAAGTCAGGAATATTTAAAAGAAGTTTACGGATTATCTGTTGATTCAATACTTAAAACAATCGTAGAGGTTTATGATGGAAACAGAAGAAAAAGAAATAAGAAAAAAAGTTTTTTATAAAGTCAGAAAATTCTATAAACTTAAAAAAGAAAAATTCATTCCAGGTCAAACATATATCAACTACGCAGGCAGGGTATACGACGAAGAAGAATTGATAAATCTGGTGGATGCATCACTTGATTTCTGGTTGACAGAAGGCAGATACGCAAAAAAGTTTGAACAGGGGCTCAGCAATTTTTTAGGCATTAAGTATTGCATTCTGACCAATTCAGGTTCTTCTGCAAATTTACTGGCTGTTTCAGCACTAACATCTCCATTGTTGAAAGAAAAAAGGTTGAAACCAAAAGACGAAGTAATAACAACTGCCTGCGGATTTCCTACTACTTTAAACCCGATTATACAGAATAATCTTGTGCCTGTTTTTATTGATATCAAACCTGGTACTTACAACATTGATGTTAACAAAATAGAAAAAGCGATTTCAAAAAAAACAAAAGCGATTTTTATCGCTCATACACTTGGTAATCCAGCAGATTTGAAAAAAATAGTGAAAATTGTAAAAAAATATAATCTCTGGTTCATTGAAGACAACTGTGATAGCTTAGGCTCGAAATACAAAGGAAGATACACAGGGACATTCGGTCATATTTCAACCTGCAGTTTTTATCCAGCCCATACTATTACAACAGGAGAAGGCGGCGCAGTATTCACAGATGACCCCTTATTAAAAAGAATAATTATTTCCATGCGCGACTGGGGAAGAGATTGCTGGTGCGAAACCGGTTGTGATAATACCTGTGGAAAAAGGTTCTCATGGAAACTTGGTAAATTGCCGTATGGTTACGATCACAAATACATCTATTCTCATATTGGGTACAATTTGAAGATGACCGATCTTCAAGCAGCAATAGGTGTTGCCCAGCTTGAAAAACTGCCGGCTTTTATAGGGGCTCGAAAGAAAAACTTTAATCAACTTTATAAATTTTTTAAAAAATACGAAAAATACTTTATACTTCCGCACTGGAGCAAAAACTCAGATCCCGCATGGTTTGGTTTTCCACTCCTTATTAAAAACAGTGCTCCTTTCAGCCGCGACGAGATTGTCAATTATCTTGAAAAACATAAAATCGCAACGAGAATGCTTTTCGGTGGCAATTTAACTAAACAGCCTGCTTATCAAGGTATTAAATACAGAATTTTTCAAAATCTCAAAAACACGGATAATGTTATGAATAACCTTTTCTGGATTGGAGTATATCCGGGAATAACAGAAGAAAAAATGAGGTATTTAATTAACACATTTGATGGGTTTTTAAGAAACTCGAAATGAAAATTGTTTCTGTTTTTCTTCATTACGACTATGGAATAAAAAGTCGTGGAGAAACTCCGGAGTATCAAAAGGGTGGCTTTTATGCTGCTTTCTGCCAACTGGGATATGCTGTTTATCCGTTCTGGTGGGATGACTACCTGGCTGACAAAAATATGTTACAAAAGAAATTGATACAATATGTTGATGGGATAAAACCTGACATAGTGTTTTTTATTTTGATGAGAGATGAATTTTCTTTTGAGACCCTATCTTATCTTAAAAGTAAATATATCACTATAAACTGGTTCTGGGACGACCAGTGGAGATTTGATGATTTTACAAAATATTACGCACCATATTTTACCTATAGCATCACAACTGATAAATTTTCTCTGGCGAAGTACAGAAATATTGGATATAAAAATGTTATACTGATTCGACCCGCTTCCTATGATTGCTACAGGGAACTTGATTTCGCAAAAATTCAGTACAAATATGATGTTTCCTTTGTTGGAGGAAAAAGCGCTTACAGAGAATGGATCGCGAGGCAGCTACAGAAAAATAATATAAAGGTGCAGTGTTTTGGCCACGGCTGGCCTGCAGGACCGATTTCTTATACAGAAATGGCAGAAGTTTTCAAAACAACAAGAATAAACCTTAATATTTCAAACAGTGTTTCCCACGATATCAGGTACATTTTTTCCAGCCGAAGAAGCTTGAAAGAATTTTTGAAGTCTCCGAAAAGATTGGAGCAATTGAAACAGAGAAATTTTGAAATACCGGCGTTTGGTGGATTTCAACTGACAAATTATGTGCCATCCCTGGAGGATTATTTTGATATTGGCAGAGAGATAGCGATTTATACTGGTGTCGACGATTTACTTTTGCAGGTAAGATATTACTTAGAAAATGAAGATAAAAGAAAAATGGTTATGATTGGTGGATACAGGAAGGTTTTTAATAATGGTCCGACCTATGTGGATAGATTCAGGGATATCTTTTCGCTTATACGGGCAAAGTCATTATGAGAAAAGCAACACTTTTTACCGAAAGCTTCTATCTGAACAATAAACAATTCGATCTGAGCGATGAAATGGTGAATCGTGATGATTGCCAGTATGGCGCATATCTTCTGAGAAAAAGGTTTTGTGAAATTGGAATCGATTTAAGTACCCAGGATATAAATCCAATTTCTGAATCTGAGTTTGTTATCTATAATGAGTTTCCCGGAAAGAAACATATTTTTTCTGATAAGAAAAATTATCTTTTGATTTTTGAATGCGAGGTTATCAGACCTGATAACTGGGATGTAGAAAACCATAAGTATTTCAAAAAGATTTTTACCTGGCATGATGGGCCTGTCGACAATAAGAAATATATCAAGCTTAACTTTTCTATGAAAATTCCTGAAAAACTTGATTTTGATTTATCAAAAAAAAACAGGTTGTGCGCGATGATAGTAGCGAATAAATCTGTCAGGCATCCACTTGAGCTTTATTCTGAAACGAAAAGGGCGATTGACTGGTTTGAAGAAAATCATCCAGAGGATTTTGACCTCTACGGGTTTGGCTGGGACAGGTTTTTATTTACCGGATATTTCAGAAGGTTAAACAGATTTGACTCCCTGCGTCGATTTTTTAAACCGCGATTGAAGACATACAGGGGTTCTGTGAAATCAAAAAAAGAGACAATGTCACGATATAAATTTGCGATCTGTTATGAAAACGCAAAAGATATTCCTGGCTATATCACAGAAAAAATTTTTGATTGCTTTTTTTCCGGCTGTGTTCCTGTTTATCTTGGAGCGCCAAATATTGCCGACCATATTCCGCCAGAGACATTTATCGACAGAAGAAATTTTAAAAATTATGAAGAATTGTATAAATTTATTAAGGATATGTCTGAGACAGAATATATTGAGTATCTTGATGCAATTAGGGATTTTGTTTCGAGTGATAAAATTTATCCGTTCAGCGCAGAGTGTTTCGCTGAAACACTTGTAAGAGAGATTGTGGAAAAGGATTAGACTTATTGTAAATAGGTCCTACTGTGATTAAAGTGAATTTTACTCTTTTCAGAAAAATATGGTTTTTGCTTACACAGAATTATTTGACCAGGGCGTTTACTTCTTTTTCATCAGTGCAGATAATTGGGACACTTGTTGGTCTTTTAGTTTTGTCCCTCTACACAAGGCATCTTTCTCCTGAAGATTACGGGAAAATCACATTTATAATGATTTTTGTTATTATAGCTTCAATAGTGATTGATAGTGGGCTTAATACTGCTTTTTCAATAAGATTTTATAAGGTTTCCGAAGAAGAAAACAAAAAAAACATTTACACTGTTTTGATTTATAACTTCATTGTTTTGTTGGTTTTTTGTTCTGTTTTCCTTCTGTTTCCAGGTCTTTTTGAAAAATTGTTGAAAGTGAAAATATCCTTTCATCAGAAATTGCTGATATTTTATTTAATTCTTACAAGCATTGCGGGAAGGTTTTATACCAATCTTTTACTGATATCAAAGAAGCCAAAGAGTTATTTTATCGTTAATTCTTATTTTTTTCTTGCGGTAATAGCGATGAGTTTTGTATTTCTTGTGGTTTGGGAAAAAGGTTATTTTTCATACATTTACGCCTATGCTATAGCGCATAGCGTGCTTGCAATCGCTGGTATGTTTTATTTTTTGACTGCGTACAAACCCAAGATAGCCGGTGTATTTTCGAAGAAAAACCTTATTTCGATTTTAAAACTCGGGTTTCCCCTTGTTCCAAATAGTTTGCTTCTTATGCTTCTGACATATGCTGATAGATACATACTCGAGAAGTATATGGATCTTGCGGCGGTTGGGATTTATAGTGTCGGGTATGTTTTTGCCGATAAGGTTTCTACGATTGTTATCAACCCCGCCGGTCAGGCGCTCACGCCTGTAAGTTTTCAAACATTCGCAAGGTCAGTTTCAGAATATACTGTACTTCTTAAAAAAATATTTGAGTCCTACTGGTTGATGATCGGAATTTTTCTGGCTTTGTACTTTTCAGTTCTTCGCGAAATTTTTGAACTTATTGTTGGTACAAAGTATGTTGAAGGATATAACATTATTCCCATAGTAATTGCCGGGACAATTTTCTGGGGCGCCGCAAATATGATCGGGGGTACAGTTGTGATTAAAGAAAAAACGGATAAGGTTTTTCTGTTTTCCCTGCTTGCTGTTGTACTTAACATAGCGCTGAATTTTCTTTTAATTCCAGCATACGGGATTTATGGAGCAGCTCTGGCTACATTTGTTAGCTATGTGATATATTTTCTGCTTTTTTTTTCCTATACACAGAAACTTGTGTATGTGCCCTATAATATCAAATTGATTGTAAGTTCGGGTTTGATTTCTTTGTTTTTTTTAATCGTAATTATCTCCATATCGTATCTTCAGATCAATGTCTGGTGTCGGCTGTTAGGAAAGATTATTTGCGCGCTGCTTTTTATTTTAATAATGCAGAAGCTTTTCAATGTTAAAAATGTAATAAAAGATATTCTACAGTATGGACAGCAGAAATGATTAACGGAGAGTCAAAATTGCCATTGCTTTCCATCGGGATTCCGACATATAACGGAGAACAGCATATAAAAGAAGCGATTGATAGCGTCATTGCGCAGCTGGACGATTTAGAAGATGAAATAGAAATAGTTATTTCTGATAATGCTTCTACCGATAGCACTCCTGAAATAGTTAAGCAATGTGCGCAAAGATTCAATTTTATAAGATATTTCAGAAATCAGCACAATACGGGTTTTGATAGAAATGTGGATTTGCTTTTTGAAAGGGCGACCGGAAAGTATGTATGGATTCTGAGCGATGATGATTCGTTGAGAGAAGGGGCTTTAAAAAAGTTTTTAACCAGATTAAAAGAATATAAAAATGTCTCTGTTTTTCTTGTAAACTATGCAGAATGTGATATTAATTTGAAAGAGTATCCTCGCAGGATTCGTCCAGATATTGAAGAAGACATTTATTGTGAAGATGGAGATGACTTTTTCCATAAAAGCAAATTTTTGTTTGTACTTGTTTCTTCGCTTGTCATCAGAAGAGACAGATGGGATAAAAGAGTCAAAAAACATATTGGTTCTGGTTTTGTTCATGTGGGCGCTATTGCCGAAATTCTGGCAAAAGACGCGGCATTTATTGTTTCTGAAAAACTGGTGAATTACAGAACTCCTGAAACAGGAAAAGAAAGATGGCGGGCTGCCGGATACTGGGCGATTGTGAGGCCAGGGCTTGAACTTGTTAGAATTTTTAATTATATGAAGGTTCTTGGCTATAGAAAAAAAACCTGCCTGTATTTGATTGATAGTATGTTGAGGGCAAATTTAAGATTGATTCTGGTATTAAATATAATGGAAGTCAAAGACAGAAGAGAAATCGCAAGGGGTATGATAAATTGTTATGGAAGATATCCAACCTTCTGGTTGATTCACCTTCCTTTTTTATTTACGCCAATTGCGGTTTTCCGTTTGTTGCGGAGAATAAGAAAAATGTTTAAGAAATTTATCGGAGGCATACGGTGAAGATAGTATTCTGTCTTGTGAGATACATTGGCGGCAACAGAAATCTTGGAGTTTCTCTTGAGGAACAATACTGGGTTGAACCATTGCGACAGCTGGGACACGATGTTTTCATTTTTGAGATTGACGATTACCTGGTTGGTCCCGGGCTTGCTTCAAAAAAAGACGATGGCAGATTGCTTGAATATGTAAAAAAAATTAAGCCCGATTGGGTTGTTATGAATGACTATTCTAACGATTCTATTTCAGAACAGACATGGATGGAAATTGCCGGAATTTGCAAAAGTTCTGACTGGTTCGGGGACGACAACCATAGATACGATAATTACACAAAATACAAGGCATCTTATTTTACCCATCCGATAACCTGCGATTTCTTCTCATATGATAAGTACCTGCGCGATGGATATACAAATGTGATAATGAGCCAGTGGGCTGCTTTTAATTTTGACAATGTTGAAGAAGAAGAGACCGATGCTTATCTCTACGATGTTACATTTGTTGGAACATTCAGCCTTTACAGAAAATGCGTTTATGATTATCTGAAAAAAAATAAAGTAAGTGTCCAGTTTTATGGAAGTGGCTGGCCGGGAGGAACAGTCACGCTTGGTCAGATGAAAAATATCTTCAGGACATCCAGAATCAATCTCAGTCTTGAAAAACTCGCCACCAATTATGATATAAGATTTTTGATTTCAGACAAAATGCGATTTTTGTCTTTTTTAAAGAGAACCATCATGAACAGATCTCTTTATACTGTTCATAAACAAATAAAAACAAGGCATTTTGATATATGTATGTGTGGCGGATTTCAAATTTCAGAATATGTACCTATGATTGAGAAATATTTTGAGATTGGAAAAGAATTGGTTGTTTTTTCATCTCTTGAAGAAATGCTTTCTCTGATTCAGTATTATACGAAAAGAGAATACGAAAGAAAAAAAATTGCACAGGCAGGCCAGCAAAGGACAAAGAGCCAGCATTTAATGATAAACAGGTGGCAGGAAGTTATAAGACAGCTGGAAAGGAAAGAATAACCTATGGATAGAAGGAAAAGTTTTTTTCTTGGAGTTTTTTCAGGCGGGTTTACCAATATTGTTGCGACAGTTATCGGTATTTTTTCAGCGCCTATCGGGCTGAGCTACTTTGGAATTGAAAAATATGGAGCCCTGGCTGTAATCAGCGCCCTGTTAACATATTTGTCCACTTCTCAAATAGGACTTCCGACAGCAGTCAATGTGCTGGCGTCAAAGGCTCTTGCAAGAGTTGAACAATTAAAGATTATTACGAAGGCATTTGTTATCAGTTCAGGCATTATTGCTGTTGTGGCTGTTGGTTTTCTGGTTTATACCCGCATGCCGCAATGGCTTGATATCATCGGTAAGGTGCCCTCTGGCATTTACCGGGAAGTTGCGCAAGCCACTTTTATTTCAGCGATATTGTTTTTGTTCAATCTACCTCTTTCAATTTTCTTAAGTGGATTTGTTGCAAATCAAAGAGTTCACATTGAGAGATTCTACAATATGACCATTTCTTCGCTAATTCCATTTACTGGATTATTAATGACAATATGGTTGAAAGGAAGTCTTGTTTTTTACGCATCTGTAAAAGGTATTCTAACAATAGCTATCAGTTTGATTGCCGCAGTTCATTTTCTATTTTTTGACAGAGACAACAGATCATATATCAAGTCATTCAGAGTTCTACTGCAACCGTCAAACATTGATGAGTTTTCAATGTGTTCGATAATAACTTCTTCTCTCAGATTTTTTATAATTGGACTGGCTACAATAGTGGTCTGGCATACTGACAATCTGATAATCAGCCATTTTTTTGGAGTAAAAGATGTAACGCCGTATGCGATTACTTTTAAGCTTATTACTTCTGCTTTTTTTATTTTTTCTGTTCTTACATATCCTGTTTTTCCGATGGTGGCAAGAGCATATAGCGCAGGAGAGTTTGACTGGATAAAAAAAACATATGACAGGTTGATTTCAACACTGCCTTTGCTGGGAGGGTTTATCTGGATATCAAGCATTGCTTTTGCCCGTGATATCATTAACATCTGGGTTGGTCCAGATGGCTACGCTGGAATGCTAACTGTATTTGCTCTGGGTGGATATGGATATGCCTGTTCTGTGCTCGCGACCCCAAATATGATGGCAACCGGACTGAACTTCATAAATGTTTTTATAGGATGGAGCGAGGCTGTTGTGAACATCCTGCTTTCAATATTTTTTATAAAATATTTGCAAATGGGAATAGGAGGTACTGCGCTTGGAACCTTTCTCGCATCATTTCTAACTGTTTTCTGGATGGTTCCAATTTATATCCGCAAAAGAAGCCAGGGTAAAATTATTATTGATTATTCCAGTGTGTTTCGAACTTTCTTTTTTATCATTCTTCCATCTCTTGCTTTGCTCATAGTTTTCAATCAGCTGAATTTTAATAATAATCTGAAAAGGGTTTTTAATTTTTTGATTGTTGTTGTCTATTGCTTAATTTCATACAGGGTATTACCTGCCAGCGTTAAAGAGATTGTTAGAAACACAAAAAGCGCATTTTATAAGAGGGTGATTTTGAAATGGAAAAGGTTACCATAGGTATTCCGACATATAATAGCGAAAAATACATCAAAGATTGCCTCAGATCAATTTTAAGCCAGACATATGCCAATCTTGAAATCATCGTAGTGGACAATGGCTCAACCGATAATACTGAAAAAATAGTTTTTTCTTTCGCGGATTCAAGGATTAGATTCCATAAAAACCCAGAAAACATTTACTGCTATGGAAGTTACAATGTAATACTGCATCTTGCAGAAACTGAACTTGTTGCCATCTATCATTCTGACGATGTTTACCAGCCAACAATTGTAGAAAGGCAGGTAGAATTTTTGAAAAAGCACCCGGATGTGATGGCTGTTTTCACTGAAGCCAGTATCATAAATTCCAGAGGAGAAATTATTGGCGAATGGAAAATACCCGAACATCTGGAGAACACTGAAATTTTTGATTTTTACGCTGCCTATAATAATTTTTTGAAGTATGGCGATTTTTTCATATGTCCAAGCGGTATGTTTGTGAAAAAAGTTTTTTCAGAAATCGGGCTTTTTAAGGAAGAGGACTTCTTTCAGATAACAGATGATGCATACTGGCTTGAATTGCTTAAAAAATATGAAATGAAAAGAGAAATGCAGTTTACAGCGAACGACCTTGAAATGTGGCTTCGCATATTGCAGAAATTTTCGGTAGGTATTTTGCGCAAAAAGCTTATAAATTACAGGGTGCATCCAGCTCAGGGGACCTTTTCTCATTATTCAACATCTTCAGAAAACTATTTTATTGTGATGGACTATTATGAAAAATATGCAAGAGAAAAAAATTTCTTGTCTTTGCGTTACTGTAAACATTATCGGGCTAAAAAGATTAGATGGAAGTTTGCTAAAGGTCGTGATGCTTTGCTTTGCGGTGATTTTAAAATAGCAAAAGAAAAATTTATCAGGTTTATAAAAAAGTTTTATTTGATTTGCCCTGTTTTGACTTTTAAGGATATTGCCCGGTTTTTGTTCGCTCTGGCTTTTGTTTTTTTACCTGTTCAATCCTGGTATTTTTTCAAAAAGATTGCTTTTTATTATATGGCTTATAAAACAAGAAAGGAACAGAAAAGGTGAAAATGATATGAAAATTGTTCTGGATGTGAATTTTCCATTTGGTCATGCGGCCGGGCTTGAGATATGGGTCGAAGGTCTTATTGATGGCCTTGCCTGTGTTGACACTGAAAACCAGTATCTGATTTTTGGTTTTTTTATGAGGAATTTTGAAGAAAGAATAAAGAAAATCAGAATTCCTCGTCAGGAGAATTTTCAACTTTTTGTCAGGCGCGTTCCGAGACCTTTGATCGCGTTCTTTGAAAATAATAATATTTCCATTATTGAAAGATGGCTTTCAGGAGAGAAAGTTGATGTTTTCCATGGGACCGGTTATTTCCTTCCGCGTCTGAAAAAAATAAAAGGAATAGTTACAATACACGGCCTTGATTTTGTTGAAATGGATGTATACTGGTATTCAGATAAGTGGTACAAAAATGTTCATAATTATTTGAAAAGGGCTTCTATTATTATTGCTGTTTCTGAACATGTGAAAAATGCGATAGTTCAACATTATGGCATTGAAAGGGAAAGAATAATGGTTGTATACCCTGGTGTAAGAAAAGAATTTATGCCCCTTGAAAATACTGGTAATTCCGAAATATTTGAAAGGTTTAAGATTTCTTTTCCATATCTTTTAACTGTTGCTACCTCTGTTGAAAGAAAAAATCTTAAACGATTGCTTGATGCTTTTGCAATTCTGGCTGGGAAAAACAGAGATTTGAAGTTGTTTATTGCAGGGGATAGAAGCATTCAAGATAAGATTGTACAGCAGATTCAACAGCATAAACTGGAAAACAGAGTTGTTTTTACCGGATATCTTGGCGCTGAACAGCTTGCCTGTCTTTATAATATGGCGGAGGCGTTTGTGTTTCCATCTTTATATGAGGGTTTCGGTTTGCCTGTGCTTGAGGCAATGGCATGCGGATGCCCTGTAATAACATCAAATGTTTCTGCTCTGCCAGAAGTGGCGGGAAATGCAGCGATTCTGGTTAATCCCTACAGCATCGAACAACTTGTCGAGGCAATGGAAAAGGTTTTACAGAGTTCTTATACAAGAGAACGAATGCGGATGGATGGATTGAAAAGAGCAAAGGATTTTTCCTGGGAAAAAAGCGCAAGGCAGATGATTGAAGTTTATCACATGGTTATGAATGCAGATTGAAAATGGTTTCAGAAAATAAAATGGCAAGAATTTGTTTTATCACAGGCACTCTTGATGTCGGCGGCACAGAAAAGCAACTTTTGCTTTTATGCAGGTATATCAATCACCAGAGGTTTCATATTGTTATTATAAGTTTAAGAGGCGGAAGAATGAAAGAAGAGTTTCAAAAAGAAAACATCTCAGTCTGGGTGGTTGGCAAAAGGTTCAGGTTTGATGTGATCGCGTTATTCAGGTTAATAATAATTCTCCTGAGAGAAAAACCCGACATTCTTCAAACTTTTATGTTTACATCAAACACCTGGGGCAGAGTGGCCGGAATACTGTTGGGGGGCAAAATTATTATCGCTTCTGAAAGAAGCATTGATTTATGGAAGAAAAAACACCATTTTTTTATTGACAGAATGTTAGGTTTTTTTACAGATAAAATAGTGTGCAATTCGATAAGCGTACAGAATAGATACAAGGAAAATCTGGGGTCTGTTGGAAGAAAAATTATTGTTATCAGAAATGGCATTGAACTGAACAAATTTAATTCTTATGCTGAGAAGAAAAAGGAAAGAAAAGAAAAAATTGTCTTCACCGCAAGCAGGCTTTCCCCCGAGAAAGGAATTCAATTTTTGATTGATGCAGCAAAAATCATTTTAAAGAAAGATAAAAGCGTTAAGTTTCTGATTGCTGGAGAGGGTTATTTCGAACCCAATCTTGTTGAAATGGTTAAAGAGTATGAGATAAAAGACAATGTAATATTTCTTGGATACAGAAGTGATATTTTGCAGCTTATTTCAGAATCTGATATCGTGGTCCTGCCTTCTTTATGGGAAGGAATGCCCAACATAATTCTTGAAGCAATGGCTATGAAAAAACCTGTTATCGCAACTGATGCTGGCGGTTCATCTGAAATTGTAAAAGATGGTCAAACAGGTTTACTTGTTCGTCCGGGTAGCGCAGAGGAGCTGGCAGAAAAAATCATTCTATTGTTTTCAGATGAGATGCTTGCAAAAAAAATTGCTGAAAATGGTTATGAGCTGGTTAGCAGGGATTTTGATATTTCACTCATGGTTTCTGCATATGAAACACTTTATCAACATCTTCTGCAGCGGAGGAAATAAATGTGCGGCATATGCGGAATTGTGAAAAGGAATAAAAGAGTTTCACAAGAAGATGTCAGGAAAATGGCTTCAACAATGATTCATCGTGGTCCTGATGAAGAAGGTTACAAAATTTTTGACAGCGCTGGACTCGGCCATCGAAGACTGAGCATTATTGACCTTACAACAGGTAGACAACCAATTTCAAATGAAGATGATTCTATTTTTCTTGTCTGCAATGGAGAAATTTATAACTTTAAGCAGTTGAGAAAGGTTCTTGAGGATAAGGGGCACATTTTTAAGACAAAAACAGACAGTGAAGTCATCCTGCATCTTTATGAGCAGCATGGTACCCAGTGTCTGAAATTTTTAAGAGGAATGTTTGCCTTTGCAATATGGGACAATAGAAAAAGAACACTATTTCTTGCCCGTGACAGGCTCGGGAAGAAGCCTCTTGTTTATTCAGTGAAAAATGGAGACATTTATTTTGCTTCTGAAATTAAGGCGCTTCTGGCAATGGATGAAATTTCAAAGGAAATAGATTATGTTGCAATTGATCTTTTTCTTACTTATCAGGCGATTCCTTCTCCGTGGACAATATTCAGAGCAATAAGAAAATTGCCACCAGGACATTTTTTACTCTGGAGAGATGGTGAAATTAAAGTTGAAAGGTACTGGGAGATTGATTTTACAAAGAAATTGAAATTGAAAAGTGAGGAAGAATACATGGAGCTGATGTGGGAAAAACTTGTCGAATCAACAAAATTGAGAATGATCGCAGATGTGCCGCTCGGTGCATTCCTCAGTGGAGGCATAGATAGTTCAACAGTTGTTGGTATTATGAGTGAAAACTCCTGTCAGCCAGTAAAAACATTTTCCGTTGGATTTGAAGAAAGCGATTTCAGTGAACTGAATTACGCGAAAATTGTCGCTGACAGATTTGGAACCGAGCACCACCAGTTTATTGTAAGACCTGATGTTGTTGCAATTCTACCAAATCTTGTCTGGCATTACAATGAGCCATTTGCGGACTCTTCAATGATTCCCACTTATTATGTGGCAAGAGAGACAAAAAAGCATGTGACGGTCGCTCTCAATGGTGACGGCGGAGATGAAAACTTTGCGGGTTACACAAGATACTGGCAAACAGAACTTCTGCGAATGATAAATGTTATCCATGAAAAAATGCCTTTCAGTTTTAATTTTATTTTAAAAAATTTTGCAAAGTTCTATAATAGGTATCCCTCAAACACATTTTTCAGGGTGTGGAAATGGCTTGAAGAATCTAAAAAATATGGGTTTGACCATGCATACGCAAGACGGTTAATTTCTTTCACCAGGGATTTTCGACAGAGTATCTATTCTGAAGAAATGAAAAAGAACATTTCTGATTTTGATTCTCTGATACTGGTGAAAAATATCTGGAATGCCACAGGCGAGATTGATCTGATTGAAAAAATGATTTCAACAGATATGCATCTTTATCTTCCAGAAGTTTTGCTGGTAAAAATGGATATTGCTTCAATGGCTAATTCCCTTGAAACAAGGAGCCCTTTTCTTGACCATGAGTTTGTTGAATTTATTGCATCTTTCCCTTTGAACCTGAAAATGAGGAATTTTAAGTCAAAATATATCCTTAAGAAGAAACTAAGAAATTTTCTGCCCGAAAAGATTGTTAAAAGGAATAAGATGGGATTTGGTGTGCCTGTGGGAAGATGGTTCAGGAGAGAATTAAGAAATTATCTGATTGAAATATTGTTAAGTAGTAAAGCGCTTTCAAGAGAATATTTCAAACCGGAAAAAATAAAAGGAATTGTTGATGAGCACATTTCTGGAAATATCGACCACACAAGCAGATTATGGTCTCTTCTTGTCCTTGAATTGTGGCACAACATTTATGTTGATGAAAAAAATAGATGAGAGAAAATTTGCATTAAAAAATTTTTATGTTATATTTTTTATAAATGGAGGAAAATAAAAGCATAAAAAAATCCGGAGAACAAGGTAAACTGCAGAAAAAGAGTTATCCTTCGAAATCTTCACGCCATTTTCATTTCCCTCATCCCTTCGATAAAAAAAATCTGTCACCTGATTTTAATTTTTACAGGACAGGGATTGGGAAAATATAACAAGAAATTTGCCTTCAATGATGTAGCTCTGGAAGAATACCCCACGTATATTTTATCCTTCGCATTGATATCAATATTTTTTTTAACCTTTAAGGAGGTGATTTAAAAATGGCATGCGCGAGAAAAACAGCGAAGAAAAAAACGGTAAAGAAAGTCGCGAAGAAGACAGCGAAGAAAAAGAAAAAGTAGTTTGAATTGAGCGCCCAACATTTTTCAATGTTTGGGCGCTTGCTGTTTTTATACTATATCCAGTGTTGCAGATGAAAGGAGTCCTTATGGACGATAGAAAAATAGGTCAGTTGAAGAAAGAGTTTGAAAAAATATTAATTGTTCTTGAAACAACACAACAGGTTGATACTGGTTTTTGCATTCCTGAGTGCGAGTTTTTACAGAGACAGAGAAAAACATACCAGGCCATCAGGGGAAAAGGTATTGATGCCGGCATTGTTTTTTCAGATCAACACTATAATGGCGATGTTCCTTATCTTGGCGGAAACACAAACATCACCATCGAACAGGTCGCCGGAGTTATCGGGGAAAACGGATTTCATATTATTGCGGGCCTTGAAGGAGGTTATGTTTCTGAACAGCTTGCGAAAAGAGCATCTGCAAAGGTGCATAAGGTCGAAATGCTTAAGCTTGCAGATGAACAGTATCCCATCAATGCTGAAAGGCTTGAAGATGTAATAGAAGAAGCTGCAGGAGGAAAGACAAAAAGTATTGGTCTGTTAACGCCGAGAGAGGTCATTCCCTATAGATTTGTAAAATATCTTGAAGATGTTTATGGCGCAGAAAATGTTGTTGATATTCAGGATGTTTATTACAAAATTAAGTATGAAAAATCTGATAATGAAATGCGACTTATACGCGATGCATGCTGTATTGCTGATGCAATGATGAGGGGAATGCTTGCTGTTTTAAAACCCGGAATGCTTGAAACACAGGTGGCTGCCTGGGGATATTTTATTGCAAAGGAACTTGGGGCAGAAGAAATGGGATGGGACATTATAGTTGGCGCGAATGAAGCAAACCGAACTCTTATTGGAAAAGCGCTCAACCGTGAAATAAAAAAAGGTGATTATGTACATCTCGGAGTTGCTCCAAAAAGAGATGGTCTGAACTCCTGTATAAGAAGGTCTGTTGTAGCGGTGGAAAACCCATCTGAGGTTATTGATGAGCAAAGGTACTGGTTTGATCTTGTTGAGGAAGCTTACAGGATAGGTTTCCAAAAATATTGTGAAGTGGCAGAAAAGAATCTGCCCGCATACCTTCAGGAAAAAGCGCTTGTTGACTATTTCGTTTCAAAATCAGAAGAGGTCTGTGCAAGAACAGGAAAAAAAATTAATCTTGAAAAATTAAAACCTTATACAGGCACGCATAACGCAGGATATACGGAATGCCAGGAGTTCTACGGCGCAATAACGTTTTCTTCCAATCAACCGCTCGGCAATCAGATTGTCACCATGCTGGATGTCGCATTGAGGGGGATAGGTGATAGGTGGGATGATGTTATTATTCCAGGTTTTGACTATCTCGTAATTGAAAACACGCTTGGAAAATTCGGGAAACGGGTAGAGGTTTTTAACAGGTTACCTTTGAATGTGCAATCGCTCGTTGGCAATCCTGAACTACCAGATTCAGCTTGATTTTTTTCTTATACGTTTATTGGAATACATCATCCTGTCAGCAATAGATATAAGATTGTCAATTGTAAGCTTCTGACCTGGTTTGTAAAGCGCGAATCCCACGCTGGCCTGAAGTTTATAATCTTTGATTTTGCTGTTTTCTGTTTCAAATTCAGACTGCATCCGTCGCAAAATGGAATCTATGTCAGCAGGAGAATCCTGTATAACAAGAGTGAGAAATTCATCTCCGCCTACCCTTCCGATAATATCCGCCTGCCTGAATGTGGTTTTTAAAACATCAGCCGTTTTGATGAGCGCAATGTCTCCTTCCTGGTGTCCAAGAGCATCATTAATATTTTTGAAATCATCAAGGTCTATGTAGAAAAGAACCATATGTTGATTTACTCTTTCGGCTATTTTTAACTGCTGTTCTGCAAGAAGGAAAAAGCCTCGTCTGTTATATAATCCTGTTAATGGATCTGTCACTGAAAGATGTTCAAGAACTCTTTCCGCATATTCCTTTTTTAAGGTAATTCGAGCTATAATCCACGAAACGATAATGAAAAACAACAATAAAACCAGATCATACATAAGAAATTCTTTAAGTCTTGTGGTTGATTGAATTGTGCATATGTTTCTGGGCACGAAAGAAATAATCTTCCAGAGTCGGTCAAAACTTCTAATATTTCCTGAAACAATATTTTCGAATTCATCTGCGGTTTGTTGACTTGCTTTTTCTGCGCGCGCTAATGGATAAAAAGTCGTAAAAGTGAAAAGCCCGTCTTTGATGAAAATCTGACCGGTCTGGTCCTTTGTGATTTTTTCCCACGCTTCAGGAAAAACATACCCGAACCTTTTTTCTCTTTTTGTGCTGTAAAGAAACCCGAATTCATCCTCTGGTTTCGGCCCTTTTATCCAGTATCCATCGGCATCGATAATGAAATAGTTTGAAACTTTTGTCCTTTTTTCTTCTGGCAGTTCAAAAGTCCATTTGAATATCTCGAATATTGGTTTGCAGTTGTAGCTGATAAGAAGCGCTGCTTTTTTCTTTTTATATTGATCAACAACAGGCGTGCCAAAAACAAGCACAGGAATTCCTTCTTCAAGTTGAAAATCAGAAACATACACATGTCCGCGTCCTGTTGCCATAGTATTTTTGAAATCAAGATTATTTTTGAGGTTCTGACTTGCTGAATGAACAAGTGTTAATTCCCTGTCCTGTGTCCTGATTTCGATAAGAATTTTGCCATCTGCGTTGGCAAGAATAATTTTTTGATAATAGTTTTTGCTTTTCAAAAATGAAGAAATCGCTTCAAATAATTGGGTTTTGCTTTCCTGACCTGATATAAAACTTGTGCTCAGTTCGTTGAGGAAAATAACATCAGAAATTGCCGAATCAAAACCTTTGATAACAAGTCTGGAGACCGTGGAAATATTCTTAATTTCGTGGTTTTCGATTATTGATAGTTCATTCCTTGCGCTCGATATGAATAAAACTGCTGTAATGCCGGCAAGGATCACCATTATCGAGAAGAAAATAAACAAAAATCTTTTGACCAGGTCAGATAGTTTTATCCCTTCATCTTCCGGCCTTGTAAATTTCATTTTGCCTTCCTGTTTTTCATAGTATACACCACATCTTTTTTTGAATAAAACGAAAAAAAATTCTACTGCATTTTATCTCTGTCAGTGATCCAGATTGCTGTTGATTTCGGTAGTATAAAAGAGTGGAGAGTTTTTGACGCTTTATTGTTCATATGGTAAAAATTAGAGAAAAAGGAGCCAAATGGGAAAAAACAGAGGGCAGTTAGAGTTTATTGAAACTGAACACCAACTAGAAGAAGTTCTTTCAAGGCCATATGAAGGCACCATTGATACATCCAGGACTCTTAAAGGAGATATTGTAATACTTGGTGTTGCAGGGAAGATGGGTCCTTCTCTTGCTGTTCAGATAAAACGAAGCTGCCAGTTATCAGGAATAAAGAAAAGAATTATCGGAGTTGCGAGGTTTTCGGATTTGCGTACAAGAGAGTATCTTGAAAAAGCAGGCATAGAAACAATTGCTTGTGATTTACTTGATGCCAGTGCAGTAAATGGCCTTCCTGAAGCCGAAAATGTGATTTTTATGGCAGGTATGAAATTCGGAACAGGGCTTAATCCGTCTTTAACATGGGCTATGAACTCTTATGTGCCTGCGCTTGTCGCCAATAGATATAAGAACTCAAAAATTGTTGTCCTTTCCACTGGTAATGTATATCCACTCGTGCCAGTGCATTCAAAAGGATCAAAAGAAGACGATGTACCTGTTCCATCTGGCGAATATGCTCAATCATGTCTTGGAAGAGAAAGGGTTTTTGAATATTTTTCCGAGAAATTTTCGATACAGTCCTGTATTATAAGGCTCAATTACGCGGTTGAATTACGCTATGGTGTGATCTATGACATTGGAAGCAAGGTTTACAGCGGAGAAGCAATAAATCTTGAAAACGGTTATGTAAATGTCGTGTGGCAGGGATGGGCAAACAGCGTAATTTTTCAGTGTTTGAAAATTTGTTCAGTTCCACCGCGAATTCTTAATCTCACTGGCCCTGAGATCCTTTCTGTTCGCAAGATAGCAGAAGAGTTTGGAAAAATTTTTAAAAAAGAGCCGGTTTTTGAGGGCAAAGAGGCAGAAACAGCGTATCTTTCTGATGCGTCTGTTTGTTTCAATCTGTTTGGCAAGCCTGATATAGATATTGAGACAATAATCAGATGGGTCGCTCACTGGATTCAAATAGACGGGAGAGCTCTTAACAAACCCACTCATTTTGAAGAAAGAAAAGGGAGGTATTGATGGCTGATGTTCTTTCAGAAAAAATTATTCGTAAAATAAGGAAAGGAACAGTAATTCCGGCTCATCCCCTCGCGCTTACGGCAAGAAGAAAGCTCGATGAGAAAAGACAGAGGGCTTTAACACGTTATTACATTTCTGCAGGCGCCGGTGGAGTCGCTATTGGGGTTCACACAACACAGTTTGAGATCCATGACAAAAAGATTGGGCTTTATAAACCCGTTTTAGAGCTTGGTTCAGAAACGATTTCAGACTATGAACAGAAAAACAGACTGGATGAGCCAGTAATAAGGGTTGCAGGTGTTATCGGAAAAACATCGCAGGCAGTGGAAGAGGCGCAGATTGCAAAATCGCTGGGATATCATGCTGTGCTATTGAGTTTGTCTGCTTTCAAAAACAGCACCAATGAAGAAATGATTCAGCATGTTAAAACAATTGCCCGGATTATTCCGGTGTTTGGATTTTATCTGCAACCGGCTGTCGGCGGCCGAGTTTTGAATTATGATTTCTGGAGAAGATTTGCTGAAATTGAAAATGTGGTTGCAATAAAGATTGCTCCATTTAATAGATATTACACAATTGATGTTGTCAGGGCAATTGCTGATAGCGGCAGTGAAATCGCTTTATACACCGGCAACGACGACAGCATTGTTGTTGACCTTCTTACAAAATTCAATTTTGGAAATAGAAAACTTCGCATCGTTGGCGGGCTTCTTGGGCACTGGGCGTTCTGGACGCGCAAAGCAGTCGAACTTCTTCAAAAGATACATTTTTTAATAGAGAAGGAAGATGGAATTCCTTCTGAGATTTTATCGCTTGGTATTGAAGTCACGGATTGCAACGCAGCGATTTTTGATGCAGCAAATGGGTTTGAAGGTTGTATTCCTGGAATTCACGAGATTTTAAGAAGACAGGGAATACTTGAAGGTATCTGGACTCTAAAAGAAGACGAAGGATTGTCTTTGGGTCAGAAAGAAGAAATTGACAGAATTTACCATATGTATCCTCATCTAAACGACGATGAATTTGTGTCAGAGCATCTTGATAGGTGGTTGAGATAACCTTTCGATTACAGAAAAAAATGGACAATATTTCGGGTTTAACAGAAACTGAGGCGCAGAGTCTTCTCAAGACCTGTGGTCATAATGAAATTCCATATTCTGGAGAAAGAAGTATTCTTATCATTGCCAGAAGCATAATTAAGGAACCAATGTTTTTGCTTCTTGTTGGGTGCGGAATTATTTATCTTTTGCTTGGCAGTAAACTTGAAGCCCAGATGCTTTTGTGTTTTGTTCTTGTGATGATGGGCATTACCTTTTATCAGGAGAGAAAAAGCGAAAAAGCTCTTCGATCCCTGAGGGATCTTTCAAGCCCGCGCGCAATTGTAATAAGAGATGGAAAGGAAAAAAGAATCTCTGGCAGGGATGTCGTTTGTGGAGACATTGTCGTTTTGAAAGAAGGCGATAGAGTTCCAGCAGATGGATATCTTATTACCTGTAGCAATCTATATATTGATGAATCTTTGATTACGGGCGAATCTGTCCCTGTAAGAAAAAAAATTCGTGATTCTAATGCTGAAGGCGTGGCAGATAAAGATAGCAGATGCAATGTTTTTGCAGGAGGTCTTGTGGTCAGGGGATATGGCTTAATGAAGGTTGAAAAAACTGGACAGCATACACTTATGGGAAAAATTGGTAAGTCCATTCAGTCCATAGAACAATCCAGAACTCTTGTTCAGGTAGAGGTAGAAAAACTTGTGAGGATTTTTTCTATTTCAGGACTTTTTCTCTGTGTGCTGATTACTATTTCCTATAGTTTGTTCGGTTATGGCTGGTTGCATGGAATACTCGCAGGACTTACCCTGGCAATGGCAATTCTTCCCGAAGAATTCCCGGTCATTCTTGCGGTTTTTTTTGCTCTTGGCGCGTGGCGGTTAGCCCGGCACAATGTTCTGACAAGAAGAGTTCCTGTTATTGAGACACTTGGCGCAACGACTGTTTTGTGTGTTGATAAAACCGGGACACTCACGACAAACCGTATGGAAGTCAACGGACTTTATGCAAACGGCGAACTTATTATTTTTGACAGACATTTGAAAAATCTTCCGGAATCCTTTCATCATCTGATCGAATTTGGAGTTCTTGCGAGTTTAGAAAAGCCGTTTGATCCAATGGAAAAAGCATTTCAGGTTTTTTTTGAGCAACATCTTTCTGCGACAGAACATTTGCACAATGACTGGGTTCTTATTCACGAATATCCGCTTTCTGAAGACATTGTGGCAATGTCCAATGTATGGAAATCTCCACGAAGCGATGATTATATAATTGCTGTAAAAGGGTCTCCTGAAGCAATTATTGAGCTGTGCCACCTGAATGAAATAGAAATAGCACATCTTAACGGAATTATCGCGAAGATGGCTAAGGAAGGTTTAAGGGTAATCGGGGTTGCCTCTGCTGAATTCAAAGGTGGCAAAGACCTTCCTGACCAGCAACACGACTTCAATTTTGTTTTTGCTGGTTTTATCGGACTAATAGATCCATTGCGAGAAGAAATTGGTTTTTCTGTAAAACTTTGCCGTAGCGCCGGGATAAGAGTATTAATGATTACAGGCGACTATTCTGAAACAGCGAAAAGTATCGCAAAAAAAATCGGTCTCGTTCCGTATGATAAAGTTGTCACCGGTCAACAGATTTCGGAACTTGACGATATTGAACTATCGGAAATTATAAAAAAAGTTAATGTTTTTGCAAGGATAATGCCTGAACAAAAACTTAGAATTGTTAATATCCTGAAAAAGATGGGAGAGATTGTTGCGATGACAGGAGATGGAGTTAACGACGCGCCTGCTTTAAAGGCGGCTCATATTGGCATCGCAATGGGAGAAAAGGGGACAGATGTTGCAAGAGAATCCTCAGATATTGTTCTGTTAGACGATGATTTTTCATCAATTGTCAGGGGTATAAAAACTGGCAGGGCAATTTTTGATAATCTAAAAAAAGCGGTCTCCTATGTTATTTCCGTCCATATTCCTATTATTGGGATGTCTATTTTTCCTGTTTTTATGGGATTACCTCTTGTTCTTGGTCCTGTTCACATTGTTTTTCTTGAAATGATTATAGACCCGGTATGTTCCATAGTTTTCGAAGCAGAACTTCCAGAGCAGGATTTAATGGAACGGCCACCAAGAAGAATAACAGAACATTTGCTGGACGGGAGAACTTTTTTTCTCAGTTTTCTTCAGGGGTTTGTTGTTCTTATTGTGGTATTGATAGTTTTTCTGTACGCTCTTGCCAGCGGGCACGATGAAACAAGATCCAGAGCCATCACTTACATAACCCTGATTGTTGCCAATATATGTTTGATACTTACAAATCGTTCGAAAACAAGATTTGCCTTTTCGAAATCAAATTTCAAGAACAAAGCGTTGATCTTTGTGATAACAGGCACAATGGGTGTGCTTGTTTTAATCAATGCCACAAATTTTTTCAGAACTCTTTTCAATTTTGGCTCTGTCGACCTGCACGATGTTTTAATCTGTTTTATGTCAGGAGTTGCGAGCATCCTGTGGTTTGAGGGTCTGAAGTTTTTCAACCTCAGGAAAACAATTAAAACAGTCCGCCAAGTTGTTCAATAGTTTTCTGCGCTTTTTTTACAGGGACAGATTGCGCGTCACATTTTTCATTCAGGCAAACAGAAGCAATTGCGCCTGCCGCATCTCCTGTCGCCATACATGTTGCCATAACCCTTGTTGCACCCATTGCCTTGTGGTCAGCGGAAATGCATCTTCCCGCCACAAGAAGATTTTTTGCTTTTTCTGGCATTAAACATCTTGACGGAATGCTGAACCAGTCATTATCAGGCGGGTACAGTTTGTCTTTTGAGGGCAGATAGTCCCTGTATTTATCGAGCATAACACAATATTCAGATGTCTGGCATTCTTTATAACAAAGATGGGTATTGATCGTTCTTCCAAAAGGGCAGTGTATATCAATCCAGTATGTGCATCTTGCCACGCTGTCGTCGTTTTTTCTTCCTTCAATGACATCCTGTTCTGTCAGGGTATACAGTCCTTTTATCTGTCTTGTTTCTCTTACCCCGGCATTGATATTAAAGGCAGAGATATAAGAATTTTCAAAACCAGGCACATTTTCCTTGAAAAATTTATAGATTTTGAATGTTTCTTTTCGAAGAAATATTTCGGCATTTGTTAGTTCTATTGCATTTGTTGCGTCGCCAGCATATCTTGTCATATTAAAGCTTCTTTCTCCTTTTCTTATTGTGCTTCCTTTTCCGCCGAGTCCTTCATTGAATATTTTCAATTCGCCACTTTTTCTAAATTCAGAAAGCTTCCTTCTTGCTTCATCGATCGCCTGTTCTGTTAGTTTGTCTTCATCAATGCCAGCAATCTTAAAAATACTTCCCATTGATTCTGTTTTTTCGTCCTGGGGCCTGCCTTTTGTGCATTCAAATCCAGCGAAGTAAGCAATGTCGGCATCTCCTGTTGCGTCAATGAAAAATTTTCCTTCTATTTCCATCGTTCCGTTTTTGTTAACAACTTCTATAAAATCAATATGTCCTGAACTTACTTTTGCTTTTGAAAAATATGAGTGATAAAGGAATTTTACACCTGCGTCACAGAGCACCTGTTCGGCAGCGTATTTCAGAATTTCAGAATCAAAGGAGATGCCATATTTTTTGAATACGTTTTCCCACTTTTCGCAGCCACCGAGTTGTGCCATTTTTTCAACAAGAACCTTTAAAAACCCTGCAACCGCGGGTTCTTTTTCATTAAGGTAATGGCCGAGTATCGAGCCTATTATGCCTGTAGTTGCCATGCCTCCACAAAAACCGTATCTTTCCACCAGAAGAGTTTCAGCGCCTGATTTTGCCGCCGTCCAGGCAGCAGCCATTCCACCAGGTCCGGCTCCGACGACAACTATGTCTGCTTTCATAATGAACTCCTTTTTTACAAATTTTTAGTATTATAGCACAAAGTGCTATTTGTTTTTTGAATGTGATATAATCAATTAAGAAGGTTTTTTTTAAAAAGGAGGGCACATGAAACTAAAAAAGACTGCAATACTTACAGTGCTGTTGGCTTTCTATTGTTTTGCTGGTGTTAATATGAGTGGCAGGGTTTCTGACATTCAAAACGGTCAGGGAATTGCTGGTGCAACAGTATCCATCGTCGGAACAGGATTTTCTTCCACTACTGACAGTCAGGGGAATTTTACAATATCAAATGTTCCGGCTTATTCCACTGGATTTCAGTTTAAAGCAAGCAAAACCGGTTATGTCGACACATACACTCAGCTTGGGAATTCAGGAGAAATGGATGCGAATGATATTACTTTTCCCCTGATTTCAAACACACTGTACGGCAATTTGCACAATCAATTATATGGTGGCATTGCCCATACAAGCGGTAAAGCGGATATTTTTGGTAGGGTTGGTAATGAGTACACTGGAGTGTCCGGGGTTGTTATAACTGCCAGATATATCGACAACAACGCAAATGCTGGAACTATTAGATATGTCAACGCAAGCAATATGCCTGATGGTTCATTAACATCAACATCTTCAAATGGAGTTTTCATTGCCTATAATGTGGATCCTTACAGACCAATAAAGATAACAGGAACAAAAGCCGCAAGTTATTTTTCTTCCTGTGTTGCAATTTGTTATCCTGACAAAGTCACTGTCGGCGGAATTGAGCAGGTCGACAGTTTACTTCAACTTTCAGGAAAGGTTGGTTGGGATGAAAACCCTGTTTCAGGAGTGACAGTTTCAATCCCTGGCACTTTGAGTTCAACGACAACCGGAACTGATGGTTCATTCAATATATCTTTTAATCCTGTAAACTACGGCGTACTCAAATTTTCAAAGTCAAACTATGTTGACACATATTTTTCAGAAAGAATAGACGAAGATGAAGGAAACAGGAAACAGGGCGATGATGAAGAAGAGAATGAATTTTTCATTATTCCTCAAACTGATTATACAGGGTTGTTGAATCAGCTTGGAAGGTCGCACATTAATGGTAAAGGAGATATTGTAATAGAGCTTGAAACAATCAATGAAATGAATGTGGCTGGAGCAAAAATAACCCTTTATGATAAAAATGGCACAAAGCTCAATCCAGATATCTTATATTTTGATGAAGAAGGTATGCCTGCAACTGGTTTAAATGAAACCACCAGCGAAAGTCAGTGTCTGATTTTAAATCTTGACCCTGGATATTATTTTATTGCTGCGGAGAAATCAGGTTGTGAATTTTCAAGAAATACAGTTTTTGTTTTTGCCAATGGCATAACCAGCGCTCCAAGAATAATTGGACTCCCTCCGATACCTGAAATTATCAAAGCAAAAGCAGAGGACATTCCTTCCGCAAATATCAGCAAGAGCGCTCAAAATGTGCCAATGCTTGCTTTTATGTTCCATCTTAACAAGTGGGAAACAGATGAAAGCGTGATTTTTGACAGCATTATTGTAACAGCGAAAGGTACGGGAAATATCTCGACAGCGCTTTCAAGCGCAAAGCTTTATCTTGACGCAGACAACAATGGCACCTATGAAACAGAGGTGTCGACAGGAACAATTTCAGGAAATAAAATCACATTTAAAAATATCAATAAAGAGATGGATATAGGCTTGAATCAGAGATATCAGGTTGTTTTCAATTTCAATGGAACAGCCTCTATCGGGCAGACCTTTGGAGTTGATATTCTTAAAAACGCTGATGTTTACAGCCATACAAAAAATACAGGCATTTCAGTAACCTGTGATGGCTGGACGGTTGAAGGAAATCTGATGACGATTGCCCAGGTTTATCCACCCTCAAAACCCAGCAATTTTTCACCCGCAAATGGAGCAACACAAGTTAATCCTCTATCATATGTATTGCAGTCGAGTCCGTTTAACCCGGGTCAGGGCAGCAATGTTCACAGTTCTTCGCAATGGATGATGTGGAAGGATGGAGAAACAGAGGAAACCTTTACCTGGGATAGTGGAACAAACACAATAAATCTCACATCTGTTTCAACACCTGTCTTGTTAGAGGGTTCCACAAAATACTGGTGGAAGGTACGGCATCAAAATGGAGATAATATCTGGAGTGATTGGTCAGATGCGACATACTTTACGACAGCGCAGGGTGGAATTACACCTGCAGGCAAACCGAGCAATCAATCGCCCGAAGATGGGCAAACAGATGTTCCATTGCCGGTAGTGTTAACAGGGAGCCAGTTTTCACCGGGTAACTCTGTAGTTCATGCTGCTTCTCAGTGGCAAATTTACCTCGACACCAAGAATGTAAATCCTGTTTTTGATTCAAAAAGGGATGGAAATAATCTCACCTCAATTACAGTTTCAGGACTTTCATACAATACTCAATATCTGTGGAGAGTCAGGTATCAGGATGGAAACGGCGCGTGGAGCCAGTGGAGCGAGTTTACCAGTTTTGAAACAAAAGAGGGTATGAAGGGCGATTTAAATCACGATGCCGAGGTTGACATAAGAGATGTAATACTTTGTTTAAGGATGGCAATTGATCTTGATCCTGTTGATCCTGGTCTTGCAGATATGAATGAAGATGGACAGGTTGATATTTTAGATGTCATTTTAATTCTGCGAAAAGCAATTGACCTGGATTAAGTCAGATTATTTATAGTAAACTTTTTGCAGTTATAAAAAATTATAACTTCTTATGACAGAGCCACCAGTCAAAGCACTCAAACTCGCCTTTTTTCGATTTTTCAATCCTTTCTTTAGCTGTTTTAACATCCTTTGCCGGCGGAATAATGACATGATTTCCTATAATTTCATTGTTGGGCCAGTTTGCCGGCATGGCAACGCCATTGGCGTCTGATATCTGCATTGCTTCAACGGCTCTCAGGATTTCATCCATATTTCTTCCAAGTTCCTGCGGATAATAAAGAATAATCCTGATTATTCCTTTTGCGTCAACAACAAACACTGCCCTGACAGTGTTTGTGCCTTTGCCAGGATGAATGAGCCCGAGTTTTTCTGCGACGATACCGGTATCAGCGATAATTGGAAACAGGATCTCAACATTCAGGTTATCCTTTATCCACTCTTCCCATTTTATATGAGAGAAAACCTGGTCTACACTGAGCCCGATGAGTTCGCAATTTAATGCTTTGAATCTGTCATATCTTTTCTGAAATGCGACAAACTCAGTTGTGCAAACAGGCGTAAAATCAGCAGGGTGGCTGAATAGCACAAACCATTTTCCTGCAAAAGCATCCGGCAAAATCATTATGCCATGCGTTGTTTGAACAGTGATCTTTGGAAAAGCGTCTCCCAATAGCGGCATACTTTTCTTTTCATTCATTGCTTCCATTTTGCCTCCTTTGTTTGGTTATTATAATTATAACATTTTGAGAAGGTTCCTAAAATTATTTTTTCTTCCCTCTTTCAAATGGGAGCACACAAGAGGGATGAAAAAGCTGGTAGTAAGGACATTCAAATCCTTTCAAGGAAGGAATAAGCTGGGGGACTAGGATTTGGCGCCTTCGCCTCCCACTACGGCTCAGGTCGGCCACCGCACAAGTCCTCGCACTTGCTCGGACTTATACGTCTTCGCTCCATTCAAATCCTTTCAAGGAAGAGGAATAAGCTGGGGGACTAGGATTTGAACCTAGACACTCAGATCCAGAGTCTGATGTCCTACCGTTAGACGATCCCCCAGTTTCAGAAGATTTTACCATTGAAGAAACTTATTATCAATGCAGAGATTGTTTTCGGAAGATTCCTTTAAGAAAAATGGCAACAAACAGCAGGTTTCATAGTCAAATAATTAACGATTTCTCAGTTTAACCTTGAAGTCATTTCTACCGTGTCTTACAACTTCCACATGTCCTTCTCTTGCCAGCCATCCAAGGCTCATCAGAGAGAGATCCTTTGGCCTATCAATATCCTTGACCATTTTCAAAAATGATACCTCTCCATGTTTATCCAGATAATTCCATATGTCTCCTGCCGCAAAACCAATGTCTGTAATCATTTTGCCTCCTTGTTATCATCTTTTCCGCAAAGATTATACCCTGATTCTCCTTTTTTGTGAAGACTTCCGCAAAGGGGACATCTTGATATTTGATTCCCGGAACTATCAATATAGAGGTGAAAACATAACGGACACTCCCATAAATAGTTTTCTTTTCTTAAAGAGAAATTGCTTTTTTTCTTTGCTTCTTTATAAATCCATAAAAAAAGAATCAGAAGGGCTAAAAAAAGATAACCAGTAACCGCAAAAGTAAGTTCTATTTTTATCATTTAAGCCTGAATTTTAGCGTTACAATTGCCCAGACATTTATATCTTTATCAATTTTTGCAAATCGCCATTTTTTAATGGCTTCTTCTGCGATAATGTCAAGTTTTCTATATCCGCTTGTTTCAACAATGTCAGTCGCTGACACAAAACCGTCTTTGTTTACCCATATCTTGATCCGCACATTTGATTCAATGCTTTGTTGTTCTGCCCAGAAAGGATATTCAGGGATCGTTTTTGATATAACAGGTCTTGTTCCTCCAGGTCCGGATATTTCAAATTCTTCTCCCTCCACTTTAATATTTGGCAGGGTTTCCATTTCCGGCCGGCCTTCAGTTGTTTGCGGGGTGGTTTCGGTTATTCTCGGCACAGGCAATTCCCAGTTGACATTATCCAGTTTTTCAGCAGTTAGCAGCGGAGTTTTCTGGATGCCGATAGAAATTTCTTTTTCGATTCTTCCGACCTTTTGCATCGATATGTCTATCTTTTGTTTTTCAATTATCCTTGTTGAGGGTAGATCTGGCGAAGCTTTTGTTAAATAAGCGTTCGAGATATTTGTTTTTGCTTCCTGATACAAATACACCAGATAATATGGCGGTTTTTCAACTTTTGCAGGAAGTACTAAACTCAAAACCGGCAGTATCAGAATATGTGCACCAAGACAGACTAAAAATATTCTTAAAAGGTTTCTATTGCTGGATTCCATCATTGTTCGGAAACAGGCATTGTTGCGATCGCAATCTTTGATATGCCGGCGACTCTTGCAATGTCCATCACGCTAACAATTTTTCCATGCGGTGTTTTCACATCGCCCTTTATAATAATAATGATATTTTTTGATGTTTCATTAAATTTTCTCAAAAACTGCTCGAGTTGTTGAGGGGAAACCTGTTTTTCTCCCAGAAATATGATGCCTTCAGCTGAAACGCTGATGAAAACTTCATTTTTCTCAATGCTGTCGGTTGAAATAGCAGTTGGTAGATTTATTTTTATGCCAGGTTGCATTATGAAGCTTGATGTCAGCATAAAGTAAACCAGCAACTGAAGAATCACATCAATCAGTGGTGCCATATTTGTCTGACCTTTGAAGATTTCATACCTTTTTGGAAATCTCATTTTATTTCCTCTTCTTCGGACCTCAAAAAGAGCAGAATGTCCATCATTCGGGATGTTGCCCGTTCCATGTCGTTGATCAAGCCATTAACCCGTGAAACAAGATAATTATATCCAAGATAAGCCGGGATACTTACCACAAGTCCTGCGACAGTTGTGATCAGTGCTTCCCATATGCCACGCGCCAAATCTGTTGGATTTACAAGACCTGATTTTGCTTCTATCACCATAAACGCCTTAATCAATCCTGTAACAGTGCCCAGCAGTCCAAGCAGGGGAGCGACGGTTGCAATTGTTGCAAGGACTCCAAGATATTTTTCAAGATACGGGATAATCTGGTTAGCTTCATCCTGAATATTTTCTTTTATGACTTCAGGAGGCTTGTCAGATTTTACCAGGGCTCTGTAGACCAATCTTGCAACCGGTCCTGGAGTATTTTCACAAAGTTCAAGTGTCTCCCTTATTTTTCTCTTTTTCATTTTTTCTTCCACACTGCCGATAAACTTCTCAGTGTCCACTTCGGATTTTCTCAGCGCGATAAGTCGTTCAATAATTACCGCCAGTGTCAGAGCGCCGCAGATAATAATCGGGATCATCAGCCATCCACCACGAATGACAAATTGCCATAAACTCATAATATACCCCCGTGTATTTTTACTAATTTACCATCTTGCCTGAAAACCCGCAATGAAATCAAATGGTCTGCCTGGATAACCAGGCGCTATTTCGTAGTCATTGCCCAGAATATTGTTAAATCTGAAAAACAGTTTCAGATCAGGTGTAACATTGTATGAAATTGCTGTTGAAAAAATGGTGTATCCTTTCACTTTTTCACTGTCAAAAATCTGGTTTCCCTCATATATTAATTGAAAATCAGAACTTAACTTTCCTTCAACAAACCCTGCTTTGAAATAACTGGTGCTTTCAGGAAATCCGGATTTTTTTTTGTTCTGATTAAAGCGGAAGTGACCTGATTCAATATAGAATTTTTCAAATTTCTTTGATAGTGTAAAACCTGTCATATTTGTAAAATTGTCTTTAAGAACCGAAGGTTCATAAAGGTTATCATTATCTATGTCAAGCCAATGATAGCCCAGTTTTTCATATGAGATCTGGCCTTCTATTGAGAAATCAACGCCTGTTATTTTTCCATAAAATCCAGCATAAATGGAATAAATTTCTTCAGGAGGAAGGAAAACATTCTTCATATCAAGATGGGGCTGTTCTCCAGCAATCTTCCATAAATCAGGGAAAGAGAAAGTGCTCGAAAACCCTGCTTGAAATTTTGTTCCATCTTTCTCAACCTGAAAATTTGCAGAAGGTAAAACCCTGATCTCATCTCCAATATTTTTTATCGTGATTGCTACAGCAAGGTTTTCATTACGATACTGGCCTGATAAATCGACGATTCTATTCTTTTCATCAGCAAATTCGTTAAATCCCAATTCCGCGTTAAAATCAAATTTTCCAATTTTATTGTTCAAAATAAAAAACACGCCTGTTTGTTCAAGCTCTCCAAGCGAATTTTTTGTTCCAGCAAATGTGATTCTGTAATCCTGCTGTTTCAAAATTAGTTTTGTGTCAGTTGTTACAGTGTGCTTCTTTTTATAAGTCAAAAAACCACCTGGAGGAGAAACTTCTTTTATACAGTTCCAGAGATCAAAAGCAAAATCTATATTTTCAGCAAAAGATTTTTGAATATGGGCTTCAATGATATTTTTGCCATCGCGGCGTCTGTAGGAGTTGTCATGCAATGCAGAAAGATTCAGGTGCCACCCCGGATAATTTAATAAAATGTCAGATGATATGTATCCGAATTTGCCTGCGCATACGGTCAATTCCTTGAAATTTTTGGTGCCAACATCTGCAACTTTTTCATTCTTTGTCGAAGTGGGTTTTTTTAGATATTGTTCGGGAATTCCGGGGGTATGCGGGAAATTAATCTGAAACTGGTGTGGGTAGAAGAAAACAGGTGTTTTATAAATGTTTCTATCGCTTCCAGTCACAACAGTTTCAGGGATTTCAATGTTCTGTCCATATATCAGACTTGATGAGATCAAAAAAAACACTGCAAATGTAAAAAGGCATTTCATCTGGTTTTATAAGTTGATAAATCCTGTTTTGCTTTTTGTGCCCAAACAGTTTTCGGAAAAGCGGCGAGGAGTTTCACATAATATGTTTGCGCATCTTTTATTCTGGATTTTTCTATGTTGATTTTGACAAGTATGTAAAGAGCCTCAGCGGCGAAGATGCTTTTTCTATCTATGTTTTTCAATATTTTTTCGCTTTCGTCAATGTTTCCAGTAAGATAAAGAATTTTTGCATTCAAAAACAAAAGATCCGAATTCCTGCTGGATTCCATTTTTTTAAGGTAACTATTAGCAACATCTATTCCGTCTGTATTCAGGATCTCATTGATAAAAATTATTCCTTCTGTCAGAATGAAGTTGTCTTCAGGGTAGATTTCCAGCATCTTGGTAAAAAATTTTTTCATTTTTTCTCTGTCACCCGAATCCTTGTAAAAGCCGTAAATTGCTTTGAGCACCTGAACAGGCAGAGGATAATCAGGATTCTGGTTGGCTAAAAATTCCCATATATTTATAGCCTGCTGTATTTTATCGCTATTATAAAAAGCCAGACCGAGTGTGTACATCACATCCGGGTCACTTGTATTTTTCAGATATTCGGAAAAAATCTCTATGGCATTTTCATATTGTTTCTGGTTGAAATAGATATACCCAATCTGCAATTTTGTTTTTAGAAGCATTTCCTGGTTTGTTGCGGATTGCAGTATTTTTTCATACCAGCCAATTGCCTGGTCTTTTCTGTCTTCCAATTCAGAAATTTTGCCAAGTTCCCAGAATGAACGAATAAGAATTTCATTATTCTTTGTGGTTTTTATAATGGCTGTGAGCAGGCTCTTTGCTTCTTTATACTTATTATTTCTTTTGTATATGAGCGCTTTTTGCAATTTTGCCCATTCCGCCTGTGGAGAACCAGAAAATTTTGATATTACACTGTTATAATACCTTTCACTTTCAGAATAGTTTTTCATATTGAAAAAGCAATCCCCGATTTTCAAAAGTATTTCCGGCTCAATTTTTTGATTCCTGAAGTAAGTTAGGGAGTTCAGAAAATTCTCGACCCCTTCGGCAAAATTGTTTTCCTGATAAAGTATCAGCCCTCGGTAATATTCTATTTCATGGTTAATACCCGGTTCAGAAAATACCTTTTCCATTTCATCAAGAATTTTTTTTGCCGCAGAGATGTCGCCAGATGCAATTTTTTGACCTGCTTCGTTAAGAAGCATATATCCCATATTTTTTTCAATTTCAGGTTCTCTGCCATAAACCGGCAATCCTTCTTTATATGTTTTCAATGCTTCATAGAGCATGTTTAAAAACATTTTGAGCGTTAATGTATACTTCCAGACATCATGATTGTATCTGGAATCCGGAAAAATCTTTGTGAATTCCTCAAACTTTTCAAGCGATTTATCGTATTTTTTTAATTTGAGAAGGTTTATTCCGTAAAGAAAAAGAGCGTATTGATTCTTTTTAATTTCTGTTTTTTCAAAGTATTTATCAAGGAATTCCAGAGATATTTCATAAAACCCTTCATTGAAAGCAATAACAGCGCAAGTGAAGGGATCATCCTGATCTGCATTTTCTTGAGGGTATGCATTAAGTGAAAAGATAACAACTGATATTATTAAAAGAAGTCCTTTTAGTTTCACTGATGTAAGGGAAAAGGGGGGCGTGGTGCGCCCCCCTGGGTGATTGTCGGCTTACAGTTTTACCACGTTTGTGGCCTGGAGCCCTTTCTTACCCTGAACTACTTCAAATTCAACGGTTGCGCCTTCTTCAAGCGTCTTGTATCCATCTCCCACGATCGCCGTGTAGTGGACAAAGACATCCTCACCGTTTTCTCGTTCAACAAAGCCATATCCTTTAGCATTGTTGAACCACTTCACCTTCCCTTTCTCCTTCGCCATGCTTTCCTCCTTTTATCCACGCAAATTCTTTAGCCGTTATTCGGCTGTGCGTGGATTTTATCTGAACTGGTAATAATAAATCTGATTTGTACACAATTATTGCCTATCGGGTTGAACTTGAGGATTTGCCCTGCGGATGCAAATCTAAACTCATTGTACAGCCGGCTAATCCAATTAAAAAAGTTAACACTGCCAATAGCAAAATCTTCTTCATTTATCCTCCGACAGGAGATAGTTTAACACTAAAAAAAATTATGTCAAGTTCTGTCATCCCTTGAGAGCAAGGTATTTATCCGGTTCTTTTTCAAACTTTGACTTACACCGAGGGGAACAAAAATAAAATATCTTTCCGTCTTTTTCAAAACTATTTTTTGTTGGCTGCTTCAACCAGGTTCTACAAACAACATCTTTAATGTTTTTTTTCATAATATAACTCCGTATCGAATGCTTTTATTTTACCTTTTTTTCTGAAGAAGTCAAATTACACTTTTCAATTTCTTTAATTTTTGCCATTTGCTCAGCAATCTTCACCACTTCGTCTAATTTCAGTTGATGGCTTCTTAGAGTGGGCTCAATCTGTAATTTTTCCAGAATTGAAAGGGCTGTTTTTTTATCAATTCTGAATGATTTGTTCAAAACATTCAGAATGTTTTTTCTGCGCTGGATGAAAAGTCCTGGTAAAAAGGACCATAAAATTTTATGGTTTTTTACCTGTATTTTAATTTTTGATTCTGGCAAAATTTTCATCGCAACAGATTTGATTTCAGTTTCTGGATAAAATACAGACCCCGGAATTCTGTGGCATACCGAACAACTGGTTAAAAGCGCGAACACCACAGACAGCAAACCAAAGTTCTTCTCCCCTGATTTAGCAACAATTCTTGTCGCCACGTCCTCGGGTATCATAACAACAGCCATTTTCCAGTATTGCCTGAATTTTAGCAATTCAAACAGAATTGGAGATGCGATATAGTAAGGAAGATTTCCAATTATTTTGATTTTGTTTTTAAATCCTAAAGAATCCCAATCCAGTTCAAGAAAATCTTTTTCTTCGATGCGAATGCTGGAAATGCCTGCAAATCTTTTTTTGAGAATGTCAGCGATTTTTTTGTCTTTTTCAACAGCGTAGACAAAACCGGCTTTTTCAACCAGTGAGCCTGTTAACGCGCCCAGTCCTGGACCTATTTCCATACAGATATCGTCTTTTGTTATTTCAGCGAAGGAGAGAATTTTATCTCTTATATTTCTGTCTATGAGAAAATTCTGTCCAAGTTCTTTTCTGGGAAAGATATTATTTTGCCTGAGAAGTTCCTGCAGTTGTTTCAATGTCAGGAATGTGTCCATTATTTTCTTCTGGCCATCTTGACCGCGGTTTTAATTGCTTCTTTCATCGCTGAAGCGCATGCCTTATTTTTCCACGCTATGTCAAAAGCGGTTCCATGCCCGGGACTGGTTCTTATCCATCCGGTTTTGTTGACTGTGATATTGACAAGTTTTTCAAAAAATAATGTTTTAAGCACTGGCAGCGCCTGATCATGATACATAGATACAATAAGGTCGATGTTGCCTTTTTCAATTACATTTCTGAAAATGGCATCAGCAGGATATGGACCGGAGACATTGAGACCTTTTTTTGAAAGTTCTTTAATGACAGGAGCAATAATTGTTTTTTCTTCTTTGCCCAGGGTTTTTGATTCGCCCGCGTGGGGGTTCAACCCACAAAAGGCTATGTGAGGATTTTTTATTCCAAAGAACCTTGCCAAAAACTCTGAGGTGGTCTTAACAGCAAAAAAAAGATTTTCCCTGGACATATATTGCCATATTTTCTTCATTGGAATGTGAACTGTAGCAAGTAGCACTCGAATTTTTCCGGCAGTCATCAGCATGTATGTTTTTTCTTTCCAGAAGGATGAAAGCGCTTCTGTATGTCCGTGGTATGAAATCCCGGAAAGATTCCACGCTGCTTTTGATACAGGAGCGGTAATAATGCAATCTCCTTTATTTTCTTTGAGAAGACACCATGCTTTTTTTAGATATGAGAAAGAAGCCCTGCCGGCAAGAGCAGAATCCTTTCCCTTTGGAAGTTCCCTGTTTTTTATCACCGGCACATCAACAAGAATTACATTTTCTTTTGTTTTTTTTATTTTGAGGTTTTCAAATGTGTTGATGATGACGGATTTATCTCCCACCAGCACTGGAATAAATTTGAAATCTTCTTCCATTAATTCATACACTGCCTTAATTGATACTTCTGGACCAATTCCAGCAGGATCACCAATTGAAATTAATGCTCTTATCATTGGCTGATGGGGATAGAAAATTTTTTAGCGATATTCGTGTCGAAAATCTTTATTGGAATCTTTTTCGCGAGGCTATCAAGATATTTGGAATATTCCTTGACGAATTTTTCCTGTCTGATTTCTTGATATGCCCTTTTGTATCTTTCTTCAGGAGAGTTGTTTTTTTCTTCTGCAAGAATATACACGATAGTTTTTTCCGAAAGTTTTCTGATTACAGGATTTCCTTTTCCAGCCGAATACAGCTCAGAAACAAGCTCGTTGTCAACTTTATTTATGCTAACCCAGCCAGTGGATTCCATTTTTTCAAGATATGCCATATCATTTTTTATTGCTGTGACAAAACTTTCAGCATCAGTGGCGTCGCCAAACGATTTTTTGTATAAAAGAATCTGTTTTTCTTTTGGCATTTCTGCCATCTTTTTTGAAATTTCAAAAGGCGAAATTTTTATTCTGTTATGAATTTTCTCTGATATAAGTTTCTCCTTTTGAATATCCTCTTTAATTATTTCTTTATATTGATCGATCGTCAGGCCGTTTTCTCTGATAAATTTGTAGAAATCAATTCCCCTTTTATTCCACTGGTCAACGATAAAATTGAAGCGATTGTCAAGTTCTTCTTTTGAAACAGAAATGCCTTCTTCTTTTGCCTGAATTATCAGAAGATTTTCTTCTATAAGTTGCAAAAGAGCAGTTTCATAAGACAGGCCTCTTACCTGGGCTCTTTCCTTGATGTCGTTATCCCAGATAACTCTATTGCCAATCACGGCAATACTTCTGTCTTCTTTAATTTCAAATCCGTAAATGATTTTAAACAAAAAGCAAACCAGAAAGATTACAGAATACTTTTTCATCAGAGATTTTTTAGTTTTTCGTTGAACCTGGTAATTTTCGATTTATTCTTCAGTTCATTGATATAGGTATTCAACAGTTGACTCCTTTTCTGGTTAACAAGAATCTGTTTTATTACAGAAGATGCTTCTTCAACTGTTTGACGAGGCGCGGGCTGTTATTCTCCTGATTTTATAATGTGAAAACCCTGGTCGGTTCTCACTACTTTTTCAAGTACCTGGTCGGGCTTCATTGAAAAAAGAATTTCCTCCAGTTCAGGCATCAATTGGCCCCGTGAAATCATTCCAAGGTCTCCGCCTTTGTCCTTTGAAGAACTTATTGATTCTTTTTTTGCTATTTCGGAAAAATCCGCTCCGTTTGAAAGCCTGCTGATAATGTCTCTTGCCTGTTGTTCTGTAGGCACGACTATTTCATAAAGATGAATTCGTTCCGGCACAAGAAAATCTTTAAGATTGTTGTTGTAGTAGTTTTTTATTTCCTCAGGGGAAATTTGCGCTTTGTTCAATACCTGGTCTGAAAGAAATTCTTTTATCAATAGATCTTTCCTGTAGTTCTCAATCGCTTTCTTAATATTTTTTCTATAATGCCTTTGGTATTTTTTTGCCTGTTGCGTCAAAAGTTTTTCTCCTATGAAATCTTCAAGAGCCTGCTGGGGAAATTGTTTTACATATTCCTGATAAAATTCGGGATATGTTGAGATTTTTTCTTTTAAGTCCGCCAGCGTAATAATATGGCCATTGACGACCGCAACGGCATTTTTTTTCAGATATTGTCTATATGCAGAATATACTGCGATCACAATTATCACCGGTATTCCCAGCATAAGTATGAATTTTTTTCTTTTTTTCCTATCCTTGAAATAACTTCCTATTCTTACACACAACGTCCTGCACTGATTCTTGACTTTCTCTTTTATTTTCACAATCGTCTCCTTTCTATAATCTTATTTTTATGGCGGTCATAGATTATCCTGTATCTCGTTTCTGCTTTTATTTCTTTGCCTTCTATTATACCATCGTTATTACTATCCTGCACTTTCTGGGATACAACAAGAATCCTGAATACATTTGCCCTTACTGTGATAAGATTGATAATTTTAGAAATGACAAGCTCTTTTTCATCTTCTGTGTCAATCCAGCGATTTTCATTATCGTCGAGAGAATTTCTGCCATACCTGGTAATTACCTGTTTCAGCAATGAGCCGGGTTTACCCACAATATCGGATATATCCCTGAATGGTCTTTCATTTATTATTTGTCTTGCAATGTCTGTATCCACAAGAGGCAGGCATTGGAGAACAAAGGGTGATGCTGTATTTATATTAATCCTGCCATATACAGGTTTTTCAACTTCCTCTGCGACAGTGAACACATCAAGCAATTTTTTATCTTCGCCTTTCCACATATTCAGTGTTTTCCACTGAGTTCCTTTATGAATAAAAGAAAGCTCGGCTGGATTTGAAAACGGATTGTTTTTTATTATGAAGGAGGCAGGCCACTGAAAGACCTGAAAGGTCTCAAATTCACCTCCGGAACAGGGGTTGAAACTGAGATTAAATTTTCCTGGAGTTTCAGGCAGCGAAAACCACTGGTTAACCCTGGGATCGTTTTTCTGTCTTGATAGTTTACCGGGTTTTTCTTTTCCATAATCTAGCTGTTCTATCAAATTGCCATTCTGGTTCAATAAATACATATTCCCACTGAATGCGAAATCTATTCCGAAAACTCTGGCAATAATAGAAAACATTTCTTTAAGTATCGGAAAATCAAAATTCATAAAAAGAATGGGTTCAAACTGGTCGGCATTTGACGGACTTTTTACTGGTATCAGAAATGGAATTACAACTGGTCCGGCTGGAGTAATTTTGATAAAAATTTTCCATTTTATGGAGTCTCCGATCAGATAATATGAACGTGGGTTCAATTTTGTGCCATCTGGAATCCTTATTGAATTGAGAGTAAGGGACTCCCAGAAATTTTTCATATGCTGCATGTCCGGTGTTTTTTCATTGTCGATTTCATCAAGGGTGTCTTCAGATTTTTTGTTAAAATCGTTTATGTCAATTTTGGGCAGCAGTACCATTCCACCTTTTATAAGCCAGCCACCTATGTCAATTGTTTCATCGTATGGATTAAAAATTTCTATAAAATGCGGTCCAAGTTCTTCAATTATCGTAACAGAGCCAATTGTTTTTATGCTTAGCTCAGGAGCTGGTTTTACTTCATTGATATATGGTGTTTTTTCCAGACCGATGAATTGTTCACCTTCTGCGGTTTTTACAACAGTGGGAATGCTGTCTTTATCGCGATAATCAACTGCGTTTACGGCTATCTGAATGGCTTGGTTCTGTTTATAACCGAGTGATATCAAAATTGACGCAATTTGAGAAGCGCTTGCTTTATTTATGTTTGTTCTTAAATAATTTTCCGAATCAATGTTTAAATCATAGCTGTGGCAGGTGATAGAATTTTTGATTTTTTTGAAAAAATCCTCCTTCATTCCATAGACCATTTTTATGTCTTCAATCGTAAAAAAAGGTCTGTCATCACCACGTGGTTTATTATGATTGAACTCATCTTCTTCATCGATTCCTTCATCTTGTTCATCAATGGTGCCATCGCCATCATTGTCAATCCCATCATTTGAGATAGTTTGGTTATCATTATCATCGTCCTGATTTGCTTTACCGGGTTTCAAATTTTCGCCTCTTCTGAATTGCACAATATGTCTGTGAAATTTCGGGAAAAGGCCAATTTCAAAACTTGTCCAGCCTTCATTGAATGAATGCTGGTTGTTTTTTGAAAGATTTCCTGCGTAATTCAGGTTTAAAGATCCTGATTCGTCTGCCACAAGCACCGCGTATCTTCCGACAATTTTATTTTTGAAGTTTCTAACATAAAAGAACCTGCTTTCGCAGATGCCGTCTCCATCAATATCCACATCGTCGCCGGCAAATTTCTGGTGCCACTGCTGGTCGTATCCGTCGTAATTATCTGTGTCGTTTTTAATTTCCCATATTGCCTGTTCTATTCCTATCTTTGCGGCATGGTCGGAAAAAACCGTTGAAAACATAAGAAACGAGGATTTTTCCCACTGGCCGAATATGAGTAGAAGTCCCATTGTTATGACAAATAAAAGCAGTATTATCCCGATAGCAAAAATTAACGCGTCTCCTTTATCTGTCCATCCAGATTTCTTCTTCAAATGCCTTTTCAATATCTTTTCCCTCAAATTTTCTTGTTTTCAAAACAAAAAATACTTTAATCTTGTCCGGCAATTTAGCACGACCAATTTGATTTTGCGTATTCCAGGATTTTTCCCATGTGTTCCCATCCCAATATAAAAATGAAAACGTTTTTACATTTTCAACCAGTGGTTGGCTGCCAGAAAACCCGGAATCAAAAGCATAGGTTTTCATTTTTCTGTCAAGCCTTTCAAACGATAATTTTATCTCATCGCCATCAAAATATATTCCATACTTTCCAATATCTGAACCACTACCAGGCGCGTAAGGTGCAACATATTTTATTGCTGTTTCTGTTCCAATGAAGTCAATTCTAAAAGGCCCTTCAATATCCTGAATTATTGCTTCCTTCAGTGAGCGTCTTAAGAAAAAAGTAAAATCTCTTGCCGAAGCTATCATTGTTTTTTCTGCTGCTTGTTTTGTTGCTCTAAGGGTAATACTGGAAAAAATCATAACTCCTGAAATAAAAACAACAACCATAACAACCATTGTAATGAGGATTTCAACAAGGGAAAAAGCCCTTTTATCTTTGATGCAGGGCTGTAACAAAATCCTGGGTATACTTTTTCCCTTCGTAAGTTTTTGTAAGTTTAATATGAACCTCATAGAGGTGCTCCTTAATCTGCTTAAAAGATATATCATAATATAAATTTGAAAATCCAGGCATCTTGCCCTTGATATTTTCAGGAACAGCGATGCCATAATGGCTAAATTCTTCCTGTATTTTATCACTAAGAATTTCGGCTGCGATTGCAAAATCCTGAAAATCACTGGCTCTTCTGTAAAGTTTTTCTGTGTTCTGCACGACCATCAAGACGCATGAGATGCCAAGAATGATAATAATTGTTGCCACAAGGACAGAAATTAAGGAAAATCCTCTATTCATTCTTTTCTATTTTTGTCTTACCGGTGAGATTGTAGAGAACAATCTTTGCTGTTTTTTTGCTTGATGTGTCCTGAAGAACTAAATAACCTGCCTGCCTTGCAGTGCCCTGCGGTAAAAATTCAGCAGGTGAAAAACCGTCGGTTTTTTCTTTAATGATGATAAACTGCGGAAGTTTAATTACTTTTCCAACCAGTGTTCCATCAATCCTGTAGATTCCATATGAGTTGTTTCCAAAGAAAACACGAAAGTTTTGTTTTTCCGCTATTGCGTAGTATCTTGCAGTTTGAAGGGTTTCACAGATGCTTTTGCATGCATTATCAAGGTTGATTCTACTAATTGCTTTGTGAGGGAAAAAAACAGAAAAACCAATGAGCAAGCCAATAATCACAACAACAACAAGAATTTCAATAAGGGTGATTCCTTTTTTACCAGTTTCCGATGTCATCTTTTGTATTAGTTTTTCTGTCAGGACCATTGGAAAAAATGACAAATGGAACACTGTCTTTTTGTGTTTGTGGATAGATGTAAAAAATCGGGTTTCCCCAGGTGTCAATAATATTTTTGTTTTCATCGACATCTGCCTGCTTAAATCTCATATATGGACCTTTCCAGTTCTCGTCATCCACTGGTCCCATCAAAGCTTCAAAAAGAATTGTGCTTGAGCCAGTACTTTCAGGATAATCGCCCATATCTGTTTGATACATAAATAGGGCTGTTTCGATTGAAGCAATTATGCTTTTTGTTTTTAAAATGGCTGCTTTATTTCGCGCCTTTCTCACAGCTGGCATAGATATAGCGGCGATTGCTGATATTATCACCAGTACAACAAGAATTTCAATGAGAGTAAATCCAGTTTTCTTCATTTTTTCTTTTCTTTTTTCTGCCCAAAATCCTGTCTGTTCCCTTTATAAAAGGAGTAAATGCGAGGAAAATTAAAAACTGTAGGACATTTTTTTGCGTTCATCCTTAGAATGGGAGTTTGTTCTTAATCCTTGCAAGAATTGTTGTGGTAATGACCGGTCTTGTTTTCAAAGATGGATCAGTTGTTTTGCCTTTCAATGTAATTTTTACAGCGACGCAGGTATCAGGTAAAACTTCTGAATTTATTTCATGCAATCCTGAGTTTGTTTGTCCGTAATAGGTAAATCCACTTCCAGAATCCAGCACTATGGATTTGTTTGCGTCAATCAGTTTCCACAGGCCAGAGTTTCTCGCCGGAGTGCCAGCTGAATTTGATTTTGCCTGCCACAATGTTGTGTCTGTGGTTATTTCAGAATTCATTCCAGGTGAAATCAGATAAAACACTGTTTCTCCTTTTGTTCTGTCGTAAAAGGCCAGTTCATAAAAAGCATTTTGCGGGTCATTTTTTATATTATGCGCAAACTCAAGCCCGATTGTATTCCTGGAACCATAGGAAATTTCTGTTATCATTGAGTTCAATGTGTTTTGAACCTCATTTTGATATGTAATCAGTTTTCGCAGTCGCGCAGCGCGCGCATAAAGGTAAGCAGACAGCCCAACAATAATCACAAGAAGCGCAAGCGCAACAAGCAGTTCAAGTAGTGTGAACCCTGATTTAAGTCTGTTTTTTTTCATCAGTATATCCCGTTTCTTGTGATATAAACAGGCATTGCAATCAATGGGTAATCATCTTTGATTCTTCTTATTTCTATCTTTATTTTTCGTAAAGCCACCTGATCTATTTCGGTATCGCTTGCTTCGCTGCCATCATATTTATACCATACGCAACCCATCAGGACTTTGTAATATGGATCTAAACTTGAAACCTGGTATGAATTGTCAAATTCATCGTTTTCTCCCATCTTTTTTGGGAATTCTGATTGCCTATCAGAACAAACAGGAGGAAAATCGATTGTTTTTACAATCTCAATATGATACTGGGCGATTGCTGAAGCGATAAGTATCTCATTTGATTTTTTCATAATATTCAGATTCCCCGCAATAATCAATAGACCTGTTCCAATAACAATCGTCAGCAGAAATACTGCCACCACAAGTTCAAGAACGGAAAAACCCTTTTTTACCATTGTATTTTCCAGTTAACTGGAAGATAAATTCTTCTTCCGCCTGTAAATCCTGAATAAATCCGGATTCTATCAATATCAAGCGCGTTTTTATCATAGGTAAGGGTTCCATTGTTTAGGTTAACTGTGCCATTTGCAACAAGGCACCCATTTATAAATGTATTTGCATTGTTTAATGTGATATTTCCTGCTGATGCACCATAAGAATAAACAAGTCCAGGGATTCTCGCATAATAAGAAGTGCTCCCAATATCTATTGTTGCAGAACTGCCTGTTGAATAAGCCACTATTGTCGCTTTATCACCAAGCCCTGTAATTGGATTTGAAATAAAATCGACGTTTCCGGTTGATGCTATGTGCACCTCTATTGGTTGATTTTGAGATAATAGCAAAAACGCGTAATTTTGATTGCTTCCAAGCGTAATTGAAGGAGTTGAATTTAGAGTGAATGGGGCTCTTGAAGGTGAATAAAGGACGATAGCAGCAGGTTTTGCGCTGCTTGAGGCATCAATGGTCAGATTAGGGGCGTTAATTGTTAGTGATGTGTTTGTGATAAGAGCGCCGTTTATTGTAATATTGGAATGATTTATTGTAAAAGTTCCATCACCGTTGTAATCATAGACAATCAGGTCTGAATTAGAAAATGTTGTGTTTGGATGGATGATCATTGTTCTCTTTCCATCTCCATTAACATCTGCTTCAAAAAGCGCATTCTGTAAAAGGTTAATACTTCCTTTGAAAACAATGTCTCCATCAGCAAGGACAGAATTAACAACATAAACCGTTGATGATGTTCCGTCAAAACAAGCACCACCGCTTCTGCCCGAGCTTGCTCTGACATAGATTTTTCTGTTTCCTGGTGGAGTGTAGCTAGTGAATGTAAATGTTTCTGTTGTTGTTTCATCTGAAGTATAAGAAACACCTGGTGGCAGTGGCGTGTTCCAGGAACCACCATCAATCCTGTATCTTGGTTGACCTTCTTCCCCCTGAAACTCAATCCAGCCCGAGCCTGCTGGGTCTGGCGGTCGGGTTTCAAATGGTAGATATGGAACAATTGGCTTTGGCAATGAGATACTTGTTTGTGTCCATGTTGCATCAGTCCATCCAGCAGGCCATAAAGCTGGTCTGGCTGAATTTGTTGCGATATTTCCTTTTACTTTTGCGTCTGTGTCTGAAACAGTATTAGCATAGATCACATGCTTGTTGAACGCTTCAGGAACGCCTTTTGTATCAAGATCCGTAATATCTGCCAGAGGCAAACCAAGATTCATATTCCCATCGCTTAAGGTTCTTATTCCAGCAGCAATCATCACTTTTCTTCCGCGATATTTTCCAGTTGCAACAAGTGTATCAGGATAGGTGCCATCGTTGATGAAAAGTTGAATTGTTACTCCATCGTTTGCAGATGCCTGCGTCAATCCAAGTTCAGCGGCTTTCAGGGTATATGTATAGATATCACCATTATTTGGAACTCCATCGGCCAGAGTCAGGCATTCTCCATCTGGTCTGAATCCATAATAGTGTCCTGGATCATGATACCTGTAGTTCAATTTGTATAAGGCGTCAGCAATACCAAGATGAGCAAGATTAAAGGCAATATTTCGGTCCCTCAAATATGTGGACCTTCTATATGCAGTTGTGCTTGTCAGGACAACAGAAAGAATGATTGCTGAAAAAAGTAAAATAAGTATGATGACGATTACGAGCGCAACTCCGTTTCTGTTTTTTTTGTTCATCTGAATACATAAACAATGTCATCTGACTTTACCCGCGCTTGCTTATCCCCGGCATTTGTTTGTATCTTTCCATCCGGACCTGCTGAATAGATTATCATTACCTTATCAGATTGATTATAGGCAACAAGGTATGGATGACCCCAGGGGTCTAAAGGTGTTCCATACAAGTCTGTTGCAACAAGAGACCAGCTTGTTTCTTCATCAATCGCAGGCAGGCTTCCTCTGCTTGCGCTGAAAACTGAACCTTCCTGAAAAACCTGATAGGGTCCATCCCATGGATGACCACTAGTAAGTGGGCTTGTTGTGCTGGTATCATCGTCAGTGCCATTAAAATAAACATAGGTCTGGGTCTTGTCATCATACTTTAACGGAAGCGTAGCGTCTGAAAGATCGCATATCCTCACATAGTAACCAATATCGTTTTTCGCGGTAATTATAGCGCTTGCAATTGCAGCCATTTCATTTTTTGCTCTGTCTATTGCTGCTTTTGCTCTTGCTTTTCTTAATGCAGGCAGCAACATCGCAGCAAGCATTGCAATAATAACCATTACCACAAGAAGTTCAATTACAGTAAAACCTTTTCTTTTCATTTTATTGCCCCCATTCAGATTCAACACCATCCGCTTTAATATCAATGTTCCGGCCATCTTGGGTGCAGGCAACATTCACACCACTTGCTGGTCCGTTGGAACCTTTATAATAAACAACCTTTGCCTTAAGAACCCACATTGCAGAGCCATCAAGATACTGGACATTAATTCCATCTTTATGATTTCCGTATTTGAGTCTAGGATCCACGAAAATACCATTGTCGCTTATTACTGGAACAGGATTTGGGCAATTGTTTCCTGTCGTTAGTCCAAAAACAAAAGAGTAAGAATCGTTCCAGTTATTTTCATTAATGGTGTCCGGCGGTCTTACACCTCTTGATATTGTCGATGGACACCAGAATGTATGCGGGGTTTTAATGTAATTAGGGTAGATTCCATCATATATGCTATAGGCAACTATCTCAGGGGGATCAGGGGGATAAGGGGGATTATATTTATAGTAAGCTACTGGATACCTTTCAAAAAAATCTTCAGAATACATTTCAAAAGCAGCCATAATCTGCTTCAGGTTATTGATGCAGGTTGTTCTTCTTGCTCTTTCCCTTGCTCCAACAAGAGCCGGCAAGAGCATCGCAGCCAGTATTCCTATTATTGCAATGACTATGAGCACTTCGATAAGCGTAAATCCATCTTTTTTTCGCATTATTCACCTCCTCCGCCGCCTCCTGAGCCGCCGGACAAACTCAGGGCTATTTTTATAAGTGGCATAAACAGCGAAATGACTATAAATCCGACAACAACTCCGAGACAAACAATCAATATCGGTTCAAGCATAGAAGTCATCGCAGCCACAGCAGCGTCAACTTCTGCTTCGTATGCGTCAGCGACTTTTTCAAGCATAGCATCCATAGCACCTGTTTCTTCTCCAACCGCAATCATATTTGTAACCATCGGCGGAAAAGCATGTGTTCTCATCATAATGCCTGAGATGCCCTCTCCTTCTCGGACACGATTGCGAATTTCGTTGATGGCATTGGCAATGACTTCATTGCCAACAGTGTCCCTGACAATTTGAAGTGACTGAAGTATTGGCACGCCGCTGGTTATAAGGGTGGCAAATGTTCTTGCAAAGCGCGCTACAATGGTTTTTGAAATCACAGGTCCAAATATAAACAACTTCAGTTTTATCTTGTCGATCAGATATTTGGTAAATTTTATTTTGTTTGCCACCTTGTATAGAATCGCAAGGGCAAAAATGAAAGCGATTATAAGATAAGACCTTTCAGCCATAAGCTTTGACATTTTGATAAGAAGCACTGTTGTGGGTGGTAGATCCCCGACTTCCATATCTTCAAAAATTTTTGTGAAAGTCGGCACGATTTTAACCATGATGAATGTTAAAATGCCAATCATAACAACGATCACAACAGAAGGATATGCCATCGCTGATTTTATTTTTCCTTTCAGTTTTGCCTCTTTTTCCATAAACTCTGCAAGACGACTCAGCACAGATTCAAGGGCTCCACCTGCTTCACCGGCCTTTACCATAGCAACATAGATTCTGGGGAAACTTGAAGGAAACTTGGCAAGCGCTTCAGAAAAAAGCGCTCCCTGTTCAATTTCACTCGCGACCCTGTTAAGAACCTTTGCCGCTCCACCTTTTCTTTGCTGTTCGAGCACTTTCAAGGCTCTTAACAATGGAAGACCTGAACCAATGAGAGTGGCAAGCTGCCGGGTGACAATCATTAGTTCTTTTGGTTTTATTCTGGATCCGCCAAGAAATGGCAGATTTATGTTTATTCCGCCAGCGGCTTTCTTTTTTGCAGGGGCTTTTTGCGCCTGTTTTGCTGCTGGCGCGGATTTTGGCGCGGCAGCGGTTTTCCCGGAACTTATGTTTGTGACATAATATCCCATTGTTTTCAGTTTTCCTATGGCGTCCTGAGAATTTGCTGCTTCTATCGCGCCGCTGACTGTTTTGCCTGTTCCGTCCAGAGCCGTGTAATTGAAATTTGCCATCTTTTTTTGTCCCTTTTCTCTATTATAATACCCTGCAATTTCTGTTCAGTAAAGCCCGCATTTTTTATTAACCATAACCATGGACTTCCTTCATAACTTCTTCCACTGATGTTATCCCTAAATTTATTTTTTCAATGCCGTCTTCAACAAGTGTTTTCATCTTGCATTCGTTAACTGCTATCTCGCGAATTTCTCCCAGCGGCCTGTTTTCGAGCACAGCGCGCCATAACTGCTCGCTGGGAACAAGAATTTCAAATATGCCTGTTCTTCCTTTATATCCGCCCCTGCAGAAAGGGCATCCCACAGGTTTGTAAAATTTCATCTCCTGGACTTTTTCATCGCTGAGCCCGAGTTCAATGATTTCCTGTTTTGTGGGTCTGTATTCTTCCTTGCATCTTGGACACAGAACCCGTACAAGGCGCTGCGCGATGATACCTTCGATTGTTGACGCGAGAAGGAAAGGTTCTACCTTCATATCCACCAATCTCATAATCGTTGTTGGCGCGTCATTTGTGTGCAGGGTACTTAAAACAAGATGTCCGGTGAGCGATGATTGTATCGCCATCTGCGCTGTGTCAAAATCGCGGACCTCTCCAACCAGAATAATGTCAGGGTCCTGACGCAGTATACTTCTTATGCACGCAGCGAAAGTGAGGCCAATGCTTTCCTTTACTGGAACCTGCACGGCTCCTTCCAGCATATATTCAACAGGATCCTCTGTGGTAATAAGTTTTACTTCCGGAGTGTTTAGTTTTCTCAAAAGCGCATAAAGTGTTGTGGTTTTTCCGCAACCGGTTGGTCCTGTTGCAAGGATAATGCCATGCGGTTTGTGTATGAGCTTTTCAACCTTATCCATATCAGAGGCCAGAAGTCCAAGATTTTCCATATCAAAAATAGTTTTTCCTCTATCAAGCACACGAATTGCCAGACATTCGCCAAATACTGTTGGAACTGTGTTTACACGAAGGTCTACCGGTCTTCCCATAACAGATAGCTCTATTCTTCCATCCTGGGGCAGTCGTCTTTCCGCTATGTCCATTGAAGCCATAATTTTAAATCTACAGAAAAGGGCAAAGGCAAGACCTTTTGGCGGATGAACCATGTCATAAAGCACACCATCAACCCTGTATCTGACTCTGAAATCGTTTTCAAAAGGTTCAAGATGTACGTCAGAAGCATTGTCTCTAACTGTTTGAAGCAAGATTAGATCAAACAGTTTCACAACCGGTGGAAGAGATGCGATTTCTTCAAGACTTGTAATTGTTGCATATTCTCCGCTGGCTGACGCTATTGTCTCAAGTTCTTCCATTTCACTCATATCCTGAGATATCCACTTTATAAGGTCGTCTATCGTTTCAAGTTCTGACCCATAGTAAACATTAATGTTTTCCTTGATGTCATCTTCGTCTGCCAGAACCATTTTTATTTTGTATCCAAGGATGAATGAAATATCGTCCTGTATGTTCAAACTCAAAGTATCGCCAACAGCAAGTGTAAGTATATTTTTTTCCAGTTTTACCGGAATAACATTGTATGTTTTTGCGAGAGCAGAAGGAAAGACATTGACTGCATTCTTGTCGATGACAGTATTTTTAAGGTCTATCATTTCTATACCGGCCTGGACGCTCAAAATTTTTTTAAGTTCCTTTTCGTCAATAATTCCTCTTTCAACAAGAATTCTTCCAAGAAATTTGCCTGTTTTTACCTGTTCCTGCAGGGCCGTTTCAATCTGTTGTTCTGTAACAAGCCCGGCTTCGATCAGCATATCTCCAAGTCGTTTTCTTTCTGCCATATTATCCCTTTGTTTCTCCAGTGCTTTCCAGTTCTATTGTCTCGCCATACTCTTTAGACGCAAGAGACTGATCAATGACTCCTTCTGCGGCAAGCTGATGTTTCACCTGCTCGGGATACTGACTGTAAATCATAACATCTTCAAAGGAAATTTTGCCTTCTTTGAAGAGTCTCATCAAAAATGCGTCAAGCGTCACCATACCCATTTTCATTCCTGTTTGAATATCCGAAATAATCCTGTATGTTTTGCGCTCGCGAATCAGGTTCTGTATTGACGGGGTGGCTATCATAATTTCGAAAGCCGCAACCCTTCCAGGTTTGTCCTTGCGATGAAGAAGAATCTGAGATATTATTGCCAGTATTGAAACTGAAAGCATAACCCTTATCTGTTCTTGCTGTTCCACAGGGAACACATTGACAATTCGGTCTATGGTGCGGGTCGCTCCTGTTGTATGCAGGGTGCCGAAAACGATATGACCTGTTTCAGCCGCAGTGATGGCGGCTTCGATGGTTTCAAGGTCTCTCATTTCACCGACCAGAAACACATCCGGATCCTGTCTCAATCCTCTTCTCAACGCTTCAGCGAATGATGGCACATCAACTCCGAGTTCCCTCTGTGTTATGATGGATCTTTTGTGCGGATGATAGTATTCAATAGGGTCTTCAATTGTGATGATGTGATGGTCCATATGTGTATTCATATAGTCAATCATTGAAGCGAGAGTGGTGGTTTTTCCACTGCCAGTTGGTCCAGTGACAAGTATTAATCCGCGGGGTCTTGTAAGCAAATATTTCATTGTTTTTTCTTCAAGTCCAAGCTGCTCAAAGGTTAGAAACCTATATGGAATCAAACGAAGCGCCATTGCGATGTGACCCCTTTCTTTGAATACAGAAACACGGAATCTTGCAATATCTTTGAACGCAAAGCCAAAGTCAGTGCCGCCAACTCTTTGAAGTTCTTCCTGGTGCTCTCTGGAAGTAATTGCTTTCATATAATTGACTGTATCTTCGGGTGTGAGAGGTTCTGAGTCCATTTTGACAAGCCCGCCATGTCCTCTCATCATTGGCGGCAACCCCACATTTATATGAAGATCCGCAGCGTTTTCACGCACTATCATTTCAAGAAGTTCTTCAATTCGCTTTGGCATTATTCCTCCTCTCCGGTGACATCTATTACCTCCTGCATTGTTGTTAGCCCGAGTTTAACCTTTCTGAAGCCGTCATCTTTCATGGTTGACATTCCAAGCCTGCGCGCTTCTTTTTTCAGTTCTTCTGCTGTGGCTCTTCTCATTGTGAGTTCTCTCAGCGTGTCGTTCATAATAAATATTTCAAAAATAGCCAATCTATCAGTAAAACCTGTAAAGTTGCATTCAGGACATCCTCTTGGCTCATAGATTGTGATTTTTTCTCCTTCCTGTATTTTCAGTTTTTGTTTCATAGATTCATCCGGCTCAATGGGCTGTTTGCAGTACTTGCAAAGAACCCTCACAAGCCTTTGCGCCATAACGCCCTGCACTGACGAAGCAACAAGAAAAGGTGGTATGCCAAGATCAATTAATCTTGTGATGGCGCTTGGCGCGTCGTTTGTGTGAAGGGTGCTGAAAACAAGATGTCCGGTAAGCGCGGCTCGCAACGCGATATCCGCTGTTTCAAAATCGCGAATTTCTCCGACAAGTATTACATCCGGGGATTGTCTTAAAAAAGCCCTAAGCACAGAGGCAAAGGTAAGCCCTATTTCAGATCTAACAGGTGTCTGGTTTATTCCCTGTATCTGGTATTCAACAGGCTCTTCAACTGTCATCAATTTTCTGTCAATGGTATTCAATCTTTTCAGTGATGCGTAGAGTGTGGTTGTTTTTCCTGAACCAGTCGGCCCTGTCACAAGAAGAATTCCACCCGAATATTTCAGGAGGTTTTCCCATATCTTTCGGTCCTGTTCCATAAATCCGAGTCCTTCAAGATCCTTGAGGGCTTTTGTTTTATCAAGGATTCTCAAAACAACGCTTTCTCCATAAATACCTGGAAGCGTTGAAACGCGAAAATCTACCGGTCTTCCACCTATATCAAGCATAATGCGGCCGTCCTGGGGAAGCCTTTTTTCCGCAAGGTCCATTTTTGACATAAGTTTCACGCGCGCAATGACCGCTCTTTCAACTCTTTTGGGTGGGCTGACTACTTCGTAAAGGACTCCGTCAATCCTGAATCTTACCCTGAATTTTTTTTCCATGGGCTCAAGGTGAATATCGCTTGCTCTTCTTCTTAAGGCTTCAACAAAAATCAAATTAACAATTTTTACGACAGGAGCCTGAAGGGCAAGAGCTTCTTCGTCTTCATCTGTTGTAATTTCCTCATCTTCAAGAGTTTCAATCGTGTCGGCGCTTCCAACTTCTTGAAGCATGGCGGATAGGTCCTCAATATCCTGCTGTTCAAAATATTTAGCTATCAGCTGGTCTATTTCATTTGGGAAGGTTACCATAATTTCTATCTCATTGGGCACATTGAGTACCTTTTTAAAATAGTCGCTTGCTATAATGTTAATAGGGTCATCTGTTACCAGAACAAGTTTTTGATCTTCACGAATTTCCCAGGGTATTATCCTGTGTTTTTTAGCAAATGATGGAGATATAAGATTTATTACTTCTGCAGGAATTTCTCTGAGTGGAAGGTTTTGCTGCACAATTCCAAGTTGAAAAAAAAGCGTTGCCGGGATATCTCCAAATGGCAACAGTCCCATATTCTGAAATACTTCTTTAAGTGGCCTGTCTGTTGCTTCTTGTTCCTGTAGCGCTTTTTCAATCGCCGCACGGTCCCAGAGACCTATGTTCTGGATAATCGTTGTAATTTCTTTTTTCGTCGGCATACACAATTAAAATACTTCAAAAAGAGACCTGTGTCAAGCGGTTGTAACAGTGTTTTAGATTAATTACAGTTTCATTCAAGATTCAAATTTGAATAGCGAATAGTATTATGTTTTTGTCCCAAAGTCGAGAAGTGGATTTTCCCTTTATAAAAAGAACTGATGGGATTGTTTTTAACCAACCCATATTCATATTCAAGCCAGAAAAAGCAAGGTGAGAGACAATAAGAGAATTCAGAGAATTCGGGGAATTAGAGTAATGTCACATTTTTTCTGGTTGTGATATGCCAAGAAGTTCAAGTCCGGTGTGCATAACGATGAACAAACATTGAACCAGCGCGGTTCTCGCGCAGGATTTTTTTAGATTTTCATCCACAACCCTGAATTTCTGGTAGTAAGAATGGAATGTTCCAGAAAGGTCAAGAATGTAAGGCGCAATTTTTGAGACTTCGACAGTCGTCGCAGCCTGTTGCACAATCGAGGGAAATTTTTTAAGTTTCTTGAGTATGTCTAATTCGATAGGTTCTCTCAATAACGAAAAATCAGCGCCTGCGATATCCTTCTGATCGATTCCTTTTTCTTTCGCAAATTCAAGGATGTGTTTTGCTCTAACATAAGCATACTGAATATAGTATACTGGATTTTCTTCTGTTTTCTTTCTGGCGATTTCAATGTCGAAATCGAGATGGCTGTCCGCTTTCCTGAAAAGGAAGAAAAACTTTGCAGCATCAGGTCCAACTTCATCCATCAGTTGTTTCAATGTTATAAACTGGCCCTTTCTTGTTGACATAGAGATTTTTTCTTTTCCGCGATAAAGGGTTGTTAACTGTACGATTATGATCTGAAGTTTTTCGGGAGAAAACCCTAAGGCATTAACAGCTGCCTTGATTCTTGCAACATAACCAGCATGATCAGGTCCCCATAGATTAATCAACAGGTCGTATCCTCTGTTTATTTTATACTGGTGATAAGCAATATCCGGAGCAAGGTATGTGTAAGAGTTGTCTTTTTTCCTTATGACCCTGTCTTTATCGTCGCCATAGAGAGTTGATTTGAACCAGATAGCATCGTCTTTTTCATAAATAAGTCCTTTTTCTTCAAGCATCCTGATAACCTCTTCCACTCTGCCGCTTTTTCGAAGTTCAGCTTCTGAAAACCACCGATCAAAAACCACGCCGAATTCCCTGAGGTCGTCCTTTATCATTGTCATTATTTCCTGTTTTGCAAGGCCCTCAAAAAATCCGGATTCTTTTTTTTCATATCCATCAGGCAATTTTTTTGCGATTTCTTTAAGATATTCTCCGTGATAACCGTCCTGGGGAATTTCAGCGGGCATTCCCCTGATTTTGAGGTAATGGGATTTTAGAGAAATTCCAAGAAGTTCCATCTGTCTTCCGCAATCGTTAAGATAATACTCTTTTGTTACCTGCCATCCAGAGAAAGCCAGTATCCTTGAAAGCGCCTCGCCGAACGCTGCCTGCCTTCCGTGCGCTATTGTGAGCGGACCTGTTGGATTAGCGCTTACAAATTCAATGAGAACCTTTTTTTTGTTTCCAGAATCAGATCTGCCATAGTCTTGTTTTTTTGAAAGAATTTCGTTGATGACAGAGTAAACAATGCTGTCTTTGAGAAAGAAGTTTAAAAATCCATTTTTTTCTTCTATTTTTTCAAAGTTTTCTTTCATCCAGGCATTTTTCTGAATCAGAATAATTAATTTTTTGATAGAAATATTTTTTTCTGTTTGCTTGATTTTAAGAAAGATATTGGTTGAAAAATCCCCGAACTCTTTTTTTGCGGAAGGAAAAACATTAAAGTTTTCATAATTAAGTCCTGCGCCAGAGAGAATTTCAACAAGTTTTGTTTTTAATTCTTCAGCCTTCATTATCGCCTTTCTCCTTCATTTCTCTAAGAATTTCTTCTATTTTTAATCCAGGGTTTTCATCTCTGACAAATTCAATTTCAGGAGTAAATCTCGTTTCAAGTTTCTTGCCAAGAAGGTGTCTCACATACCCAGCAGCATTGGCAAGTCCCTTCAATGATTCTTCTTGTTGCTCCTGGTTTCCAAGAGCGCTGACAAACACAGTTGCGTGTTTTCTGTCTGAGCTGACCCTCACATCCGTGATGGTTACAAAGCCAATTCTCGGATCAGAGATTCCTTTTTGCAGAATCTCATTTATCTGGTGTTTTAAGATACTTGCGAACTTTAAATTCTTTCTGTTTCTTATATCAAAGGACATTCTTTCTCCCTGTTGGTTATATATTTATTTTATGCTAAAATTAAAAAGATGGAAAGAAACTCTGCGAGATTTGTGGGAATTTTTCTTCTTGGGTTGACCGTTTTTCTTTTTCTCTGCCTGATTTCTTATGATCCACTGGATCCCTGTTTCGGGTTCTGTCAATCAGGATACCCTGTGAGGGACGCGCCTGTTAATTTTGGCGGAAAATTTGGCGCGAATGTTTCTGCGTCGCTGTTTTTTATGCTCGGATGGATTTCATATCTGTGTGTTTTATCTGTTTTTCTTTACGCCTGGTCGAAAACATGGAAAAAAGAAAAATTCACATCGCTTGAAATTGTTAGTTGCGCGATTTTTATCCTGATTCTGGCAGGATTTGTTGAAGCGACAAAGAATATTCTTTGCATTTCAAACAATTCTTTTTTTCCCGCAGGCGGAATTGCTGGATTGTTGATTAGCAACGGAGTTGGAGCGTATTTTGGCGCTAAAGGCGGATTTTTCTTGCTTGCAATAACTGCGGCTGGCTTGTTAATAGCGTCCTGGAAGATTTTTTACTCGCCTTTTGAGAATTTTTCGTTGATTTTTCCTGGCGTATGGAAGCCGATAGAACCTGTTTCCATGCCAAAAACAGATGTGAAGCAGAGAATAAAAAAGCCCTTGCAGTTACAGACTGACAGCAGTGAGAAGGTTGAACCTGTGACGCAAACGCAGCGAACTTCCATTCCGGATCATAAAGAAGAAGTAAATGTGGAAACAATCCATGCCGGCACAGCTGAAAAAATGGTTTCAAAAAAACAGGCGACAGTTAAAGGCGTTAAATACCAGCTGCCTTCACTATCTTTTCTGAAGGCCGCAAAACAGCCTGAAAAAGAAACAGAAAAAGATCTCAGAGTTTACGCTCAGGTAATAGAAGAAACACTGAACGATTTTGGCATAGAAGGAGAAGTTGTCAATTTTACGCAGGGTCCGAGAGTCACTCTTTATGAGGTGCAACCCGCGCCGGGCATACCGCTGGTGAAGATAACAAAACTAGCGGACAACATCGCAATGAGTTTGAAAGCAAGTCCTATAAGAATGGTTGCGCCGATACCCGGCAAGTCAACCATCGGTATAGAGGTTCCAAACAGAGAAATTTCAATTGTTTGTTTGAAGGAAATTCTTGAAAGCAAGGAATTTCAAAGTTCTCCTTCAAAACTTACAATAGCGATAGGGAAAAACATACTCGGCAAACCTGTTATATCCGATTTGAAAATAATGCCGCATCTCTTGATAGCTGGAGCAACCGGGTCCGGCAAGACCGTGTGTTTGAATTCTTTGATTACAAGTATTCTGTATAAAGCCACAGCAGAAGAAGTTAAGTTCATAATGATAGACCCAAAAATGGTGGAACTCGTCATATACAATGATATACCTCACCTTATTTTGCCTGTAATCACAGATATCAAGAAAGCAGTGAATTCCCTTAAATGGCTGATACGCGAGATGGACCGACGATATCACCTTTTTGCTCAGACAAAGGTGAGAAATATTGAGTTGTACAATCACCAGGCGCAGGAAAAACTTCCTTATGTCGTGGTTGTGGTTGACGAACTCGCGGATCTTATGCTTATTTCGAGAAATGAGATTGAAAATAGTATCATCAGGTTGACTGCTCTTTCTCGCGCTGCCGGGATTCACCTGATACTTGCCACTCAGAGACCTTCCGTGAATGTCATAACCGGGATAATAAAGGCAAATCTTCCATGCAGAATAGCGTTTCAGGTTTCTTCAAAGTTTGATTCTCAAACAATACTTGACTCAAAAGGAGCAGAGAAACTTCTTGGCAGGGGAGACCTTCTTTTTATTCCGCCAGGCAGGTCCCATCCTGTGAGAGCGCAGGGTGGATATGTCAGCGATGAAGAACTGGAAGAAATCACAGGATTTTTGAAATCCCAGGGTGCCCCTGAATATAAAATGGATATTCTTGAACATCAGCCAGAAAGCAATGATGTTAATGTTTTCGATAGTTCTTCGACTGGTTCTGAGGATGACGAACTTTATACCAGAGCGGTAAGAATTGTTCTTGAAACAAGAATTGCTTCGATATCAATGCTTCAGAGAAGACTTGAAATAGGATTCAACAGAGCCGCAAGGCTGATAGAAAGAATGGAGCAAGAGGGTATAGTTGGTCCGTACAGAGAGGGCAAACCAAGAGTGATTCTAAAGGGCGCGGTGCAAGACAAAGATCATGACCAGGCCAATCCACGAAATTCTGAAGGAAGTTCGTTCTAAAGCAGGCATTGACCTTGAAACAGTTTCAAAAGACACATTCATACCGATCAAATTCTTGCGTGAAATGGAAAACGGTCAGTGGCAGGCGTTTTCATCGACGGCTCATAGAATTGGATTTTTGAAAAAGTATCTTGCCTATCTCAAGATACCTTCTGACATTCTGCTCGAATATCCTGAGTTTTATCCGGTTGCTGAAAGCGTTGAAAATGTGAAAAATGAGAAACCGGCTGAATCATCATTGATATGGATTTTGATTGTGTCCAGCGTTTTTTTGTGCTTACTGCTTTTTTTACTATTATTCAATAAAGATGCCAGATTGAAGGAAAATTTTGTGTCTGTGGATTCTGGTTATGTTCTGCCAGATCCAGTGAAAGAAAACAGAGACATAAAATTAAAAGCGATCGATGATGTTTGGATAAGGGTTGCGGTTGACGATAAGAAAATAGTTGAAAAAATACTTAAAGCAGGTGAGAGTATTTCGATTTCAGGCAATGAAATATTTATAAGAATCGGGAACGCAGGCGGATTGCTGATTGAAAGAAACGGAGAAACGACCGGTCCATTTGGAAAACTCGGCCAGGTAAAGGAGTTAAGGATAAATAATACCGGGAAAAAACGATGAGAAAAGTATCTGTTATAAGCCTTGGCTGTCCAAAAAACACAGTGGATTCCGAGAAAATGCTTGGCATTCTCGGTAGCAGCGGTTATGCAATTTCATCTATTCCTGAAGAGTCGGATTTTGTGATAGTCAATACATGCGCTTTTATTGAGCCGGCAGTAAAAGAGGCAAAACAAATGATTGCGAACTTGAAGAAAAACAAGAATCGATACGGATACAAACTTATTGTAACAGGTTGTTTGCCTGCCAGAGACAATCGGCTTCTTGACATCCGGGATATCGATGGAGTTATAGGCCCTTACGATATTGATAATCTGGTTGACATTCTTTCCGATATTGACGCGGGGAGAAAGATAAATGTCAAGTCCTGTTTGAGGATAACAAACTACTGCAGAATACCCAGGGTAATATCCACCCTGCCATACGCTTATCTTAAGATTACAGAAGGATGCAGCAATCATTGTTCTTATTGCACTATTCCGTCTATAAGAGGACCTCTTTTCAGTTTTCCGGAGAAAGAAATTTTGAAAGAAGCTGAATCTCTGTTTGATTCTGGAGTTAAGGAACTTATCATTGTTGGGCATGATATAACTGCTTACGGGAAGGATAGGGGCAGAGGAAATCTTTGCAATCTATTAAGAAAAATTTTGAAAATAGGTTTTCAATGGATCAGGTTGATGTATTTGCATCCATCCGGGATCACAGAAGAGTTATTGGAATTAATTAACGATAATGCCAGTATGTGCAAGTATCTTGATATTCCTTTGCAACATGTGAATCCGCGGATTCTAAAAAAAATGAACAGACCTGTATTTGACTACAAGAAGTTGATTGAGGACATAAGAAGGGCAGTTCCGCGAGTTGCAATTCGCACCACATTCATTGTCGGGTTTCCAGGTGAAACAGAAGAAATTTTTGAGCAGTTGATAGATTTTGTCAGGACTTTTAAATTTGAAAGAATGGGTTCGTTTATTTATTATCCGGAAAAAAACACAAAAGCTTTTTTTCTGAAAAAACAGATTCCTTTTGAAATAAAGAAAAAAAGATTTTTTGAGCTGATGAATGTTCAAAAGACAATAAGCAAAGACCTTTCCCGCTCATTTGTTGGTAAAGAAATTGATGTTCTTGTGGAGAAAAATGGAAATGGCTGCCTTGAAGGTCGCACAGAAATGGATGCGCCTGATATTGACTGGACTGCAAAAATTTATGGAAGAGCAAGCATTGGAGATACAGTCAGAATAAAAATAATAAAAAGCTCGCCTTATTGTCTTAAAGGTACTATAATCAGGCGCAAATAAGAATGGTCGTTATTTGACATTCATTCCTGTTATTCTTATAATTAACAATAGCCAATGTTAATAAACATCCTTATGAATTAATCATTTGTGAGAATAAAAATTTGCTTGCGGAGTTCAGAGGAATGAAAAAAGAACTGGTGGCATTGCTTGATTACTGGGAAAAGAACAAGGGGATATCAAAAGAGTTTTTGATAGCTTCCCTCGAAGAGGGATTGTCTGCTGTTTACAGAAAAAAGGCCATGCTTCAGGATAACATTGAAGTTAAAATAGACCCTGAAACAGGAGATATCAATTTCGTCGATGAAAACGGCAATAGTGTAACTCCTCCCTCTTTCCCGTGGGAAAGAATAGCGGCGCAGACGGCCAAACAGATACTCATTCAGAAAATTCGTGAAGCAGAAAAAGCGGCGATATACAGCGAATTCAAAAAACTTGAGAACACAATTATCTCAGGAAGGATAGAAAGGTTTGAAACCGGCAATCTTGTTATCTCTGTAGCCAGGATAGAAGCTCTTTTGCCTCAGAAACACCTGCTTCCTCGCGACAGGTTTCATCTGGGCGATCCGATAAAAGCACTTTTACTTGAGGTTCGCAAGCCGAATAAAGGAGTTTATCCTATAATTCTTTCAAGAACCGCAACAGATTTTGCTAAAAGGTTGCTTATGGATGAAATACCGGAAATAAGGGACGGAATTGTTGAAATAAAAGCGATTGCGAGATTTCCTGGAGATCTTACAAAGATTGCTGTGTATTCTTCGAATCCAAAAGTAGACCCTGTTGGCACATGTATAGGAGACAAGGCTAACAGGATAAAAAATATCACAAAAGAACTGAGCGGAGAGAAAATTGAGGTTGTTAAATGGAGTTCTGACCCTGAAAAATTTACTGCCAGCGCCTTGTTACCTGCGGTATGCGAACGTGTTGTTTATGATCCGACAAAAAATGAAGCGACTGTCTGGGTGAGTAAAGACCAGCTATTTGTTGCCATAGGGAAAAAAGGACAGAATGTGAGGCTTGCTTGCAAGTTAACAGGGTGGAATATTGTGGTAAACAGAGCCGAAGGAGAAGGCCCTGCAACTTTGCTGCTGGGTATCAGCGAGGAATTAGCTCAAAAGCTCAGCGATGCTGGTTATGAGACAATTAAATCTGTGAGCGAAGCAAAATCAAAAGAGTTATCCGAAAAGATAAATATCTCTGAAGATCATGCCAGAGAACTTATTGAGGCCGCCACCAGACAAATGCAGGATGCAGCCGGCGATAAAAAAATCGACCAAACGGAGAATGAATGAGGGTTTATCAGTTTGCAAAACAGATAAAAGTTTCACCAAAAAACCTTGTTGAAATTTGTGAGAAGGCTGGAATAAAGGGTAAGACATATGTTAGTGGATTAAAAGATGATGAGATAGGTCTTATTAAGGAATATATCAAGAAAAGCAAATTAGCCGGAAAACCTTTAATTGCAACGGGTATAGAAACAGTTGGAGAAATTGCTTCGAAACTGGGCATTTCTGCATCAGAAATCATAAAATATCTTTCATCTCTTGATATCAAAGTTTCTATCAATGACAGAATGGGAGCTGAAAACATCAAGAAGTTTTGCGACTCTCAAGGTGTGGTTGTTGAGTTTAGGAAAACAAGGGAGAGCTATCTTCTTGGAGCAGATATAGATACGCCACAGGACCTTGTTTCCCGCGCACCGGTTGTGACAGTTATGGGACATGTGGATCATGGTAAAACCACAATTCTCGATTTTATCCGAAAGTCCAATGTGGCAGCGAGGGAATACGGGCAGATTACACAGAAGATAGGCGCATACAAGGTACATTTGAAAGAGGGTTCCATAGTTTTCATAGATACGCCGGGTCATGAGGTATTTACGGCAATGAGAGCTCGCGGTGCAAAACTTACAGATATTGCTGTTCTTGTTATTGCCGCGGATGAAGGAGTAAAATTGCAGACAATAGAGGCCATCAATCACTGTAAAGCGGCAAGTGTCCCGATAATTGTTGCAATTAACAAAATAGACAGGCCTAACGCCAATCCTGAAGCAGTCAAGAAGAAATTGAGCGAATACGGAATTGTGCCCGAAGAGTGGGGCGGTCAGAATGTGTTTCTAAATGTTTCTGGAGTTACGGGCGCCAACATCAATGAGTTGCTTGAGATTATTCTTCTTATGGGCGAAATGATGGAGTTGAAAGCAAATCCTGAAAGGCCTGGCGAAGGCGTTGTTCTCGAATCTTATCTTCATAAACAGAAAGGTCCGGTTATCAATCTGCTGGTTCAGAATGGAACAGTCGCCAGCGGCGATTTTTTTGTTTGTGGAAGTATCTGGGGAAAAGTCAGAGCAATGTTTGACGAGAATGGCAAGAGAATAGAAAAAGCCGGACCTTCTACTCCTGTTGAACTTCTTGGAGCCAATTCCACGCCTGTCCCGGGAGATATGTTCAAAGTTGTTTGTTCTGAAGCAGACGCAAGAAAAATGGCTGAAGGGAGGAATAGAGAACACGATTTTTCTCAGGAAAAAGTGCAGAAGGTTCTTACTCTTGAAGACCTTCAGAAACAAATTATGCAGGGCGAAGTCAAGGAATTCAATATGATTTTGAAAACAGATTCAATAGGTTCTCAGGAAGCAATAAAAGCTTCCATTGAGAAGATAAGTCAGTCTTCTTCAGAAAAACATAATGTGTCTGTCAATTGCCTCCATTACGGGCTGGGCACTGTTAGTGAATCTGATATTCTTCTTGCGGTTTGTTCTAACGCAATTGTATTTGCTTATAATGTGGGCATTGATTCAAAGGCAGAGAAAGTCGCCAAGCAGCACGGAATAGAAATTAAGCTTTATCGGCTCGTTTACGATCTGATAGAAGACATAAAAAATACTGTTGAGGGTATGACAAAACCAAAAGAAGTTGAGATTATGATCGGCCAGGCGCTGGTAAAGCAGGTATTCAAAATTGGGAAAAACCAGGCAGTTGCCGGATGTCTTATTGTTGATGGTAAAGCCGTAAGGGACGCAAAGGTGAAAATTGTTCGCAATGGCAGTTTTGTTTTTGAAGGGTTCATCTCAAGTTTAAAAAGATTTAAGAATTCTGTTCGGGAGGTCGCAACAAATACTGAGTGCGGCATAGGAGTCTCGGGTTTCGGTGATTTCCAACAGGGGGACATAATTCAGATTTATCAAAAGGTTGCAGAAGGAACGACAGCATGAGTTTGTATTGTGTATTCTGCGAAATTTCAGCAGGGAAGATGCCTGCAAAAAAAGTGTATGAAGATGAGGAAATAATTGCATTTTATGACATAAACCCTCAGTCTCCGGTACATCTGCTTGTTATACCTCGTAAGCATATAAGCAATTTACTCGATATCAAGCAACAGGATGCTGATTTGCTTGCAAAAATGATTATGACTGCCACAATTCTGGCTAAAAAGCATGATATTGCGGAAACAGGATACAGAATTGTGATAAACACTAATAGATATGCAGGACAGAGCATTGACCATCTCCATATTCATATTCTGGGAGGTCGAGTTATGGGGTGGCCTCCAGGTTAGTTCGGTCCGTATATGAACATCGTACGTGTTAAAGATTGTTTCATCGGGGGACCAAAATTCTGCCTGATAGCCGGGCCATGCGTTTTAGAGAGCGAATCTCTTGCTTTAAAAGTTGCCCGGAGCATAAAAACCCTGACAGATAAAATGGGTATTGGTTATATTTTTAAAGGGTCGTTTGACAAGGCGAATAGATCGTCGATTAATTCATTTAGAGGACCAGGTTTGGAGAATGGACTGAAAATCCTTGATGCCGTTAAAAGGGATGTGGGAGTTCCGATTCTCACGGATGTCCACTGTGTGACGCAGATTAAACCTGTTTCAGAAATTGTTGATGTCATCCAGATTCCTGCGTTTTTATGCAGGCAGACAGATCTGCTTGTCAGCGCGGCGAAATCAGGCAAGGCAGTAAATGTTAAGAAAGGACAATTTATGTCGCCCTGGGAAACAGCTAATATTGTTGAAAAACTTATGAATTCCGGATGCAAAAAAATTCTTTTGACAGAAAGAGGCACCAGTTTCGGTTATAACAACCTTGTGGTTGATTTTCGTTCACTGCCGATTATGAGGGCGCACGGATGGCCTGTTGTTTTTGACGGCACACACAGCGTCCAGCAGCCTGGCGCTTTGGGGAAATCATCAGGTGGGCAGAGAGAATTTGTTAGTTATTTGTGCAGGGCGGCTATCGCTGTTGGTTGTGATGCTGTGTTTCTTGAGGTTCATCCTGATCCGGAGAGCGCGCTATCTGATGGTTCGAATATGGTATATCTATCTTCAATGGAAAGGCTCTTAAGTGAACTTCTGGAGTTCTGGAATATTATAAAGAAAATCGAGAATAATTATGGAAAGAAAATTCAGCGAAAAAAGAATTCTTCAGCAAGCAAAAAAGGTTATTGATATCGAAGTTGGCAATATTCAGAATGTCAGGAACCATCTTGGCAACGAATTTGTTAAAGCCATCAGAATGTTGAATTCTTGTAAAGGCAAGGTTATTGTCACAGGCATTGGAAAAAGTGGAATTATTGGCAGAAAAATATCTGCGACTTTTGCGAGCACTGGCACCCCGTCAACTTTTTTGCATCCTGGAGATGCCGTTCATGGCGATCTTGGAATGGTTAGCGCCGACGATGTTGTTGTTGCCATCTCAAACAGCGGAGAAACAGACGAAATTATCAGAATAGTGCCTGTTCTGAAAAAAATAGGAGTTCCCATCATCAGTATTACTTCAGGTCCTGAAAGCTCGCTTGGAATGCAGAGCACTGTGGTTTTGAGCACGGGGCCAATAAGAGAAGCCGATCCTTTTTCTCTTATTCCGAGCTCAAGCACTACCACGGCGCTGGTGCTTGGAGACGCCATTGCAATTGTTCTTCTTTCAATAAAGGGCTTCCAGAAAGAAGATTATGCTTTTTATCATCCCGGAGGGAATCTTGGTCGGAGATTAATGTTAAGGGTTAAGGATGTAATGCAAACAGGTAATAAGATTCCGGTTGTTGATTATGACAGTCCGATGGAAAAAGTTATTTCAGAAATTAATAAAAAGAACCTTGGATTTACCCTTATTGTTGATCAAGAAAACAGGATTGCAGGAATTATCACAGATGGTGACATCAGAAGGTTGCTTGCCAGGAAAAAAAATATTTTTGATTTGAAAGCGTATGAATGTATGACTCCGGATCCGCTGAGCATAGGAGAAGAAAAACTTGCGGTTCAGGCGCTTGCAATTATGGAGGAAAAAGAAATCACCTGTCTTGTGATAAGGGATAAGAACAACAGAGCAAAGGGTATTGTGCATCTTCATGATGTGCTTGGCAAGAGGAATTTCAGCCAGGAAGTTTAAAATGAATATTTATGACATACGACTTATTGCAACTGATGTGGATGGGGTTTTAACTGATGGGAAGATTTTTTACGATGCTGATGGCAGGCAGGGAAAATTGTTCTCTATCAAAGATGGTATTGCTTTCAGAATGCTGAAAATTGCTGGATTGAAAAGCGCAATTATTTCCGGTAAGACAGCAGGTATTGTTAGAGAAAGACTTTCCGGCATAGATGTCGATTTGATATTTGAAAATGTCGAGAATAAACTGGCCGTTATGGAAATGATATGCGGTCAAGAATCTGTTTCAATTGAAAATGTATGCTATATAGGTGATGATGCTGGTGATATACCGGTTTTGAAGAAAGTGGGTTTTTCGGTTGCGCCTTGCGATGCGGTCGAAGATGTAAAAAATGCGGTTATGTATGTCACAGGTAAAAGAGCTGGTGAAGGTGTTTTCAGGGAATGTGTGGAAATAATACTGAGAGGGCAGAACAAATGGGAAAAAACGCTGGAAAAATTATTGCAATCGCTTTGACTTTGCTTGTGATTCTGTCAGGTTGCGGAAGAAAAAAATCTCCAGAAGAAATGCGAGAGACAGGTCAGGTTCTGAAAAATTTTACCATGCAATTTTTTGACACTTCGTTTTCCATCACCCTCACCGGGCTTGCCGCAGAGAAAAATTCCGCAAATACACAGGCAACCGTTTCAAAGCCGGCCATCGAAATCAAAAGCAGAAATTTTATCGTTGAAATCAAAACAGGGGCCAGAGGCACAGGTGAGATTTTTCTTGACCCGGAAACACAGGATGTGACAAAAATTGTAATCCAGAATAGCGTTTCAATAATTCAGAGAATTCCTGAAACAAACCAGATTAATTTTTCAGCAACCTGTGAAAGATTGACATATCTTGAAAAAGAAGGCACCATAATAATGGATGGTTCGCCGGTGGTTACGCAGGGGACAAATCAATATGGCGCAGACCGCATTACTTATTCTTTTAAGGAAAACAAACTGAAATTTGATGGAAATGTTAAGGTCCGGTTTAACAAATAAAACAAAGACAACGCTTGTTGCAATTTTTCTTTTTGGTTTATTGACTGCCGACGCTGAATCGGTTCGAATATGCGTATGGGAAGGCAGTAAAAGGCCATCTATTGAAAATTACAAAGGAAAATACAGGGGGCAACTGTCTTTTGCAAGGTGGGGCGGAAAGTATTTGATTATTAATACCATGGATGTAGAAGAATATCTTTTTGGAGTTATAGGAAAAGAAATGGAGAAGTCCTGGCCTTTTGAAGCTTTAAAAGCTCAGGCGGTTTGTTCCAGAACCCTTATTTATTACTACAAAGAGATGGCGATAAAAAAGAAACTTCCATATGATGTTAGTGGCACGATCTATCATCAGGTTTATGGCGGAGTATCGTCTGAAAACGAGAACATCGTCAGGGCGGTTGAAGAGACAGCAAATCTTGTGCTTGCTGGACAGAACGATGAAAACGGATATAATATAGTTCCATCTTTTTTTCATGCGTGTTGCGGCGGGCACACAAATTCCGCTTCAGGTGCGTGGGGTGGCAGATATCCGTTGCTTGAAGGCGTAGAAGATCCGTATTGTGAAGGTTCGCCATTTTACACATGGCAGCGGATTCTTACTCGAGACGATCTTAAATCAATACTGGGGTTTGATGTTTCCACAGTCAGAGTTTCAGAATTTAATGGAAACAAGAGGGCAGTAAATCTTGAATTTCAAGGTATGCGGGGTAAAAAAATCATTACGGCGGAGAATTTCAGAATGATGACAATTAACGGTTCAACGACTTTCAAATCGTCAAAAAGTTTGCCGTCAACTATGTTTACGATTACTCAAAGGGGTGATAGCTTCATTTTTGATGGCAAAGGTTATGGCCATGGAGTTGGTTTATGTCAGTGGGGCGCTCGAAAGATGGCTGAACAGGGTAATAATTTTGTTGAGATTTTGAAGCACTATTTCCCGAATCTGAGACTTGTTTCGCTGGAAACATCTGGTACAACCGGAAAATAAAACAGGGGGTGGATATGATTTTTCATCTGCAACAGGTACATGTTCAACTGGATTCAGGTTTTGAAGAACTTGCGGCTGAAAAGTTTGCTCGATTGGAAAGATTTTTTTCAGCCGAGCCGGAAGTACATCTTATAATAAAAAAAGAAAAATTCGAATTTACAATTGAAGCAAAAATTCAGTGCAAAAGGTCAAAAACATTTATGAAAACAAGTTCAAACAATGTAAACGCTGGACTTGAAGACCTGATAAATAAATTGAAGAACCATTTAAGCAAGGTTCATGATAGAAAACATAACAAGAAAAACAAGAAATATGATAGAAAAAGTTTATATAGCGAGTTTTCAACAAATACAAATGAAATAGAGGAGGAACAAATATGAAAATCAGTGAATTTATAAGCGAGAATGAAATTGTTATAGGGTTGAAAGCGACAGAAAAGCAAGCAGCCCTTGATGAGCTTTTACAGATTTTAGAAAAAAATGGTTTGATTCGGGATAGGAAGCAGGTGCTTGAAACGCTTATTGAACGAGAAAAGCTTGGTTCAACAGGCATCGGTCAGGGAATAGCCGTGCCGCATACCAAGACAGAACAGATAAAAGATCTTGTTTGCGCGCTTGGTATTTCAGAAAAAGGCGTTAACTTTGAATCTCTCGATGGCGAGCCCGTGTTTATTATTTTTCTTGTTCTGGCTCCTGCAGGAGCAACAGGAATACATCTGAAGGCCCTCGCAAAGATAGCAAGATTGTTAAAAGACAAAGTTTTTCGGAATTACCTGAGGATGAGCAAAAGTCCCAGAGAAGCATATCAGATAATAAAAGAAGATGAAGAACGATTGAACAGCGCTGGATGAAAATATGAAACGATTCACAGGGCTGCCCGTGTCAGCCGGGATAGCCATAGGCAATATTCTGGTTCTCAAGAACATTTTTCTGCTTCCACCTGAGAAAAAAATTGACGATCATCAGGTGGATGAAGAAATAAAACGTTTTGAGAATGCCCTCAAAAGCGCTGAAAAT
>JAMWBU010000037.1 GCA_023819255.1 Candidatus Omnitrophota bacterium
TTTTTATGGTAATATTATACAGGAAAAGGAACCCTTAACATGGAGGGATTATGGGAGCAGAAGAAAGCGTATTTGCGCCGTTGAGGCAGGTATCCGCAGGTTTCTGGCTCGGGCTTGCAAAACTTCTCGCCGCACTCTTGACATTTATTATAGGATGGCTTGTTGCAAAATTGATTTATGTATTGGTTGTGAAAGGATTGCAGAAGATAAAAATAGACCAGTTTTCAGAAGACTCTGGATTAAAATCATTTCTTGACAAGGGTAAGATAGAAAAGAAAGTATCAGAACTTATAGGTATAGCTGTTTACTGGATAGTGATACTTGTGGTAATTTTCCTTGCTGTTAATGTTGCAGGGTTGAGTTTGCCGCCTTCAGTGATTGACTCAATAATCGGGTTTATCCCGAGATTTATCATTGGGTTGATTGTGTTTATCGTCGCTCTTTTTGCCGGGAAACTTTTCAGGGGTATTGTCTTTACAGCCGCCTCAAACGCCGGCATTAGAGAGGCAGAGTTTTTATCAAGGATCACCCAGATTGCTATTGTCGTTTTTGGGGTTGTGATCGCGATTCAAGAATTTAATATTGCCGCAGAATTTATCGCGAGCGTTTTCATTATTATTCTTGCCTCAGTTTGTTTTGGCCTTTCTCTTACATTTGCGCTTGGCGCAAAAGACCTCGCAAAGAACTGGTTAGAGTCAGTATTTCAGAAGAAACCTGAGTGAATTAATTAGATAGGGAGATTATGAGACAGCAAATGTTGTTTGCTGTGCTCGCGCTTGTTCTGTGCGGATGTGCCAGCATCTTTCAGGAAACCCGAACCTATCATGGTCCTGATTTTTTTGTCTGCAATTACTGGATTGATAGAAATCAGGATAAAAAAATAGAGATAGACGAATGGGAAGGTATTAAAGATTGTTTTCTGGAAAACGAACACATTTCATTTGTTGCCTATTTCAGACAGAAACCTGGTACGCCATTGTCTTTCAAATTGTTTGCTCCTGACGGCTCCCTTTACAGAGAAAAATCCCTTAAGCAAACCGCGGAAACCACAATCTGGTGTCAGGAATATGAAGCAAGGGACCTTATCAATGAAAAAGGTACTGGAATATGGAAGATTGAGTGGTATGCAGGTGGGCAGCTTGTAAACATAACCACGATAAAAATATTGAAATATCCTTCTAACTAATTTTCTGGCTCAAGTCCAATTTTCCCGGAAGAGGAATCATAAAAATATCTGTAACCCTTTGGTGGCGCTGGTATTTCCTTTGTGTAGTTTTTTTCTACAAGTTCCTGAAGAGTTGAAGGATATCTGCCTTCCTGGGCATAGAAAGAATCAATTAATTGTTTTATTGGCAAGATTGCATCCATACCCTTTGCCTTTTGCAGTGTTTTTGACATCACATCTCCATACTGTTCAACTGGATTTCCACTGGTTTCAGGAACATTTTCCGGTTTTTGTTTTTTCCCGCAGGAAGAGCAAAATATTGAAGAAATAAGAAAGACCGCAATAATGAGAATTTTCATTTATCCTCCCGAACATTGACTTTATTAATTGTTTTGATATCATATTAAACGCATAATGTCAATATTACACTTGTCCTTACAGGAAGCAAAACATGGATACCGATTTTCGAAAATATTTTAGGGCAGGCATTGTCCATTTTATGGCATTTCCAGACGCAGCCGATAAAAAATCATTGATTGAAACAATAAAAAAAATTGCTTGCGACGATTATTTTGAGATTATAGAGATAACCTTTATGGAAGACGCAGGTACAAGAAATCAGGTCAGAAATTTACTTGAAAGTGCTTGTATTGAGGCATACTTTGGCGCGCAGCCAGTGCTACTTGGTGAAAATCTTAATCTTAACGACGAAGATCAATCTGTCAGGGAGAAATCCATAGAGATGATTAAGAAATGCATTGATCAGGCATATGAAATTGGCGCAAAAGGGCTTTCATTTTTAAGTGGCAGGTGCAGACAGGGAAAAAAACAGTATGCTTTTGACCTTCTTGTTGATTCTACAACCAGTATTTGTGAATACGCCAGGAAAAAAGGTTTAGTGATAGAACTTGAGATTTTTGATTACGATGTCGACAAAAAATGCTTGATTGGTCCTGCTTTTCTGGCAGCGGATTTTGCAACAGCTATAAGAAAAAATTTTGACAATTTTGGATTGCTTGTGGACTTGAGTCATTTGCCACTGGTTAAAGAATCGGCTGCTGAAACAATCGGCAGGTTAAAGGAATTTATCACCCATATTCATATTGGAAACTGCTTTATTTCAGATAAAAATTCGTCTCTGTACGGCGATAAGCATGTGCCATTTGGAACCCCGGGAAGCGAAAATAATGTGGAACAGCTTGCCGAATTTTTACAGGCGCTTTTGAATGCTGGAATTTTCGATAGAGAGAGCAGGCTGGCTGTCAGTTTTGAAGTAAAGCCATTGAAAGGCCAGGACCCAGAAGCTGTCATTGCCGGATCAAAAAGAGTTCTTAACCAGGCATGGCTGATGGTCAGGCAGTCATAAAGGAGGTTTTATGCTGGTAAAACACCGTGTGCTTGTCACAGGAATGATTCCTGAACCTGCAATTGATCTACTTAAAAAAAACTGCGATGTTGAGGTTAATACCGAAGGCAGGGTATTATCAAAGGAGGAACTTATCAGCAGGGTAAAAGGAAAAGATGCGGTTTTGTGCCTTTTGACAGACACCATTGACGATGAAGTTTTTCAGGTATCTTTTCCGAAATGCAGAATCTTTGCAAACTATGCGGTCGGCTATAACAATATTGATGTTGAAGCAGCCACGAGAAGAAAAATTGTTATCACTAATACCCCCGGGGTGCTCACTGATGCTACTGCTGATCTTGCTTGGGCACTTTTGTTTTCAGTTGCAAGACGAGTTGTTGAGGCAGATAGATTTACGCGTGATGGAAAATTCAGGGGCTGGTTGCCGGATCTTTTCCTTGGCATGGAAATAACAGGAAAAACACTCGGTGTTGTTGGCGCAGGAAGGATAGGAAGCAATTTCGCGAGAAAAGCAAAATGTTTTTCTATGAGGATTCTTTACTATGACAAAAAGAGAAATTATCAACTTGAGCAGGATACACGCGCGCTATTTGTTGATCTTGAAACACTGCTAAAAGAGTCAGATTTTATTTCTCTTCATGTGCCATTATTGCCTGAAACAAGGCATCTCATAGGCGAGCGGGAACTTGCTCTTATGAAAAAGACAGCGATACTAATTAACACTTCAAGGGGTCCAGTTGTGGATGAAAAGGCTCTCGCGAACGCATTAAAGGAGAAAAAAATATGGGGCGCGGGTCTTGATGTTTATGAAAATGAACCTGTGATTGAACCTGAGTTGATTTCTCTTGATAATGTTGTTTTGCTTCCCCATATTGCCAGCGCGACATTTGAAACAAGAACAAAAATAGGTATAATGGCAGCTGAAAACATTCTTGCTTTTTTCAGGGGAGAAATTCCTCCAAATATTGTTAATCCAGAAGTTTTTACTGAAAAGGAGCCGCTATGAAGATTGAGGAGCAGGGATTTATTTTTGATTCAGAGAAAGCAGAGCAGGGAAAAAGAGTGTGCATATTTACTGGCTTGTTCAAGCATTCCAGTGGCAGAATCTTCTCAACATTCAGGATCGGAAGCAAAAAGGATTCAACTGATGGCAACGGTGTTATTGCAGAGTTTGTTGATGGGAAATGGGAAATTATATTTTCAAGTTTTCAGAGCGAGTTTGATGGAAAAAAGGGCGATATAAAAGCAGTTGAGCTTTTTGAAAGGCCTGATGGAGGATTGTCCTGTTTACTTTCCTGGTTTGATTGCTCAAAAAGTTCAAAGCTTTACGACGCAGCAAGCGATACTATTCTGCCTGGAAATCTCATTATCGCAGATTCTTCTGACATGGGAAAAACCTGGACAAATTACAGGATTGTTGATACAAAAGATCTTCCAGGACCGGCTCTTACAGGGCCTGTTTTGAAATTACCTGGCGGATATCTCGTTTTCTTTGAATCCTATGGTCGTGAAAAAAATGGAGAAGTTTCCTGCCATGCGGCGCGTGCGCTTTTCAGTAAAGATGGAATTGATTTTCACAAAATTATTACTGTTGCAAAACACCCTGAAAATACATTATATTACTGGGATCAGAGAAATACATTTGATTGGTGTTCGGGAAAAATTATTTCCATGTTCTGGACATATAACAGAAAAGAGGAAAAAGACATTGATATCCACATTGCGCATGGAGACCCTGAAAGTTTGACCTGGTCAATTCCTGTATCCACAGGCATTAAAGGGCAGATTGCGGCGCCAGTAGCACCAGGAGATGGAAGAATTCTGTGTTTCTATGTTCACAGGCATCATCCAGGTTCAATGAGATTGATAATATCTGAGGATAATGGAAAAACATGGAAACACAACCAGGAACTCATTGTATATCAGAGCCCGACAGAGAAAAGTAGTTCAGAGAAAAGTTCTTATGCCCAGTACTGGGAAGATATGAACAAATGGAACTTTGGACATCCTTCGGGAATCCTTTTTGATAGAAACCGTGTTCTTCTTGCATATTACGCGGGAATTGACGCGTCATCCCTCAGCGCCAGGTACTGCATTATTTCCATCTAAGTCAGGGTCAAAAATTTTTCCTGGATTCAGGATAAAAAGGGGATCAAGCGTCTTCTTAATTTTTTTTAGAATACCGACATAGTCCTGGCCGAGACACATCTCAAGATATTCTTTCTTAACCATGCCTATGCCATGCTCTCCAGAAATTTTTCCGCCCCGTCTTATACCGTCTAAGATAATTTCATCTCTGATTTTTTTATATATTTCTTTCCATTTTTCGATAGGCCTGCCATCAATTGTTGTTTTCATAATATGGGTATGAAGATTTCCATCGCCTGCGTGTCCGTAAGTTGGAAGCCACACATTGTGCTTATGAGATAACTCTTCAACAAAGGCGATGTGAGAAGCCATCTGGTCCGGCGGAAGTGTGACATCAAGAATTTCAATTGTTGAAGATTTCAAGGCTTCGTAGACCAGGCTTCTTACATGAAGTATCTTTTTTTGTTTTTCTCTGGAATCAGCGACAAATACATCGCATGCGCCGCTGGATAAACATATCTCAGCAATTTTTTCACAGTGTTTTTCAATTTCAAGCCTGGTGCCATCCAGCATAATCATCAGAAAAAACTCTCCCTTTACAGATGGCCAGGATGTTCCGCAATAATTTTCTGCGATTGATATTACTCTTTTTCCGATAAATTCAATCGCCAGTGGCCGCGCCGGAAGTTTGAGTATAAAAGGCGCTGTATTTAGAGCATCATTAACTGTTTCATAAGGCACAAGAAGAGTCATTGAGTCTTCGGGTTCAGGCAGAACGCTTAATGTTGCTTGAGTCACAATTCCAAGTGTTCCTTCAGAACCCGCAAAAAGATGAAGCAAACTGTATCCAGTGCTATCTTTTATTAACTTGCCTCCGGGTTTAATTATTTTTCCATCAGCGCAAACAACCTCAATTCCCCTTAAAAAGTTTCTTATGGTTCCGTACTTGACGGCTCTTGCACCCCCTGCGTTTGTGCTGATTACCCCGCCGATGGTTGCGCTTTCTTCGCCTGGATGAGGTGGAAAAAAAAGTTTTCTATCTTCAAGCGCTGAATAAAATTCCTTCAGGCTTACCCCTGCCTCAACAGTTGTCATAAGATTTTTCTCATCAATCTCAATAATTCTGTTCATTTTTTCTAAACTTATAACAATCCCGCCGTATAATGGAACGCATCCGCCACAGAGGCCTGTTGCTCCGCCTCTTGCCACAACAGGTATTTTTTCTTTTGTGGCAAGTTTCATTATTTCTGATATTTCAAAAGAATTTAAGGGTTTAATAACTGCCTCTGGCATACGGCTAATCTCGCTGAGAGAAAATTCATCATGGCTGTAATCAATAATCTTGCCGGCTTCAACAATAACATTATTTTCGCCAACAATGTTTTTCAAATTAGAAATAATTCTTTCATTCAGTTTGTTGTACATTGGCTGATTTTATAAAAAGATCGAGATTTTCTTTTTTCCATTTTTCAGCAATTTTTATTTCAGGATATGAGAGTTCTTTCTTTTTGAATCTTTTTGAATGTCCTGGTGAATTTGAACCTGAAAGATACATATGCGCGTGAAGCATTTCGTGGAAAACTATGTATCTTACAAAAAATTCAGGAACCAGATGACTGTCAAGAGCTCTGTTTATTCTTATGAGATTCTTTTTCGGGTTATAATTGCCAAAAACTATGGAGCGACTTCTTTCATTGTTAAACCTTCTGCCAAAAGTAATTTTGCTTGTGATGGAATTATTAAAATGCTTAGCATTCAAGAAATCAAAAATTTCTCTCAGATTATAAACTTCACCTTCGTATTCAATCTTTGCTTTATCGGAAATTTCCGCAGAAATTTTTTCTCTTGCAAACCTGACCAGTTTTCGTCGATGGTATCTCTTTTTGTTTCCAAGGATAAATCCCGCAACTGCATCGATAATTTCTTCCGGTGCATCCAGAAAACATCGATTAATCTTCACCGCTTTTTCCCTTTCTGTTTTTCTAACATGGAGAATAAGTTTATTATCATTCACTATTTTGAGCGTGATTTTACCTTTTATCTTTTTCTCAAGAATCTCTTCAAATTTTTTTTGCATTTATCTTACCATAAATGGATTTCCTAAAATAGCGTATAGAGGTTCAGGATAACCTATATTAAAAATTGCCTGAGATTTTATCACATCAAGCCCCCCATCGTCAGCAATAAACTCTTCTTCTATGTGGCCCGCGATACACCCGACCAGCACAAAACTGTGATAGTTTATTTCAATTTCCTTCAGGTATCTGCATTCTATGTTTGCAACACATTCTTTGATAATAGGTGGTGAGACCTTTTTTGACGGTTCAATGGTAAGACCTGCTTCATCAATTTCACTTCTACTTGCAGGAATATCCTGCCCGCAGATTTCAGCTGCCTGCGCAATCGGTTTTGTAACAACATTTATAGTCAGTTCTCCTTTTGCCTTGATATTTTTATAGGTATGGGAAGGCTTTCCGATAGCTATGCCTATTTCTGTTGCTGAAACATTGGTGTATGCGCCAAAGGTTCCAGCATTTGGCGTACCATCTGGATGCAGGGTTACAATAATTATTATCGGTCTTGCCCTGACCAGATTCGTCAGGCCTTTTTCAATAAATCTTTTTGCCATAACGCCTCCTTCTATTTCTTGCTTATCTGTTTCATTCTCATCATAAAATGTCTGAAATTTTCAAAGGAAATATCAGGTGGAGCGCTGTGGTCCATTCCGCATATATAACCACCTTCTTCAACAAGTCTTTCCAATCTTTTTACTTCTTGATCTATTGCCACAGGGCCCTTTGCAATAATTCTTTTGTCGAAACCTCCCCACATTCTCAATGATTTTCCATATTTTTTCCTCAGCGCGACAACATCCATTCCTGCCTGAACTTCAAAGGGATAAACAATGTCGATACCGGCGTCAAGCCAAACAGGGATAAGAGAATCAACATTTCCATCGCTATCGAGAGCAACAAATGACACCTTTTTGCCATAATTTTTAACAAAGTCCACAAGCTTTTTGTATCCTGGCATCATTAATCTTTTTACCATTTGAGGTGAAATAAGGGGACCTGAATGATATGCCATATCCTCCCATATGATCAAAATATCGACACAAACAATATCAAGGACCTGTTTCATTGTTTCGATGATATGCTGCAAAAAAGCTTTCATCATTTCTTCAACAAACGAGGGATCATCGTAAAAAAGGGTACACAGTTTTTCAACCCCTACCAGATTTCTCAACGGTCCAAAAAAACCGACCCATCTATCTGCTGTAACAAAAAACGGACAGTTACTGCGATGAGCATCAATTAGTTTCTTTTTCCAATCAGGGCCCAATCTTAAACTCACATCCGGTATCATTCTCTGTTTCCAGAATTTTCTGAACTCATTTCTTGTCTCTACAGGAAACTTCAAAAACTGTGGCATTGAGCTTTTATCTTTTTCCTTAAATTTTTTCATCATCACGCCATCTTCGTCAACGACAATAATGTGTTTTTCATCCTCTGAGATGATTTTTTTTTCAAAAGGCGGGTACGGAGAAAAGATATGCTGTATCTGAACAAGTTTATCAGCGCCGAAATCATCTTTCCCGTCATAACCCTGCTGTTTCCATTTTTCAAGGGTTTCAGGCCATGGTCCGAAAAGGTCCCAGTAAGGATGTCTGTCTCTGGCCTGATAATTCATCGATGCATAAAAACATTCCCTGTCTGTCATTTTTCTCCTTTCATATTTTTCTGCCAACAGGCATTAAGTATAAAACCTCTTTTTGAATCTTCAGGAGCGCTTTAATTTCGTGGTCGTTGAAAGCGCCTATAGCGACAGTTCCAAGAGCAAGCGCTTCTGCCTGCAAATAGATATTCTGCCCTGCGTGTCCGACTTCAATATAAACATAACGAACAGCCCTTTCCCCGTATCTTTTTCTGGTTGGAGAAAAATCACTTGCTATGATAATGGTTGCCGGCGCATTTTCAATTGATTTTTGACCAAAAGACGCGCGACATAGTTCTTTTCGTATATCACCAACAAAGATTTCTTTCAGTGCGTGGGACTCTGGAATATATTGATAAAGACCTGGTTTAATATTTTCCACATTTCCTGCTGCAACATAAATTTCAAGCGGATAGGTTGCGCCTGCTGATGGCGATGTTCTTCCACCCCATTTAGCGGTAATCCCCTGGGCAGCCCACAGTAATTGTCCAAGTTCCTTCATTGATATCTGTTCATTCCTGTACTGCCTTACACTTCGTCTTTTTGAAAGGGCCTCTTCAACTGATACCTTGCCTTTTATTTCAGGAGCAGGTAGAGTTAGAGACACGCCTTTATCATTCTGCGCAAGCACAAAGACCGGCGTTAATAATAAGAGGAACAATGAAATTTTTTTAATACCCATCATTTAAGCCTCCATATTTTTCTTTCTGTTTGCAAAAATATGAGCCAATCTCAGTGGCTCTGGGGTTTTATAGTTTGCTGTGCATTGAAGCACAATCTTTATTGAATTTTCAATATCCATATGATTTCCCGGTGAGACAAAGACTGGTTTTGCACCTTTTTTAGTTCGTAAACAGATTCCGACAACTTCATTGTCAATTATAACAGTTGAGAAATCCCCTTTTTCTTTTCCCGGCATTCGATATGTCCCGGCAAGTAATGATTTTGCGCAACCAATGGTAGGTCTGTCAACAAGTATTCCAGCATGGGTTGCAAGACCCATTCTTCGGGGGTGAGCGATTCCATGTCCGTCAAGAATAAAAACATCAACGGTTGTCTTGATCTTTGCTATGGCGCGAGCAATTGCATTTGCTTCCCTGAATGCAAGAAACCCGGGAATGTATGGGAATCGTGTTTTTTCTTTATGAAAAGAAGTTTCTACGATACTCATCTCAGACATTTTCATCACCACCACACACGCAATTGAGTTTTCATGTGTATAAGCAACATCGCAGCCTGCAACAAATTGAACATTATTTCCTGAATAAACAGGTTCTATTTTTTTTCTCAGGGTTTCCTGAATTCTGATTAATTCAGATAATTTCATAGAATAAATTTTATAATAACTTTGCGAAAACTTAAAAATGCTTCAGAGATCAGCGTTTGAATTGCGAATTTGCGAACATAAAAATTTTAATATAACATTGACTACACAATGCGACTTTGTACAAAGTGTCGAGTTTTAAACTCAAAAGGAGAATAACATGGAAAAATGGATAATTGCCGGCATTTGTTCCTGCCTATTTATTTGCTCAGTTTCTTACAGCTTTGAACTTCCGATTGAGGCAGAGGCATTTAAACTGATTAAGGGCTGGAGTATAACAGATGATGGTTATTTCCCCTCTTTACCGAACTTTTTCAGCAGACAGAAGATTGAAGCAGATGCGTCAGACAATTCTGCACTTGCAACTTTTTCTTTTGAAGTTCCTGAATCAAAGGTTTACAGGCTCTGGGTAAGATATGAAAGCTGTTATGGCTTTGGCTCTGTTTTTAATGAGGGAAGTTCGCGAAATTATTAAAGATTTGCTTGGAAATATACAGAGTAATATTGTCTGTTCACACCCGCTGGTTGAGGCTGTTTTGCTTGAAAGAAAAAATGGCGTAACAATAACGTTAACAAATTTTTCAGGTAAGAAGCAAAAAAATATTATTGTTGAATTTGTTCCGCCTGAGGGAATAACTGTAAAAAAATCTTCAGCCCGTATGGAAAAATAGGTGTTTCAAAATCGGGGAAGAAATATGTTATCAGGATTCCTGAAATAGACAAGTTTCATTGTCTTGTGACTGAATAATCATCATCGGGTCATTTCAAGATATTTTTTGACCTTTTTCGGTAAGAGTTTTCTGATTGGTAGTTTATAAGGACACCTTTCTTCGCAAAGTCCGCATTTTGCGCACTTTTCTACTGATTTCAAGGTTTTTTCTGAAACAGTCCTTCTCAGATTTGACTGGTATGCAAGAGTTTCAAGCATCATAATAGTTCTCACAGGAATTTCCCTGGGGCAGGGTTCAGGAAAGATACAGTGTCCGCAATACCTGCAAAATATCTTGCCCAACTGTTTTCGGATTTTTTTAAAAAATTCAAGATCTTCTTCAGTGATTTTCAAGTTTTTTACAGCCCTTAAATTCTGTCTTGCTTCACTGACTTTTGATATTCCAATCAATGCGGTTGAAACAGGTCTGTTCAAAACATACCTTATTGCGGAGTCGTATTTTCTTATATTTCCACCTGCCAGTGGTTTCATTGCAATGATTCCTATGCCTTTTTCTGTCGCGTCTTTCAGAATACTTTGTTCTATTTCATCAATGCAATTAAGAGGAATCATCATAACCTGAAATGTGTTGCTTTTTATAATTTCAGGATACAGAGAAGGATTATGAGTTGCTATGCCAAGAATTCTGAACTTACCCTGTTTTCTAAATTCTTCAAGTTTTTCGGCTTCATTTACAGCTTGCGTAAGATGTTCTTGGCTATCAACCATGCTTAACAGAAAGATGTCAAAATAATCAATCCCAAACTCTCTCAAACAGTTTTCTATTGTTTTTGAGTTTCCTCTTGTAGAGATGAAAATTCTATCTCTGTGCCTTTTAAGCGCGTCTTTTATTTTTTCTGCGGTTCCAGAATAAACATCAACATAATTTATTCCGTTTTCAACGCAGAAATCAATCAGTTTCTCTGACCTTTTCTTGCCAAGATGCGTGAACGCAACACCGCCAAGAGAAATTTCGCTGACTCTTATTTCTGTGTTTCCCAATCTTCTGGTTTCCATTCTTTGAGATTCTTATCAAACCGTTTATTTTCTTGTAATTATTGTCAGCAGAAGTGTCAGTATTATGCTGATAATTATGGATGTCATTAGCGGGAAATAAAAATGAAAATTGCCCCTGTGATAGGAAAAGTCTCCGGGTAATTTTCCTATCGGCACCTTCAACTGAATGAAGAGCCCAACAATCACCAGCAGAATTCCAGCAATGATAAAAATCTTCCCCACGATACTATTATATCAAAGATTTTACATGCTTCCACTGTATTAAGTTGCATACAGAGCTTCATTGTGATAAATTTATACGAGCGCTAAAACTTGATCTTAGAATGGAAATATATCCGGATTTTTCTGAATTTGAGAGGCTGGCAGGTTCTTATAACCTTGTCCCTGTTTGGACAGAAGCGCTTGCTGACCTTGAAACACCTGTTGGTGTTTTTATGAAAGTTACAACAGGTTCAGAAACCAATTTTCTTCTTGAAAGCGTTGAACAAGGGGGAAGATTGGGAAGATACTCTTTCATTGGCTTACAACCAGAGCAGCTTTTCAAAAGTTCTGGAAACACTGTCGAAATCGAAGATCAGCATTTTGATAGAAAAAGAATTGAAACAAAAGATCCTTTGAGGGTTTTGGAAGAAATTGTCAATTATTACAGACAGCCCAAAATACCGCAACTTCCGATTTTTGCAGGAGGTGCAGTTGGTTATGTTTCGTATGATTATGTGAGATTTATTGAGAAAATTCCGGATTTGTTGCCTGATGAACTTGGCTTTCCTGGTCTATATTTCCAGTTGTGTTTTGACATAATTGTTTTTGACCATTTGAAAAGGAAAATACAGGTAATAAGCAATGCCAGAATAGAAAAAGGCGACCTGAAGCAGTTCTACAGAAAATCATGCGAGAAAATAGAATCCATCATCTCTATTATAAGAAAACCCCTTCCAATTAGAAACAACAATTTTCAAAAAAAGAAGGCCGAATTTGTTTCAAACTGTACAGAAACTGAGTTTGAATCGTCTGTTTCAAGGGCAAAAAAATACATAAAGGCAGGAGATATTATACAGGTTGTTCTTTCTCAAAGATGGGAAAGACCGCTTGATGTCAATCCTCTTTCAGTTTACCGATCTCTAAGATCAATCAATCCATCTCCCTATATGTTTAACTTATGTTTCCCGGGTTTTTATCTTATTGGATCTTCCCCGGAAATTCTTGTCAGATGTAATGGCACTGATGCGCTTTTAAGACCTATTGCAGGAACAAGACCGAGGGGAAAAGATGATGCTGAAGACGAAAAACTTGCCGAAGAATTGAAGAAAGATACAAAAGAAATAGCCGAGCATATTATGCTGGTTGACCTTGGTCGTAATGACCTTGGAAGGGTTTGCAGATATGGATCTGTAAAGGTGACTGATTTAATGTTTGTTGAGAAATATTCGCATGTTATGCACCTTGTGACCAATATCACTGGAAAGCTTGCAAAAGGCAAAAATCAGTTTGACCTTTTGCGGGCTTGCTTCCCAGCAGGCACAGTCAGTGGCGCTCCTAAAGTTAGAGCAATGGAGATTATTGAAGAGCTGGAAAAAAGCAAGCGTGGTCCATATGCTGGCGCTGTCGGTTATTTCAGCTTTCAGTCTGATATGGATTTCTGCATAACGATACGGACGATGTTTTCTTCTCAAGGGAAAATTTATATTCAGGCAGGCGCAGGGATTGTTGCTGATTCTGTTCCTGAAAGAGAATATCTTGAGACTATAAACAAGGCAAAAGCGTTAAGCCTTGCTTACGAGAAAGCAAAAGATGTTGATTATCTGTAAAAAAAGGGGGGCATGAGAAAGATTCTTTTATTGACTTTTCTGCTTTCAATTTTTGTCTGGGCCGCACAGGAAAAACAGACGATAAGAGTTATAGTTGAAGTTGAAGACATGAAAGGAGTGAATCAAAAAGCTTTTGGACCAGGGAAAAACTGGCAGGTAGGCAGATGGGGTATTGATCTCTATCAGAATATGACATTTGGAGGTGTCTGGGCGAGTCGACTTAAAACTGCCATGACTGATGCAGGAGATAATCCAGCAGAAATAAAGGCAAACATCAGTGTACCAGAAGATGGAAAATATAAGCTATGGGTAAAATACGAATGTCCGCCATTTTTTAACTATGCCTTCAAAGTGAAGCTTATCAATAGTCAGGGAATTTGTATCTTTGACAGAATTTATGGGCTTTTAACTTCTGAAAAACACTACTGCTTCACAGATAAACCAGTAAGAGGTTCACTTTACTGGCAGTGGGGAATTGACCATGACGCTGCGGAAGGGTATATTGTTGAACTGAAAAAAGGTGATTACACTATTATTATTGCAAAGACACATAATCCTGAGCCAGCAGGCGCCCGCAGCATCGATGCCATTATGCTGACTAACGACCTTTCAGATATTTCTTCTCCTCAGTATTCAAGATATCCGCTTCTTGATGAGTTGAGAAGGGCAAATCATGTGTATTTCAGATTCAGAAACCTTTCAGAAAAACCAATCAAAATAACATGGAACCACTGGAATCACAGATATCCTGATTTTTATTCACCAAAATACAGGGAACTTGTTAGGTTTTATGATGAGAAAGGAAATCCTGTTTTAAAACCGGGAATGAAGTTCACTGGAGATTGGCCTGATACTGTTGAGCCAGGGAAAGCAAGTGTCTGGTATGACCTTGGTCCAACAATGAATACAGAAAGCACCTCTCCCTTTACATTCAAAGCTTCAAGCATTGACGGCTCAATAAAAAATCCCGGTTTTGCAGTTGACATTGCCCTTTATCCGGATGAGAAAAAGATTTTGAAATCTTTTGAAATTGGGCCTGGTGAAGAAGAGTTAACAGTGCTTGTGCAGCCGGATTTGAATACAAAAGAAGGGCTCTATTACACAAAAAAGATTGTTGATATTTTCAGGGAACTGACTGAATTGCTCAACAAAGAAAAAAGAATAGGTCCTATTCCAAAGAAGATAAAACTTTTTGCACACACAGGCGCGGTTTCAGATAAATCAAACTGGGGATTTGAAATTGAGCAGGCATTCAGACACGCGCTTGGCTTAAACACAATATCTTATGCGAGCGACGGAAACCAAGCCAGAAGAATTGTGGAATGGTGGAAGGACAAAGGCGGAATAATTGAACGTTCGTATTCGTATCATCATTCTCAGGATATTGGAAAGGTGGTAAAAATGATAAAAGAAAAGCAACTTGAGCCGTATTTCTATTATCTTTCCTATGGCGATGAGATAGGGCTTCCAACAATAAAAACAGATGATCCTGTTATGGCTGGCGAATTCCGAAGGTTTGTACAGAAGTTTGGGGAAAACCCGCAAACTCTTGGCTGCGAAACATGGGAAAATGTGAAACCTGTAAATTCTCCTTCCGCGGAAATTGCGGTTCAGATTGGAGTTGTTTCAGATAAAAAGCAGGCCTCTGATATTGATCAAACAATGAAAAAGCTTTACTGGTACAGTGTGCTTTTTCAACAACAACTAGGCATAAACGAGTTTGCTGAGAAAACAAAGGAATTGAAAAGACATCTTGGCGAGAATGTTCATACTTCAGCAAATCTTGGAGGCATGCATCCTTTTTACTGGGTGCACCAGCAATCGTTTATTGAAGCTTTCAAAAAAGGCGCGATGAGTCTTGCCTGGAGTGAAGACTACACCTATTGCATGCCAGAGGCATCAGCGCTTGTTGTTGATTTTCTCGCGTCATATTTGCGCAAGGGAGCCAGCTACAACGATACGCCGATGCAGTTTTATTGCATGCCACACTGGCCAGGATGTCCGCCCGAGCTACTTCTAAAAAATGCGGTTCTGCTGTGGGCTAATGGTGTAAAAGATCTTGATTTTTTTAGCGCAGGCATTGATGCATATATGACAGAAAATTACATTGCATATCGCGGAGGACTTCCAACATTCAAAACCATTAGAACAATTTCATCAATGGCAGGCCTTATTGAGGATTATCTTTTGCCTGCTCGAGTCGAGAAAACTCCAGTGGCAATGCTTTTGAGTATGGCAAGCGATGTATGGGAACTTGAGGGTAAAAGCCAGTGGGATATAAAACCAGGTTCAGGCGCAACCAATGTCTTTCAGGAAGAAAGGAAAAACATCTGGTATTGTTTAAGAAAAGCAGGATACAGGGTAGATTTCATAACAGAAGATGATATTAAGGAAGGGCTTCTTGATAATTACAGGGTGCTTTACATTGTGGGACAGAATTTAGAAAGAAAAGCAGCGGAAAAAATAAAACAATGGATAGAGAAAGGAGGAATTGTTTTTGCAACTGCCTCTGCTGCGCGCAGAGACGAATTTGACCAGAGCCTTGAGATTCTTGATGATGTTTTTGGTAGAGGAAAACAACTTTCATATCTTAAATACAGAGGTCCATTGAGGGCGAAGCTTGAACTTCTGTTCCAGCAGCCTGTAGATAGGATCATGATGAATGGAAAAACATCAAAAGTGTTGTGCAATAAGGAACTTTTTGAGGTTTTACCAGAATCAGAAATTATCGCAAGATATTGCTCTGATGGGCAACCTGCATGGATTAAGAAAAAAACCGGTAATGGCATTGCGTATTACGGCGGAACACTTCCTGGCCAGAGTTATATCAAGTCAGGTCTTTCTTTTTTGCCCTGCGGCAAGGGCGGAATAAATCAAGAATTCTGTCATTTTGGCGCTGGCAATCAGGAACCAGTGGTTAAAGATCTTTTATCAGAGGAATTGATTCTGATGCCATTAAAGGAAAACAATATCCTGCCTGACATTATTGCGGATATAAAAGGTGTTGTAACAGGAAGGCTTAAATCTGACAATTCGATTGTTGTTCCGGTTATTAATCTTACCAGTAGTTCTACGGTGAAAAACGTAAAAATTGAGGTGAAATCATTAAATTTCACTCCCAAGCGAGTATGGTCATGTTTCTACAGGGATGGACTGAAATTTACAGCAAAAGATGGCTCCCTGAAAATATCCATACCCGGCATAAATGCGGCCGATATGATTGTGATTGAATAAGATGTCTTTACTTTGTAAACCTGACTGGGAAGAGACAAAGGAAAACTACAGAAAATGGTGGTCAGGTGAATATTTTGGCAGGTGCGCAATTGCCGTTTATGCGCCGAAAAGAAATCCACCTGATATTCCAAAACCTCCAGAGCCGGTGGATGTCAGACAAAAGTTCTATGATCTCGACTACATCAGTCATATGAACAATTACAATTTATCCCGCACTTTTTTTTTCGCTGAGGCGTTGCCAGTCTGGAATGGTGGTTATCCGGGGCATACATCAATTCCTGTGTTTTTAGGTTGTCCGTTGCATCTGGATATGAGAACTGGCTGGTTAGATCCGATTTTGCTTGATGAATACATAGATTATGAAAGGCTCAAAATTGATGAAAATAATTACAATTATAAATTCGCGATTGAGCTTTTGATTCGTGGAATTAGAGAAGCAAGTGGGAAATGCCTTGTTTCAATAGGAGCGTTTGGCGGTTGCGGAGACACCCTTGCAGCGCTACGGGGAACAGAGCGACTATTAATTGACTGTATAGAAAGATCCCGGCAGGTTAAACAAGCAGAGCTGTATCTAATGGAAATGTGGTGCAACTATTACGAAAAATTATACAGGATAATAAAAGATGTTGATGAAGGGTCAACCTGCTGGTTTACTCTCTGGGCGCCTGGCAAATTTTATGCTGCCCAAAATGACTTTGCCTATAATATTTCACCGAAGATGTTTAGGGAAATCTTTCTGCCGGCAATTGAAATGCAGGTTAATTTCCTTGATTGGTGCGTTTATCATCTTGATGGAATAGGGAATTTCAGGCATCTTGATGCATTGCTTGAACTTCCTTGTTTGAGAGCGATTCAAATAGCTCCAGGTGCGGGTAAACCTTCTCCGGTCCATTTTATGGATATTTTGAAGAAGGTTCAGAAAGCAGGGAAAAACCTCCATATTTCGATACCCGATTATGAGGTTAAGACAGCGCTTGAAAATCTCAGCGCTCGCGGACTTTTTATCGATACAAGGTGCAAAACTGAAGATGAAGCGCTGAGATTGATTGAAAATGTGTATCGATGGTCTGTGGACCGTTTCTGAATTGCTTTTTATTCAATTATCAGTCATAATAATTCTTAAAAGGCAGGTGCTATGGCAAAGATTTTAATGATTGATAATTATGATTCATTCACCTATAATCTGGTTCAGTATCTTGGAGAACTCGGTCACAAAATACGCGTTTTTAGAAACGACCGGATTACAGTTGAAAAGATATCAAGATTGAAATTTGATTGTATTGTTATCTCTCCTGGTCCTGGAAGGCCAGAAAAATCAGGAATTTCGGCTGAATTGATTAAAAGACTCGAAGGTAAAAAACCAATTCTCGGAGTTTGTCTTGGACATCAATGTATCGGCTATGTGTATGGTGGAAAAATTATCAGCGCAAAATCTTTGATGCATGGAAAAACTTCACTAATATATCACAACAATGAAAACATTTTCAAGGGTATTTCAAACCCGTTCACTGCAACAAGGTATCATTCGCTTGTTATTGATAAAAAAAGCATTCCATCTGTTCTCGAAATCACAGCGTGGAGCGATGACGGCGAAATAATGGGCATCAGACATAGAAAGTACAGTATTTTTGGGGTTCAGTTTCATCCCGAATCAATTCTTACAGGGGAAGGAAAAAAAATACTGGTTAATTTTTTGAGCATATGAAAGTACAAAATGCATTGAAAAATCTTGTGGCAGGTAAGGACTTGACAAGAAATGAATCTGTAGAGGTTTTCCGCGAGATTATGGAAGGGAAATGTTCTCCCGTTATGTCTGCAGGATTTCTCACAGCCCTGAGAATAAAAGGAGAAACTCGCGAGATTATTGAAGGGGCTGTTGAAATAATGCGCGAAAAATGCCTTAAAGTAAATGTCGATGGCATAGTAGCTGATACCTGCGGAACAGGGGGCGATGGCGCTGGAACTTTTAATATATCGACCGCTTCAGCAATTGTGGCTTCTGCTTGCGGGGTGAAGGTTGCGAAACATGGAAACAGAGCAGTGTCCAGCAAATGTGGTAGTGCCGATATTCTTGAAAAGATTGGAATGAAGATAGAAATCTTACCGGAAAAAGCAGAAAAGATGCTTGCGAAACTTGGATTTGCCTTTCTTTTTGCGCCGCTTTATCACCCGGCGATGAAAAATGTTGCTTCAGTGAGAAGAGAACTGGGTTTCAGAACAATCTTCAATATACTTGGTCCTCTTTGCAATCCAGCAGGAGCCAGTGTTCAGATACTTGGAGTCGGAAATGAAAAATTGATGAATATTGTGCCAGATGTACTAATCAATTTTGGGGTTAAGAGAGCATGGGTTTTTTATGGAGAAGATGGTACAGACGAAATATCCATTGCAGGAAAGACCTATGTGGTTGAGGTTTCAGAAAAAAATAAAAAAAGTTTTTGTATCGAGCCTGAACAATTCGGGCTGAAAAGGGCTAAACTGAAGGATATCGAAGGTGGTCTGCCGGAAGAGAACGCGGAAATTTTGCTCAACATTGTTTCAGGAAAGGAGCGCGGTCCAAAATGCGACGCAGTACTACTGAATACAGCGGCATTACTCTTTCTTTCAGACAATTGTGCAAACATAAATGCGGGTCTTAAGAAAGCCAGGGAGGTTATTGATAGTGGATTTTGTAAAATGCATCTTGAAAGAATCATTGAGATGTCAAATTCATAAGTTGTGTTATGTCCTTTTTTTATTCCCTTTTATGTGCTTTTCGCAACCTGAAATAGTGGCGATTCAACTTCTTGATATTTCTAACCATATTAATCCTGTGGTTAACATAGTCAATATGAGAATTGACTGGCTCTGGCACACAGGAAAATACGAAAAAATTTTCCCTCTTTTTCATCTTATCAGCAGGCTTGATCCTGAAGATGAAACCAACTGGGCGACAGGTGGCTGGTTTCTTATTAATTGCATTGCGCCAGCGAGAAAACCCGACGAAGCCAGAGAAATAAAGTTGAAAGGTTTAAGTTTTTTGAAAGAGGGACTGCATCATAATCCAGGCACATACCGTCTTTACTGGGAGATTGCCTGGACTTACTATTTATGGGGAGAATTTGAGACAGCACTTGCTTATCTTGACGATGCCATAAAGTATGAGCATCCATCTTATGTTGAGAACACCAGGGCTCACATTCTTGAAAAGCTTGGAAG
>JAMWBU010000038.1 GCA_023819255.1 Candidatus Omnitrophota bacterium
CGGCACCCTCTACAAACACAACCATCCCATCGGCCGCACGGCCAACAGCCCTAAACGGACTGAGCCCATTCCTTATAAGTCGCAATCCCCTATTAAGCGGGTCTTATTTTCTCTCATAGAATAAGGAAGTATTGTATGGAAAACGGAGTATCGTAGTCGCAATCCCCTATTAAGCGGGTCTTATTTTCTCTCTCTTACTACTTCTTCAAGTTGTCTTGTAGGAATTCTTAGTCGCAATCCCCTATTAAGCGGGTCTTATTTTCTCTCTATCAGTAGAGAAAAATGGCTCAAAAGGTTTATGGAGTCGCAATCCCCTATTAAGCGGGTCTTATTTTCTCTCAGCAAGAAGGAAACGGACTGAGCCCATTCCTTATAAGTCGCAATCCCCTATTAAGCGGGTCTTATTTTCTCTCGGGAAAAATTAAGTGAAATAAATGCCAGGCAGGGGATTTGGTCGCAATCCCCTATTAAGCGGGTCTTATTTTCTCTCCGAAAAACAGTATTTTTCCTGATGGTTATGAATACTATCAGGGGTCGCAATCCCCTATTAAGCGGGTCTTATTTTCTCTCGTATTGTCTTTCTTTGTTGGCAGGATTGTGGCTAATTATTCGTCGCAATCCCCTATTAAGCGGGTCTTATTTTCTCTCTTATTGCCGGACGAGATACGGCAGATCCTACTCAAAAGTCGCAATCCCCTATTAAGCGGGTCTTATTTTCTCTCATAGGTGGATAGTGAGGTATAAAGGGGAGTATTATGTCGCAATCCCCTATTAAGCGGGTCTTATTTTCTCTCACATCAGATGATGTGGCATCAGTAGGCACTCAAAAAGGTCGCAATCCCCTATTAAGCGGGTCTTATTTTCTCTCTGAGAAAAAGCATACTACCCCTACTTAAAAGACACAAGTCGCAATCCCCTATTAAGCGGGTCTTATTTTCTCTCTGCGGTTGTCAAAGAGCAAAAAGTATCAATACTTTTTACCCGGCTTTCCGCAAATCTCGATTTTTTTATTATACCCTTTTTCGGAAAATTTAGAAGCATTTTTCGTAAGTCCTTATACCTCAATTTCTTAAATTAACCGCAAATCTATATTATGTAAATTTCCTCGTCTCTTGTTATTTCTCCTATACCTGATATCTCAACTTTTCTCAAACAGGTTTCGCATAACTGGTAGAATCTTACGCTGTCTTCTTCTAATTTAATTATTCCTTTTAATCTGTCTTTCAATTCTTCAAACATTTCTTTTTCAATAATGCATTCAAAAACACTGTACTGAACCCGGGTGCCATAGTTTTCCAATGTTTGAGAAACTTTGTTTCTTCTTTTATCGTCAGGAATGTCATAACTGATTATAAAAAACATTTATCTTAATTGAAAAGGTGTATATGTATAAGGTAAACCTTCAGTCAATGTCCTGGCAAGTTTCTGCGCCTGATGTAAAAACATCTTCCTGTAAGTGGTTCTTTCGCCTGTTTCTAAATTCAGAAATTCGGTCTGCATTCTTCTTTCATATTGACGAAAATAAATTCTTCTCGGTTCATCTTTCAAATAAACCCCGCCTTCTTTTTGCTCAAAATCTTCTTCCTTCAAGATTTCCTTATTTATTAATTCAAGAGTCAATCTATCCACTATGGGCTGTCTGAATTCCTCGATAAGATCCAGAGCAAGAGAGGGCCTTCCATATTCTAAACTGTGAAGATAACCAATATAAACATCAAAACCAATTCCTGAAAGGACTGACAGCATTTCATTGGTAATTAAGGAATAACCCAGACTCAAAAGCGAATTTATCGGGTCAGATGGGGGCCGTCTGACCCTGCCTGTAAAAGCAAGTTCTTTTCTGAACATTTTAGCAAAACATTCAAAATAGATAGCGCTTGCTCTACCCTCAATCCCAACAATTGTTGATACCTGTGTTTTCCTTTGTAGTTCTGCCAAACAGTTATCCAGCCATAAAAAAGATTCTGAAAAATCTATTTCAGTATGATTGCGGACGTATTTTTGTAAAACAGTTTTCATATTTTTTATCTTTCCTTCGATAAAAACGCGAGCAATAGAAAGTTTGAAATTCTCATCCTTATGCTTTTCGTACTGATTAATTCTTAAATAGACATTTTTCGATTCAACCGGACTTAATTTTCCGATAAGTTTTCCAAAAACGCTGAAAAAAGATGTCTCAATTCCGGATTCAAGCAAAAATTTCATCGCCTGCGTCGTAATTTGAATGTTTCCGAATATAAAAACTCTATCTATTTTGAAATCGGGTATTTCAAGCAGTATCTTATCTTCTTTTTCAACGACCAGCCGTTTAGATTCCTTTAAAAGTTTAGCGCCCTGTTCCAGAAGATATAATGTCGCCAAGGTATCAAATTTTAATATGTGGAAAATCTGCGTCTTTCAACAAACTGTCAAAACCCGAAAAAATTTCAACCAGATTTTGTTTGATAATATCAAACAGTTTTTCTGATCTTTCTTCTTTTACTGGCGAAAAACCATGAGCAAGAATGGAATTATTTCTAATCACTAAAATTGACTTCAGAGCGCTATCTTTTCTTCTCAATTCAGAAAATATTTTTATTCCTATGGGGTCTTTTAAATCATTCAGTAATTCATAACTTTTCTCAAGTCCAATCGTTTCTGTGTATTTTCCCCTCAAATTTCCAGGGATTTTGTTAAGCGCCAGTTTACTTGTGTCGGGTTCCTTATTTTCTTCTTTTACCTGGTAAAAACCCTTAGAAGCAATGCGAAATTGCGCAACATATTCCAATAACCGATACAGCCGGGCAACAGCGTCATCATACTTTCCTTCTTCATGTCTTCTTTTTGCATTCAGAAATAAATCTGCGATTCTTTCTTCACAAAACTTATTTTCCACTTCTTTATAAACAATTTCTTTATGACGCCGTATTTTATTTTTTATACCCCATTCAGAGCAAAGGGAAGAGTCAGGAAGACCCTTAAGCACATCCAGGGTCTTTTCTAATAAAAACCTATCCCATAAAAAATATGCGTTTGAAATCCTGGATAGAATATTTGTTTTTTCAATGAATTTTTGGTCCTGAAACAATTCTACGGCTCGTTTAAGCAAGTCGATGGACAAATTGTATTGATAACGATTAAATGAATTGATTGCTTCAAAAAACAATTTGTTGGCATAGATTTCATTAGGGCTGAATGATATTATCCTTTCTCCGCCAGAAATAACTCTACCTTCACTATTTCTTTTTCCCGAGATGTAAGAAATACAAGCAATTTCATTTTCTATTGCAGCAAGAATTAAACCAGCGGACATTGCTTTTGTGCCAGAAGTATAGTCGACGATAATCCCACCCTTACCATAGACCTTTACCATTTTTTTTATAATTTCACTACTCTCCATTTTTATTTTCTCTAAATCATCTTTATCCGAGGTCAGTTCGCAAGAAAATTTTTTATTTCTAAGTCTTTCATCGCATTGAATATGAGGCATGGTTTCGGTTTTGCTTTTTTCACTGCAAATAAAAATTATTTCATCCGGATTGTGAGAATCAATGCTCTTACAGATGGCTGATGCTATGTCTTTTCTATCTTTTCCTGTGCCCACTGTAATAATCATCGCTTTTGTCATAGTTAGCCCCCATTTGAAACTCAATAAAAATATGCTTTATTTTCCCCTTTCTTCCCCGAAATCAAATAGGTTGCTAAATCCTTCGCATCTAACAAAATCGATTAAAGCCAGAGTTCTCAACAATGACATTTCAAACAATAAAGCAGTTTGACATTGAGTAAAATATTCTGCGAGGGAAATATTTATTCAATTTCATCCTTGTTTTATTGCGACCCAACCCATAGAAATACTTCCTGATATCAGTTTTTTTGTGGTCGGAGGTCCTTTTACTTTATGAAATGGCGGCCTTTTGATATCGTAATTTCTTATTCCGAGCTCTTCAGCAAGCAAAAGAAAAGATGTCGCCCAGGCAGAAGACCCCTGACCAATCCTAAGGAGAAATGAGTTCTGAGGAACAGAAGGCATCTTTACTGTTCCTGATTGAGCTTCCTTCTGATAGATTTTTCTATAAAATTTGTCAGCCATAGATAAAATATTAATTTCTGCTTTTTCCTGTTTTCTTGCAGCGCTCCAGACAATCTCTGTTTCAAATTCAATGCCTGGCATCAGGGCTTCATAAAGGATGGGTAATGTCCGGCCGGTTTTAGCGCCAGCAACCCTTGACTGCACAAGCATAAGTGATTCTTCGCATTTTTTAAAGTCTGTATCTCGAATATCTATCCACCGCGAGAATTTCCCCTTATTGCCACCTGATATTTCGTTCAGGACATTGCCAAGTAATAAATTGTAATTTCTAAAATCGACGCTGCCTTTTTGTTTCAAAACATTTTCCATAACTCCTGAAAGGATACTCCCTTTTATGGAACTTCCTGGAATGAAAACCCGTCCTGCTGATTTAATGTATTCTTTTACTTCTATCAGGTTTGATCTTTCAGCGCTCGGGTGAATTGCGATTGTATAAAGAATGTGTCTTTCATAGATACCGGCCGGTAAAACTTTTGATATCAGTCTGCAATAAATTGCTTTTTCTATGAATTGTTGAGCCTGGCTTTTGAATATGGGGTCTTTGAAAAGACCGTCCATATCAATCCGCACAAATTTTTTATTCTTTACAAAGTATTCAAGCGGACTTATGATGTTCCCGCTTCCTATGTGAACCGGTGAAAGAACAGATATCTTAAATTTCATTCTGCTCCTGTTTTACATGGTAAGGATAAAGCAAAACCGTATCTGTAAACCTTATGCTGGTCAAAAATCTCTGGCGTTATATCAACAAGACATCCGACAACATTACCAGGCACCACAGAACCCTCTTCAACCATCCTCACTGATTTTCTTCTATAGTTTCTTGCATATGGCGAGTAGATATAACCTTTTCTTTCTATGATTTGGTAAAAACCATCTTTAAGTTGGCCAAACTCTTTTTCTTCGGGATGATACAAAGAAAGCAAAACAGAGCCATCTGTATCAGCTGAAAGCATAAATTCAATTTTAGATATTTCGACTACATTAAAATGCCCTTTACCGCAGGTTCTATCTGCGCCTATGCCCTCTTGGCTAATAAGATTCAATGTTGCGTCAAACTGTTTCTTAAATGCTGCATCCTTGAAATCCACAACGAAAAATAGTCCTGAATCCACAGTAAAAAACATCTCTGAAAAAAAGAAAAAGTTTTCGCCAGGCGAATTATTAATCCTGTTGATGGCAATCCTGGGAGTGTTTATTATCAACCTAAACTGCTTATCTTCTGGTTTTGCAATTTTTTCTATACATTCACCGTGAAGAAGTTTCTCAAATTGCGATTTTTCGACATATTCTATTTTTTTGTAATCTTTATCTGATGGCATCTGATTTAAAGGAACCGGAAAAAACAGTTTGTCCTCACTGAATGGAAATGCTGAAGAAACCAGAAAAGGCAAATCTCCAGAAAGAAATCTTTTCAACAATGCATCAAGATTTTCTCTGCCATACAAGATATGAAATGAATTGCAAAAAGCCGAAAAAAAAGTGTCTGAATGGAGTATAACATCGCAGCTTTCAAAAAAGCCTTCCCTTGTCCCAAGATGAACAGAGGACAAAAACTTCAGTTTATAAAGGGTTAATTCGATTATTTTAGTTTTTCCCATATCGTTTCAAAATTCTGAACTATGGATGAAACAGTATCGAATTTCCCGACTGAATTCGTGTTAATCTTGCCTGATTCATAGTGTTCTCTTGTATTCCAGTAGATTTCAAAATTCTCAAATTTTACCTTTCCATAGCCCCTGGAACCCATTCCGCCAAGATAGTCGTGTTCAAGAAGTTCCATTGCTTCAAAAACTTTTTTCATAAGTTGCTTGTCGGCTTCCTCATAGCAAGAATAAATAATTTCCAATGGGCTGAATTTTGCTCCTGCAGGAACTCTTTCAAGCTGCCTTAAACTACCAGAGAGGGCTGTTCCGGTGGATCTGTCTATGGCTGTCTCCACCTTTATTTCTGTCCATTGAAGATCTAAATTCCTTCTCATTTCTTCGGTAATGGAGCTTTCATCAAGAAATGTGTCTCTCACTATGATGCGAGTGAGTGTTGATGTTTCTTTAATTTTGTCTCCCATAATACCCCAGATTTTACAGATTGGACATTTTTCATATTCATCAGCGGACTGACAGAAGTGTTTCCCTTCTGAATTAAATGCCACATTTTCTTTCCTTTCAATCAAGGAACGTAATTTTCCCTTCAAAGAGGAACCTGGAATGTAGGGTTTGCCGAATGGATCAGAAATAACTGGCTGGTCAACGCCGCCAATTTTTACTCCTGTGCTGGAACCTCCTATTCTCAACCCTGTTTCTACTTTTATCGCGGCTTTTATCACTGCTTTACCGATTAATAAAATATCCTGGTTCATAAAACCCCCTTAGTCCTTAACTTGACTGTAAAATTTATGATACCCTACAATCGCTTCCAGAAAGTTTCTGAAGTTTTCGAATTTCCTGTAATCCTTGCCTACATTTTGAAGAGCGATGTCAAGTATTTCCCTCAGGTCTCTAACTGCATAATTCTCTTTATCGCTTCTTCCTGCAACATAAGCAAGTTTTGGCCTGAGCAATTCGTATTCGCCTTTTTCCACACCTTCCTTGCTCATTCTTTGAACATTGTCAAGAATATTCCTGATCTGGGACGTTGTTAATTTCTTTTTCTTTTCTCGTTCGCTGTTGGGAGCAAATTCTTTTGCAAGTTCTTCGGCGTAACTGTTTAACTCTGTCACATCGCCTGCATTTATAATTTTGTTAATTCTTGTTCTGTCGACTTTACTCATTTTTCACCCCTTTGTTCTTCTTTTCTTGTCAATAATTCCGCCCACCTCACTGCCATATCAAGTTTCTCCTGTATGCCAGAGTCGGATGTTATGAATTGTTTTCGCAGTTTTTCAAGTTTAATCCGCACATCATTGCTTCTATGCCTTTCCATAAACCTTTTCACAGCGTAAAAAATTCTCCATATTCGTATGTAAGGGATTTTTCCTTTTTCAAGCAGCTCTTTTTCTATAAAACCAGAATAGAAAATATTCAGAATCGAGCGACTGACATTTTCTTTTTTCATTAAATAAACCAGCTCTTCTGTAACTTTCTCAATTTCTTCAAATTCTTTCCATGTTGCCACTGTTTCAAGAAAAGAAATACGATTTTTACTCTGCTTTTTGGAATTTTCAAGGGCTTCGCCTGATTCCTTTGCTGCTCTGAAAACAGGGAAACCATCCGAAGGCGCAACAAATATGCCAGCCGAAATTGTAATAGATGGATTATTGCAGGTGTATTGAGTGAATTGTCTCTGTATGTCAATGGCAAAGTATGGTATTTCAGACCATGGTCCGATAATAAATAAATCGTCTCCGCCAGCATAAACCACGCAACTACCGTTGTATTTTTGCTTTCTTATATGATCAATGCCTGCTGTAAAAAACAGATTCATCATATAACTTAGCATGCTGAATCTTGATAACGATAGATTTTTTCCAAGCCCCTGGGAAAAAATTTTACCAAGGTCATCAACATCCATTCTCAACGCAGCCCACTTTCCTGCACCCTGCGCACATTTTGCGATGTCTTCCAGTGTCCCTTCCGGGCTGTAAAATGGTTCAAACCTCCACCCGTCGCAATTTTTATAAAGAAATTCAGTATCATTGATAAGAAAACTGACACCGTTATTAGAACTTAACGAACCAAAACCATAATCATAGCCCAGGGAACAAATAACTTTTTTCCATCCCTGTTTTTGTGCCGATTGACTTGAATCGGATGTATGACTCCATAATGTTATAACTTGTGCTTTTCTCACATTTTTCGCAAGTTCTTCAAAAGAAGAGCACATCTCACACTTTTTTATTTCAGTTTCGATACCACAGATTTCACAACCAGAAAGTTCTTTATCAATTTTTTCAGGGAAGGGTTTGAAAATTTTTCTGTAATCAAGAGAACTCGCATATTTTCTTCTCTTTTTTATATCCATTTTCATTTTCAATCGCGCTATCGTTTTCGGGAAATTTTCACTTAAAAATTCGCTGTAAGTCAGATCAGTCCATCCAAGAACGATGGCAAGATTAGGGTGGTATTCAAACAATCTTTTACTCAGCTTTTCTTCAATTTCAGAAATTTTATTTTCAAAATCGCTAATTTTTGGGACAAGTATAGAAAAATTTCCACCGCCGCAATAAAGAAGATTGCATTTAAACAAATTAAACTGGTCGAGAATATAATTAGCGACAACTTCGCTCATCATCTGTAAATAAAAGGACCTGCCTCTTAGACCTTTCAAAGCATGCGATGTGGTAACAGAATAAATAAAATCCTGAATCCCTGAAATATCACCCGATATTATCGCAAAATCTTTTCTTGTCCCATTGATATTTTTTAACGAACTTTCTATTTCATCAAACTCTTCTTTTTCAGGTTGAATGTCATAAATACAGGATGCGATCGCAGCGGTAGATTTTAAATGATGGAAAAGCGAAACAGTTGGACTGTCTTTGTAAGCGGAAGATGGTACAAAAATAGCGTACTTTTCGAGTAAAGAAAAAATCTTCATGAAAAATTTTTGAAACGGCACGTTTAAACCTATCCGTGTAATCTCTTTTTCAAATCCATCCCAGAGGGTTTTGAAATTGGTTTTATCATTAACCGCTTCTTGTTTTGTTTTAACAGGAATCAAGGATTCAAAATCAGAACTAACTGGAACCGCTTTACAGAAATGCCCTTTTACAGTTTGCTCTTTTAATGATATCTGAGAAAAAATGGAGACAAGTGGCTCTATTTTTGATGTTTCAGGCGTAACGCCATCCATCTCATCTTCAGTTCTTTTAATTCTTTCTCCACTTGAAAGCCAGTCTGCAATTTGAATTATTTTGTGTTCGTATTCAGCAGGTTTGTGATGGTAAATCGCAAAATTTGCACTGAGTGATAAACGGCTGAAGAATTTTTCAAAAAACTCATTTGTCCACAGAACATGTCTGTGAGTAAAAAAGCTCCCGATTTCTCTGTAAGGACATATATGTTGCTGCAGGTTAATAGTAATTTGTGAAAGAACTTCTTCCTGCGGATATGCGCGCTGATAGAACTTGCCGATATCATGTAAAAGTGCCGCAAGTATTAAAGATTCTCGCCTCGAAATATCAGTTGCTTTTTCCATAGCTCTGAGAAATTATAGCATATTTCCCCAGACCAAAAGAAGCATTCTTTCCAACATGAATAATCTCCCCGATCTTTAGATACCTTATAAAATCGCCAAGCTTTCCCATATAATCTATTTCTCCCACAAACCCGCCCAATCTCATATTTGTCTTCTGGCTGGTCGAAAATCTTTCCCAGTCATACCATTTTAAATTGCATGAAATTGTTTCCACAGCGCAGGCTTTTTTTATAATGGATTGATGATCAACATTGAAATCGCTGTTTTCGCAGTAATTTTTCTTCAGCAAAAAAATCCTTCTCAAAATTGACTTCACCAACAGCGCAAATGGCAAATCTTTTATGAGTTTGCCATCTGATTTTATCCTTGCAGGAGAAATAAATTTAAGTCTTACGGCCTCGATTTCCAATTCAGAAATATCAATTTTTTCAGCTTTTTTGTATTGATACAGGATTTCTTTCTCACCATCATATACAATTCCATTGTTGCTTTCTATTTTCGAGATGACAAAACTGCCACGTCTGTCCTTTATCCCGATACCCTTTTCACCCATCCTTTTGAAGGCAAGAACAATGTATGGAAAGTATTCGATCATTTTTCCAATGACAACAAAATTGAAACAAAGCTTGCTTCGTTGGTCATAAAATTTCTTTCTATCGTATGGCGGTTCAAGAATGAAAGGCGATGGAATGTTATGAAATCGATTTTCTTCAGATTCTACCGAAAAAATCTGCTTGTACGGACACTGTTTATTTATCAGGCAGAGTTTACAATCCTTACAGGGCTTGTTCACGCAGGTAATCTCTCTCAGGGATATTCCGAATGCTCCCCTGAATGTTGCTCCTTTAAATTCTGGCAGTATCGCGGCCGTTTTGAATTCCGCCTGTATCTGAAATCTATAAATTTCAAGGTCCGGATTTTCCATAGATTTTTGATATTATAATACTGCTGTTTATCCTGTCAATAAAGGAAAATGATAAAATAGACCGGCTGAAAAATCGAAAGTGGTTTTTTTAACGCTTCTTTTCTGAAAGAATTAAGCCAATTTTTTCTGCTGGTATCTGTTTGAAACCCATTTTAAATGCAGGAGAATCTTTACGCAATTTCACAACAGGCAACTGAAAGGTTTCAAACATCGGGTCAACCCCAACAAGATTGTCAATCAACTGAGGTTTTCCTCTGTCTGTGAATCTGGCGCATTTATAAACGATGTTTCTCGCAAGAACATTGGGTCTTGTGTCCTGAAGAATATCAAACAGCAAATGTCAAGCGGATAGGGATTTTTGTGATTAGATGCGCCTGATATGTTTTACGCTTGATAAAAATTCGGGGGGTAATATATCTTTGCAAAATAGAAGGATGTATACAGTGATAAAGTTTTTGTGAAAACAGAATCTACGAAAAGAAGGTAAGAAAGATGTGAAAAGGATTTCACTTGATTGAGCTTCTTGTGGTAATCGCCATCATAACGATTCTCGCCGCAATTCTTATGCCCGCCATTTCAAAATTGAAAAAACGATTAAGAAATCGACCGGCGCGCCCGAATTTTTTACAAGCTTTCAAAAATGCCAGCAAGCGAATGAAAAAGGTCAAATTTGTCCACAATCCCGAATACCTGATTTTTCAAGGATGAAAGTTTTTCACTAATATCAGATGTCATTACAATAATTTTCAAGTGCGGAAAATGTTGCCAGATTTTTTCAAGCAAAACAAACCCATTCATCAATGGCATATTTATGTCTGTGATGACCATTGATATTGTTCTGTCTTTTTCCAGTATCTTAATTGCTTCACAGCCATCTGTTGCCATTGCTGATTGATATCCCAGTTTTCTTACAATGGCATTCACCAGAACACAAACTGCGATGTCATCGTCAACAATAAGAATTTTTTTGCCCATAGCAATGTCCCAGATTTTATTTTAATCCATTCTTTTCTATAAGTCAAGTTTTTTTATTGACTTTTGAGCTATTAACTAATCTACCAGTATGAAGGATAATTATTTTATGGAAAAAGATATCTACAAAATTATTGGCGCGTCCGTAAAAAAAGTTCGAAAATCTGCAGGAATCACACAAGAAGAACTTTCTCGAAAGACAGGTCTTGATCCAAGCTTTATCAGCCACATTGAAAGAGGCACAAAAAAAGCAAGCATTGAAACCATTTTTAAGATTGCAAATGCTCTCCAGGTGCCTTTAGAAGAACTTTTTTCCCAAATTCCGCGCGCGAATTCTTATAAGGATAAAAATTTCAGCTTTGGCAAAAGGATTGAAATGCTTGTGAAAGACAGTGATGAAGAATACAAAAAGATTCTTTTGAAAGTTGCAAAGATGCTTTCGTCAAAAAAATAATTCCTTCAGTCTGTAAAATAAAAGCTGAAAAGTCCCATATTCATCAGTTCAAACCTGAGATAAATTGGCTTTCCAGCAAGTTCTGACAGGTCTTTTTTTGTTTTCCACATAACAAAAACATCAGTTCTGTCTGTTGAAATCGGTATTGACTCTTCAAAAGAATATCCAGGATAGGGGTAACTGAAAAATGCGTGTTCGCCAGTATTTGGCCTACGAACGACCTCAACTTTTATATACTGCTGTTTGTTAGGGATTGACCAGTAACCAGTATTAAGCCGCAGGCATCTGGCAGGGCATATGAATTCCCTTGTCAAAAGATAGCCGACTTCATCTTCTGCCCTTTGTTCGATAAACCTGTCCTTTTTAAGAAATGCCGCTCCTATGCCGTTTCTGTGTATTCCATATTCGTGCTGGCCTATTTGGCTGCCTGTATAATAAAAAACCAGGTCCTCGCCCTGTTCAACCATCGCATAGGTCAAAACAGCTCCAGCATCCCAAAAATCCTGGTTTCCGCGTGGTAAGAATGCCTGGCGGGTATAGAATCTATCCCAGTGAAAACCGTCCTTGCTCCACGCAAAACGGGTTTCTTTTCTTCCATGCGTATCACCATCCATCACCGTGTAGAACATCAAAAAATAATTCTGATAAGCAACAACATACACATGGTCATAGTCAGGCAGGTCCATCTCGTCAGGAAAAAGCACAGTGCGGGGGTATGACCAGTTTATAAGGTCTTGGCTTATCATCACAGATACCCTCCTTCTGTGGTGCCTGAGATTGCTGGATCTTCCAGAGCAATACATTGTTGGTCTGCAAAACAGAAGCCATCTATGATTTTTTTCATCAAAGACGATGTGGTTGTTAGTATCGCTGTGATAATCCAGCACAAAATATGAATTTTCGCTGTTCCACTTCAGTCCATCAGGTGAATAAAGCAGCCGCAATCCGCTGCATCTACCCCCAGCGCCTTTTTCCCAGGGAAAAATTTCAAGACATATCATTTTGTATCTCTTCTCAGGGTCTTTTTCTGTTTCGTCCTTGAAAACCTGGCCTCTGGCTGTAAGTTTGTTTGCTCCGCAATAGACGACATTTGTCTTTTCAAAACCCGGAAAATCGCATACATCAAGAAGCGGCTTTGTCCAGTGCAAGCCATCTTTGCTTTCAGCATAGCACATAAAGTGTATTACATCTGTTGGTCCGCGTCTGTAATAATTTGTCAAAGAATACGATATATACCACATTCTGTAGCATCCATAATCAGCGTCATAAAAAACTGTCGGATGACCCACTGCCTCTGCTTCCCAGGGTTCTGTCTTATAAATAACAGGATTTTTAAACCACTTAACTGGCTGATGTAAAACCCTTTTTAATTTCCATCCGTCTTCAATGATTAAATCATCAAGCAAAAGCTGTCTTGTTTTTCCGATTTCAAGAGGCCTGTCCTTAAAATATTCCATTGTCAACATAATATACTCCTTTCTGAAATTGTCTTATAGACATTATATGATAAACTAAAACAAGTTGAAAAAAATGTAAAATGAAAGAAACGATAAAAGAAAGAATCAAAGGATGTCTTGTGGGTGCGTGCATTGGAGCAGAGATTGGATTTTTAAGGCATGTAAAACCGGAGTTATTGAAAGTCGAAAATCCAGAAGATATTTTGAATAAAAAACTGGATCCAGTTTTTCAGTGTCAGCGACAGGAAAAAAGGATAAACTACGAAAAGATGACACCACTGATTGATGCAGGAGTTAGAGCCTACACCAAACATCAGGGAAGAATTACCCCTGAAGATTTTGCTGAGATTATAAAAAATGATGAAGCTCTCGCAGCAGGTGTTTTCAACTGGGACGATATTCATACTGTGCAGGAGATTTTGAAAGAAGGAACAAATCCAAGAATTTCAGCCATTGGTATTGTTCCTACTGCGAATATTTGCGTTTCAATGCCTGGTGTGGGAATTTACCATGCAGCTGACCCTGAATATGCGTATCTTGATGGGGTTGAGCTTGCCTCAGTTGTTCAATGCAGAAAAGGAGCCGACTGGGCAGGATTATGCGCTGCGACCATTGCGTCCTGTCTTGACCCTGATAAATCCATACAGGAAACAATAGATATTGTACTGAAGATTGCGCATAGAAATGCCAGGGATGTTTTTTACCAGATGAATAAAAAGGTGCGCTGGGGAATTCAAATGGCCTGTTCTGCAGACAGGAAAGCTTTTCTTGACTGGTGGTATTTTAATGGAGGACATAATCCAGAAAGATTAATTTTTAACCCCCTGGAATTTATCCTGCCGCTTTTGCCTGCGTACGGTAACAAACCGGAACAGATGTTTGCCCTAATAAATGTTCCGTACAATGCAGGCTGCCATATCATATCACCTATCGCAGGCGCCATTATTGGCGCTCTCAATGGCTATAAGGTTTTTCCAGAAAGATGGCTAAAGTGGGCAATGCCTGTTGTTGAAAAATGGTTTCCAATAATTGATGTGGTTGAAAAAAGATTAAAAAAAGAGAGAAAAATCATCAGTATTGTTGAAAAACTTGAGCAGCCATCGGATTCAGGTTCAAGCATTCTCTTTGATAAAATCTATGGTGCTGTGCTGGCAGGAGCCATAGGAAACGCTATGGGCTCGCCTGTTGAGTGCTGGTTTTACTGGGAAATCGACAGAAAATACCCCGGTGGCATCAAAACAGTCCTTGACCCGGCAAGGCTTGAATCAGAAGATGATAATCAGATGGCCATGCTTTTGTTTGAAACATATATTGAAAGAAAGGGGCTGCCTGTGATGGCAAGACATTTCGGCGAGATGTGGATAAACCGGCTTAATCGCGACCATTTCTATGCAATGTGTATGGGCAACGCGTATAATTTGATTGTGTCAGGATGGGATCCAAGAATCACTGGCCACTGGAGTGTTGTCACAGGCTCTACTGTAATGTGTATGGAGCCGGTTGGAATGTATCACATCGGAGATAGCCAGTACGCAAGCATTGACGCAAAAGCAATTTCATATATGTACCAGAGAGGACTTGATGTTATTGCTGCAGAAATACTAGCATCAGCGGTCTCAGAAGCCCTTACTCCGGATGCCACAGTGGAAAGCGTCTGTAAGCAGGCATTAAAATTTGCGCCCTCATCGCCACTGGAAACATTTGACACAAGGGATGTAAAAAGCTGCAGACAGTATCTTGAAAAATGCCTTGATATCGCATCAAAATATGATGATGTGCTTTCAGCAAGAAAACAATTGAGCGAAGAATGTCTTTTCTATCATCCGATAGACCCTCTTGAACTTCTTGGGCTGGCACTTGCAATGTTTTATATTGCAAAGGGAGATGTGAGGCAGGCAGCCATTGGCGGGACAAATATTGGCAGAGATTCAGACACCATCGCCGGCAGGGCTGCGATGCTTTCAGGCGCACTAAATGGCATTCGTTCTATCCCTGAAGAATGGATAAGGCTTTTCAAGCCAGAAGTTCTTGAAAAAATCAAAAACAACTGCGAGTTATTCATTAAATATGTTGTTTCAGGAAGAATAACAAGATTAAAAAACAGGATAAAGCTTGATTGAAAGGAGCCGAGATGACAGACAGAGAAAGATTTTGCAAAGTGATGGAATTTAAAAAGGTTGACAGAGTACCAAATTATGAACTCGGACTGTGGGGCCAGACCATCCAGCAGTGGCAAGAGCAAGGGCTTTTACAGGACGCGCTGTACTTTAGATGGTTTGAAGGGGAACCCTATTTTCATATTGACAGACGAGCCTTTGCGCCAATAAGCACAGCAATGATACCTGGTTTTGAATACAGGGTTATTGAAGAAGATGAAAGGACAATCACCGTTCAACACGAAGACGGCATCGTCACAAAAGCATTAAAAGAAGGAACAGTTCGTGGCACAAGAATGAGTATGGACCAGTATATCTCATTTCCAGTGACTGATAGAAAAAGCTTTCAGCAGATTAAAAAGATGTATGATCCTGCTTCGCCAATCAGGTATCCGATTTGGTGGGACGAGATGGTTAAGATGTGGAAGACAAGAAAATATCCATTATGTCTTTTGACAAACGCTTCCTTTGGCCTTTATTCCCAGCTTCGCAGATGGGTTGGCACAGAAAAAATCTCGTATATGTTTTACGATGACCCTGTGCTGGTGGAAGAAATGCTGGATTTTTCCACAAACTTTTTGCTTGAGCTTGTTGAAAGAGCGCTCAACGATATCGATTTTGATTACTTCAATTTTTTTGAGGACTTTGCAGGAAAGGCTGGACCTTTGATCTCACCTACGATTTTCAAGAAATTTTTTATGCCATACTACAAAAAAATCATTGAAAGGTTCAGGAAGGCAGGTATAAAATACTTCTGGCTTGATAGCGATGGCAACCCTGAGGTTCTTTTTCCATTAATGATTGAGGCAGGCATAACCTGCGTCTGGCCACTTGAACAGGCATCAGATATGAATCCTGTCAGATTGCGAAAAAAATATGGCAAGGACCTTGCATTCTCTGGCGGAATAGATAAAAGAGTTCTTATGCAGGATAAAAAAGAGATTGAACGGGAACTTTATTCAAAGATTCCGTTTATGATTGAATCTGGAGGCTACATCCCGACAATCGACCACACGATTCCGCCTGATACACCGCTTGAAAATTTCGTTTATTACCTTGAGCTGAAGATGAAACTTCTGAAAGGATGAAGCTATCTATTACCTTCAGCCTGCCTTCCACGCCAGGAACGATTGCCAGAAGACCTGTCAGAGTTTCCTGGTGTACCTGTGCCCGGTTGCCACCGTCGTGGAGAATCTGTTGAGGTAGGATTCTGGATTGTTTGGGTTGTTGTGGACGCGGGTTCTGGCCTCTGAAAAAATGCTCTGAAACCCTGGATGATTGATTGGCTCTCTGCAATCTGACTTTGATAATCCTGGTTATCCTGAAGAACTTCCTGCAAAAGAGACTGTCTTTGCTGATATAAATTCCTTATCTCCTGGTCAATGTCTCTTATCCTCTGATCCTGGGCCGCCTGCCTTTCAAAAGAAGCCAGTCTCATTGTGTCAGAAGACTGAAAATCGCCTGAGGCAATCTTTTGTTTTAACTGCTGGTATTCAAAATTATCCGCCAGAATCTCATCAATAAGGGCCTTTCTTTTGCTCTGAAGTTCGTTAATTTTGTCCATAATTGTTTTCAGTTCAGGGTTTTGCCGGGAAGTTTCATCTTCTATTTTCCTCATCGAGGCGCGAATTTCCTGTAATCTTCTCATCGCCAGTTCTCTTTCTTCTCTTGAAAGTCCCTGAGGATTGGCCTGCTGCGGTTGTGGCTGTACCTGTATATTTGTTTCGCCGATAACGCCTGAAGAAAGATGGATAATTTCAAATTCCTCAAGTTTAAACTCGGTCTGAGTTTCACTTTTCAAAACATCTGATTGCTGGGCGACAGCAATGCATGCCAAAAAGACTGCAAAAGAAACTAAAACATTTTTTTTCATTATACTAATGTGGTTTCCACATAATTTAGACGTATTAAAATTCCAGAGGGTTTATAGCAAAAAAAGGGCTGTCATAAACCAGCCCTTTTCTCGCACCAACTCATTATCTTATTTCTTTGGCGCTTCTTTTGACTCTACCTTCTGCGGCTGCGGCATTAATTCCATCAGTTGTTTTTTTAATGCCTGATAATCCTGGTTGTTTTCAAGAAGAGTGTTGAGTCTTGCTCTTTTTTGTTTTTCCAGTTCCATCATCTGCGCTGTAATCTTTTTGCACTCTTCATCCTGCGAAGCAGCTTCTTTTTCAATCGCCCTCATTTTGGTCATTATTTCAGCTGCCTGTTTTTTCTTTGCAGCCATTTCTTCGCTGGCGGACGCTGGCGCCGCTGCTTTTTCTTCTGCGTGCAATGCCAACGCATAACCAAAAACCAGTGCGCACGCTGTCATCAATATCACAAAAGTTCTCATAATCTCACCCCCTTTCGGCTTTAAGAATTAGATTGCTATTTCCTGTCAGGGTTTAGCCACCTTTTTTCAGTTCATCTACAATTTTTACAAAACACCTTATGTTCTGCTCAACCTTTTCACCGGATTTTGCAATTATGACAACAATATCAATGCCTTTATCCTGGCAAACTTCCGCAATTTCAGACACGGCTGCTTTGATGTTTTCTTTTGTTTCGTTTTCAAAATCAAACTGGGAAGGATGAAGTGTTATCTGTCTGTTCTATCAAACCAGAACATACTGTCCTGTTCAATCCACCTTGGCTCACCTGCGCCAAAAGCCATTGCGCAAACATGTCTTACATCTGGTTGAAGGTAATAATAAACCGGTTCCGGATCAGGATTACCAAGCCCGATATCTGAAAATTTTTCATAAAGCTTCCTGCTTGCTTTAACTGAATTTTCAGCAAGTTCGTCAGGGTCTGTTTCCCAGGGGTTTAGATTTTTTATATCAAATTCTGTTTCATACCGTTTTGGGGTAAAAATCACAACAGGTTTGACTGAATAATTTTTTTTGCTCATAATTCTCCTTTAATAATGACTGGTCAGTCCTGCAGGTCCTTTTCTCTTTTGTTCAGAGTGACTGCTTTGTTTATAAGGGTCATCTTTGGTTTTAGCCACTAAATTTTCCGTCTTGTAGTATTTAACATGCTTGTATTTAAACTGTCAAATTTTTTGTTAAGTCAAGTAATTTATTTATTTTTTCCTCTGTCGTTAATTCTCTATTATTATATTTCCACACATATTCTGCCAGGTAAAATTTCCTCTTTTCTTTCCGTATTCCACCTCTACTTGATAATTGCCTCTTTAAATAACCCCAAAACCCTTCCAGTCCATTAATATGGTTGCCCTTTCCGTTACTATATTCTCCTTTCCCATGATTGACTAATCTGTGTAAATATCCTTTCGCCGCTATCCCAGTATAACCTCGCCAAGTATCTGAACAAACCACCGTCCCTTTCTTCACTTTTCCCTCAATAATTGGTTGTAAATCTTTTCCCTCTACTCCGTCTATTTCTCTCGCCCATACTTTCCCATCTCTACACAGTATCCCTAAAACAGGTTGTTTGGTCGTTCCTCTCCCCCTTTTACTCTTTTCTTCTTTATTCCTCTGCCTCTTGCTCTTGTTCCTCCAATTACCTCCTATATATGTCTCATCTACTTCTACTACCCCTTCAAAAATTTCAGGAATATCTTTCTCCATCACCATTCTTATAAAATCACAGCATCTCAAAACTTTGTATTCACTCAACCCGGTTTGTTCCTTTATCATCTTGATCCGGACTGATATTAAAAACCATTTTAAAAACTCTTTCCATTTATATCTGCTTAAATTTAATGGATACTCCCTTTT
>JAMWBU010000077.1 GCA_023819255.1 Candidatus Omnitrophota bacterium
CACTGAGATCTTTTGGAACACCCTTATTCTATTTTCAAAAAACAATTTACACAATTTATTTTATACTACCTACTCTTTTCATAATCCCTCCCTGCTTGGCCTTGACACCGGTTAAAGATAAAAAGTATTCTATACCAAAAAGGTTGACTGTCAAATGTTAATTATCAAAGAACTCAAAGACAGTGGCTTTGTTGAGATCAGGTTTGACTCGAAACTGAAAACAGTATATGGAGCGGCTTTTTCATATTCTTTTGATTCTAAGAACTGGAACGCATGTTCAATTTTTCCGGGACTTGACTCTGACACACTCCTTCAAACAACCTTCTGGGAATGGAATCAAGCCGTCAAGTTCGGAAATGTAAAATTTTCCAAAAAGGCCCATCCAGTATACTGGAATCTCTATGCGAATGGCTTAAATAATTTTTCAGGTGATATTTGTCTACGCGCTGAAATACTAACAGGCTACGGCATAGAAAATTTTCAGACCTTTATAACTCTTGTTCCTTCAAATGCAGTGTTTTTTTCAAACTGGAATGATAGTCTTCCAGAGGGATGGAAGCTTGAAAACAATTGTCTTACCATCATTCCGGGTAAAGATGTAAAACCCTTTGCCTTAAAATTAAATGTGGAAGGGAGATATAAGGTTTATTTTGGTCTGATGTACGGAATAATACATATGCTTGTGTCCTTGAAAGAAGAAAAAATAAGATATCCGCTTATTGCAGAAAGGAACCGACCTGAATTTCAGGATAAGCAAATCAAGGAAATTTTCTGGAAATCAGCGCAATTGCATAAAGACAGTGTCATTGAAATTTCTCCCACGCCACTGACATTGAGAGATCCGGAAAAATGGCCATTTGGTTCTCTCTGGTATATTAAACTTGTCCCAGAAAAATCCGAACGCGAAACTTATTTTAGTTCAAAATGGAATGGCAAAAAACTTGCTCTTTATTTTGAACCGTACTCCTGGGCATTCAATTATAATCTTGACACTGCTCAGCAGGTCGAAGAAACAATGAAACTCTATAAAGAAATGGGCGCAGACCAGATACATAATCAACTTATCAGGTTTGGTTCTAAAGCTCTACATTACAGTAATATCGCTGAAAGATATACATCCGGAGCAATGAAGGGCGATGACGGGTCATTCAGTCCAGGACCTGCTTTAATGGTAAGATCAATCGATATTCTTAAGGAAACAATTAAGACATGCAAAAAACTGAAAATGATTCACTATGCCAATGCAGGGCTGACAAACTGCTATCCTGGAACCGATTTTGAGGAAAAAATCAGTCGCGAGCATCCTGATTGGAGACAGGACAACATTTTAAGATACAACAGAGAAGAAACGAGAAAATATGCAGCATCAATCATAGGAGAATTTGTTCGATGGGGAACTGACGGAGTGTCTATTGATTGTATGAGATACCCCTATTTTCATACAGAGCGCGACCTTCTTTTGCTTTTTTACCAGATCGACAAAGAGATAAAGAAAATTTCCCGGAGAAAGATTCTGTTTACTGCCAGGATACCAGCGGGAAATCCACTTTATTTCAGGGTCTTTGAAAAACTTGTTAAAGAAGGAATCATAGATTGTGTAGTGCCTTCAAATCTTTTGTCAAGACAGCCGGTCGTCTCGTTAAAACCCTATCTCAAATGGAAGGATTACGGCTGCAAAATCTTTGGTATTATTGATGGCTGGCTCATTCATATGGGTTCATATTTTGATTTTCAGCTCTCGCTATACAGAAATCCAGCCGACATAAAAGACGATATAAAAAAGTTTTTCAAAGAAGGAGCAGATGGAATTTTTGTTTATCAGGCAGATTTATATTGCGCAGACCCTTTCACAAGAAATGTTATTGACTGGCGAAAATGGAAAAAAAGGTAAGAATTGGAACTTCTGGATTTTCGTTTGCGGATTGGAAGGGCGTCATATACCCTGATAGGATTCCGGATTATAAAATGCTTGAATTTTATTCAAAGGACCTTGGGTTTGATGCTGTTGAAATTAACTCAACATATTACAGGATACCTGAAGCAAAAAGATTTGAATTGATGGCAAAAAAAACACCTGCTGATTTTTTGTTTACTGTCAAGGCATTTAAAGGAATCACGCACGATCCTTTTGACAATCGAATTGAAGAAAAACCTGATATTTCACAGATTGAAGGTTATTTCAAACAATTCAAAGAGTCGATTATGCCTTTGAAAAGTTCAGGAAAACTTGGCGCTTTACTTTTTCAGTTTCCTGTTTTTTTCTACCCATCCGCAGCTGCTACTGATTATATTCTGAAAATCAGGGATTTTTTTTCAGAATTTTCTGTTGCCGTGGAGTTCAGAAATATTGCGTGGGCAAGTAAAAAAAACTATGAATTTTTGAAGAAAAACAATCTTGCTTTTTGCGCTGTCGACGAACCAGAACTTCCCCGACTGATGCCACTGAAAGACATTGTAACTTCAAACATCTCTTATCTCAGATGCCACGGAAGAAATCCAAACTGGTTTAATGCGCCAGTTTCAGAAAGATACAATTACAATTATTCTGAAAAGGAATTGAAAGAAATCGAAAAAATTGCTCGTTCAATGATAGAAAAGGCAGAGGTGAGTTTTATCTTTTTCAATAATTGCCATGCAGGGCACGCCGCAAAAAATGCGATGAAATTTGCTGAGCTGCTCGGAATTAAGCTTCAGAAAGAAAAAGATTTATTTTAGCCAAAGGCGACATCAAGTATCATCATTGCAAGAAATCCGGCAATTGTTCCTGCTGTTGAAAGATGGATATTATTGTTTTTCTGCGATTCGGGAATAAGTTCTTCGATAACCACAAAAATCATTGCGCCAGCCGCAAAACCCATTGAATATGGTAAAAGCGGCTTTGCAAACATAACGCCTATTGCGCCGATAACAGCAAAAAGTGGTTCCACAACAGCAGAAAGCTGCCCGTACATAAAGCTTTTCAATCGAGACGAACCATCCCTTCTCATTGAAATTGAAACAGCAAATCCTTCAGGCATATTCTGAATTCCTATCCCGACTGCAAGACCAACAGCGCCTGCAAACGTTGCTTCCGGCAGCCCGTAGGATGCCGCGCCAATTGCAACACCTACTGCAAGTCCCTCAGGTATGTTGTGAAGGGTTATCGCGAAAATCAAAAGCGTTGTATGGCTCAGATTAGTTTTTATTCCTTCTGCTTCTGAATCAGGATATCCAAGATGCAAGTGAGGCAAAATTCTATCTGCAAATCTCAAAAGTAAAGCGCCAAGAAAAAATCCAGAGCCTGCTGGAAACCAGGCAAAAAATTTCAGATGGCCAGACATTTCAATCGCAGGATTAAGAAGCGACCAGAAGCTTGCGGCAATCATAACACCTGCCGCAAAACCAAGCATTGTGTCGAACACCTTTTGATTAAACCTTTTTGAGATGAAAACAAAACTTGAGCCAATGGCGGTCATCACCCAGGTAAAAATACCCGCAAGAAGCGCCAGAACCGCTGTATTAAAATTTTGAAGCCACTCAATCATACGCCAATTATTTTACCACAATCATTACCGGCAGAGCAGAAAATTTATTCAGTAATAAGTTGTTCATTAACCTGTCTTCTTTTGAATCTTTTTTATTCCCGGTTTTCTACAACTTCTCTCATTTTCCATTCTTTTTTGATGCCAAATTTTATTTTCCCCCTTTCATAAAGGGGGATGGCAGGGGGATTTTGAAAATGAGCAACAATTGAAAAATCTCCCCCGCCCCTCTTTAGGAAAGAGGGGGAAACAAGTTTCCCCCTTTGAAAAAGGGGGCTGGCAGGGGGAGTGTG
>JAMWBU010000039.1 GCA_023819255.1 Candidatus Omnitrophota bacterium
TCAACATTGCCGGATTTATCAAGCAAAAAATAAGAGAGGTTGTTTTCCGGTCCTTTGAAAAAAACGGCTTTCTCGGTTGCAACACAGATCATATACTCCTGAGGTCCGTTTTTCACCTGATACCATCGCACATTTGAGATTGCTCCAGCGGCATCCACATCGCACACCTGAAGGGTTGATGGGTATGTTCCAAGATAAACCTTTGTAGCATCTGAATTAAAACTGATTGAATATTTACCATTGCCTGGCACTGAGTATGCCACTGGCTTTGAACCGGGTATTCCGTTTTCATCAAGGTCAATCGCATAAACTCCTGAACCGCCCCAGCCAACAATATAAAGCCTGTTGAATCTTGGATGCATTGTGATTGCAGCGATATGTTTATACGGATTACCGCTCTCAAATGCCACAGGAGTTCCTATTGGTTCCCCATTCTGATCAAGGTTATACATTACAAGGGACTTTGTGAAATTTTCAAAACCTTTCACACCAGCCACTGCAACTCCAAGGAAAAGTTTATTATGTTTTCTGTCAAGATAAAGAGCAGTAACTGAACTCCATCCACCTGATGGCAGGGGGTAAGGCATTGGATCAGGGTGGTCTGAATATTTTCTCGCTTTTCCTGAAACAGCCCCATCGTCTGTCAGGTCAAAGACTAAAAGACCTTTTCTTTCAGTGTCATAAGAATATGTTCCAGCATAAAGTTTTTTCTTTACTGGGTCAGCAACAACGCAGAAGATATGCGCACCAGCTGTATCTGATGAGCGCAAAAAAGCAAATGGCAGCTTCTGGATTTTTTGAGAAAAAGCGCATGCTGTAAACAAGCAAAGCATTATGGAAAAAATGGCTAATTTTTTGATCACCTTTTCCCCCTATCAATGTTTTGCTGAAAGAATCTGGTTTTTCAACATCCAGACATTCATTACTTTGGTGAATACAAAAATAATCTTGATGTTAATCCGGCGGATTGTTGAGCTGCATTAAATCCAGTATGGACTCTGATAACAATAATATTTGTTTTTCCTGGCAATATGGCATCTGTTATATCCATATTGATTTCATTGGGTCTTTCATAGGCATCTCTGTAAGACCTGTGTCCGACAAATTTTCCATTAACCCAGACCCATGCTTCTGTTTCAACTGCCGGCGCATAAAGGAAAATTTTCTTTCCCTTTGCTGAAGCAGGCACATTCACATTGAGCCGGTACCATATCGCGCCCATATAAGGATATCCCTGGCTGTCGCAGTAACCCTGTCGATAAAAAGGAATCGTGGTTGAAATGCTTGTCCATTTTGAATCATCAAATTCGGGCAAATACCATCCCGTATATCTTCCGTCGTCTCGCAGGTCAGTAGAGAATCTTGCTTTTTCAGGAAGCACAGCGACCATTTCTCCTGTTTTTCCTGCTGTCATATCTGCAAGCTTCTGATAATATTTTTCCCTTGATGCTGCTGACCAGTAGTAGTATCCGACGTCATCCCCGCCTCTTGAAGGATCGGGGTCAAAATAAAACCTGCTCAATTTAGACGCTTCTGCCCTTACATCAAGCATTTTTCTTGCCTGCCTCGCTGCCTCAGCAAAATCAGCAGCCCATTCTGCCTTATGCATATTCATAAACGCCTTCAGTGTTTCAAGAGCGACCCTGTCAGCAAAAACATGTTCTTTGTGGATTTTTTCTTTTGCGAGGCTTTCTGCCTTTTTGATATGGTTTTCAAGTTTTTCAATCAACTGGTCTGAATAAACATATGGCAAAATTCTGTCTTCATGACCAAGCCATGGGGTCTTTTCCATAGTTTCTTCTAATTCTTCCCAGAATGCTTTTGCTGGTTCTGCTGCTGGTCCATACCAGTTTACAAAGAATTCGTCCATTAATGCCTTTGCATCTAAGTTTACATCCCACATCATTCTTGCATAAATGTATGTTGGAAATATGCCTGATTCAAGTCTTATTGTTCTACCTTCATTGGAAAATCCCACAACCCCCCATTTCTTGTAAAGAGGCATATCATGCATATGCTTGCGCGCAAGAAAAATAGGCGCGCCACAACCTGCAAGCATATAATACATATAGTTGTACATATAAACATTTTTGTACATTGAACACCATTTTTTAATCATCTCTGCCTGCCTCAAAGTTTGCCAGGATATTGGATTGTCATACGCATGTATCGTATCGCACCAGATAGCGGCAAACATAATCCAGATTTTTGGATCAGGCGTTATGCCCTGCGGCGGAACATTTCTGTTGGCATAGCCATTTGTTGTGATGATATGATCAGGGAATTCTTTGTAAACTTCTTTTGCAACTGCCTGGATCCATTCCATCCATTCTTCAGTGATACTCATATCAGAGGCAACACCAACCCTTCCTCCAGTGTCAGGAAATCCGATATTTCTTTTCAGCGTTTCAGGGCTATAGTCCCTTGGATATCCATCATCAGCGCCAATCCCGTATGAGGTTATGTCCGGATTTTTTCTGAAATACTCTTTTATCTTTTCTGCTGCGTATTTCACAGATTTTTCACTCGTTAAATTTGGCATTCCAGGATTGGGATTACCCTTTTCATCCTTGCCGAAGATTTCTGCATACTCTGGATTGTTCACTTCCTTCGCTGGAGGAAGCACATTTCTAACAGAACTATCTCTTGGAAGTGTAACAAAATCAAGAACAGGATTCATCATATTTCTGATTTTCCACCTGTATTCCAGGATTCTTAAGTCAGAAGCAAGCGGCCCCCACCAGTTTCTCATCTTGAAATCAGGCCGGCTCAGCACATTCGTGTCTGGCACTGTAATTGTGCTTTTTTTGGGAACAAATTCTCCATAATCGCCTGGCATATACCATCTTACTCCAAGTCGATGAAGAAAATTTGCAACAGCGTATTCTGTCCCGTGATAATAAGGCTCATCATTTCCTGCAAGAAGAATTGTATTATCCTGCGCAATTATGACAAAGCCTTCTTCATCTCTGGTAGGGGTAAGTCCTGATGGGATTTTACTGTCAAACTTCTTTGTGTAATTACTTTTTCCTACAAGGATTAAAGCGCCGGGAATTTGCTGGTCATCACCTGCAATTGGAATTTTTGCTCCTGAAATTTTTTCAATGTATTCCTGCAGGTCCTTTGCCGCTGCGGCAATCTTGTTTGGCGCCGGTTGCGGATACCAGAATGTCTGAAGACTTGGTTCTGTTGGCACACCTATTGCCTGTTTTGAAATAACAATTGTGGCTTTGGGCACTCCATTTTCAACAATCGTGATGTCAGCAAAGCACATACTTGCAATAGCCAGAGTCATACCAACCAATAAGAATTTCATCTTTCCTCCTATTTTGTGAAAACCGGATGGACAAAGCTCCATCCGTAAAGTTTTGCATTTTTCATCCAGAATCTGAATCTTATTTGTCCTGGAAATGGAAACTTCATCACTGTTTTTGGACCTGGTCCGAAAGTAACAGGAATATCGATGCCATCTAAAAATCCATTCAATACATTTATTTCATCAAGGTGGGCATCATTTATTTTCCTGCCATAGGCATCATCGACCTCAATCTTGATGTAGCCGTCTTTTTCTATCTTTGCATTAATGCATAGGCTGGCTCCACCTTCCCAGTTGATTGGGCTGCTTAATAATTCTCCCTGTGTTTCTCCTGCCTGATAAAAACACCACCTGTCCCTTTTTAGCGTCAGCAGATAAATTTCATTTGATTCAAGAAGCTGTTTTCTGTTTTTTATGCTTCCATTTATATCAGCCATTGCAATCTCATGATGACCGTATGGAGTGTTGCTTGTATAAAAATACATAGTATCTCCGACATCAACAGGCGGGCTTCCAAAAGGCACAGGCAGTTTTCCTTTAAACCCTGGCGGTTTATTGTCTGCAATGAAAGGTTCTCTCAGCGCCTCCCTTTTCCAGTTGATGCCATCAGGGCTGTGGATTAGTTCGTTTGTAAAGATACCTTTTACAGCATCATAAAACCATGTAAAAGCAATATAGCAGCCATTTCTGATGAATGGAGAAATACCCTGAAACTGCTTGTTTCTTCCGCGAGCGCCTCTCATTTTTGGTTCATCAAAAATCTCAAGTCCGCTCGAGTCAAGTTCATCTGTATCAAGGACAATCTTTGGGATTGACCAGTGGACTAAATCTTCACTTTCGCTTCGTGCGATTTTTCTGTTTGCGTGCCTGTCCATTCCGCAATGTATCACGGGCCTTAAATAGCAGACATACTTTTTTATTTTTTCATCATAAAGGAGAATGTTCTGAGTATCTGATGGCCCAATGATTACAGGACTTTCTGGCCATATTGTCCAGTTAATTCCATCATCGCTGTCAGCAATGCATATTCCTCCTATAACATCTATCGGGAAATCAACATACAATCCGGTGAATCTTTTTCTTGCGCAGGGATGCGGGGTTGTCTCAGCATCTAAAATACACATTCCTGCAGGTCCACCCCACCCTGAGAGAAACCTTCCGTTTTTATCCTTCATCCTTGCATGGACAACAATATTTGGATGCTGGTGATAAATCGGATCTTTTGCAATATTGAATGATGGCTTTTCCCATCTTATACCATCGTTTGAAAACGCAAGAGCCATTGGTGTTTCACAGCCAACCATATCTTTTTTCGGGTCTCTTGTGACAAAAATTGTATACCACATCCTCCAGAGTCCACTTTTATCCCGTAGAACTGAGCCAATGCCTTCACCAGGAGACACCACTGGTTTTTTGTGTTCAAATTCTGGCACTTCCAGTGCTCTTCTCAAGTGCAGTGTGTCTTCCACAAGCCCTTCATCAATAAGAGAAAATGTTATTTTCTCCATTACTCGTCTCATATTGTAAAACTGTAAAGCTGGCTATGGACCATTGCTATTTTTAGCATTATTCTTTTTCCTTTAAGACGTGCCAGATTGCTATTGCCGCGCCATGAAAGAGTATGACTGATGCTATCTTCTTTGAAAACATCAAAGTCCTTCGCTGAAAAACCCTCAATCGCTTTCCCCTTAGGATCAAACCAGTATGGTTCAGCCAGTTCAGCAATGATATATCCGCCCTGAGTTGCGGCATTTATTTTAATTGTGTCACTTTGAAGAGTAAAGGGCCTTGTGATAAGACTTCCCATTTGGGAGCCTGCATCAAGCGAAACAAATCCATCCATCCTGAGCTTTGTTCTATAAACCCAGTTTGTTGAATTTTCTGGCTGGGCATTGTGCGGATATTTCGAGTGGGCGTTGACATAGATGTATAAATTATCGCCATAGATTACTGGTTCCTGGCCAGGAAATACCATGTATCCGCCCATCTTTCCCTTTTCTTCTGTTTCAATAAATTTTGGCCTTTCAGGATGCCTTTCCCATCTTATGCCATCTCTGCTCCAGCAGAGTTCGATATCAATCGTTTCATACATATCGTCGTCAAAGACCCACAGCATTCCAATATATGCATTTGCATACCTGAAAACACTGATGCCATAAAAGTCATTTGTATCAAGTTCATCAGGACTCATAATAACCTGCGGTTCGCTCCAGTTTTTCAGGTCTCTGCTTTCAGAATATGTGATTCTTCTTCTTTGATTTCCTTTGCCATTGTTCCAACCAGCTGCCGCAGTGTGCCAGCCCCTCATATAAAGCATATAAACACCCTTTTCCAGATTATAAACGCAGGCATTATTACAATCACTTTCTCCGTGAATCACTGGTTTTGTGTCATTGTAATTCCAGTGGAGGCCATCATGACTTTTTGCAATGTAAATACCGCCGACCATTTCGCTGTACCAGTCCCGATTGACCAGGATGTATTTGCTATCCTGTGGCGCATCCTTCTGGTAAATGATCGTGCTGTTTACAACATCGCTGTATCCCTTAAAACAGATGTTTGTTCCTGGATGAATATCTAAAGATGGCTTTTCTCAGATAATTCCATCTTTGCTTTCAGCATAACAGAGAAATGATGTTTGTGGTTCTCCAACATTTCCATATTTACTTTTCATCAAACTTTTTCTAATTTTTTTTGCCTTATACTCGGATGCAACATACCACATCCGCCACAGTTCTCTTTCGAAATCATAAATTATTTTTCCTGCTGTAACTGTTGTTTCCCACGGTTTTTCAGGAACAAGGACTGGTTCATAAGGTTCTTTTTCTGGTTTATGGATTGTTCTTTTCAAACGAAATGTGTCTGCTATTGAGAAATTGTCCATTACCAGATGTTTTCCTGGGTTCAGGTCCTGAAACATAATGAACTCCCTGATCTTTTTTATACGGGTTCAGTTTCAGTATTCTATCCCAGCAATTATTATTGTCAAGCAAATGAAAAGGTTTTGTTTTCGATAGCAGTGATTATTTGACTGAAGCAGAAAAAAAATATATCTTTTCATTGGACAATTGATATGAAGAATTTTAAAGCGGCAGTCATAGGACTTGGTTTCATAGGAGCAGGCGATGATGTTTCAGGCAAGACTATTGGCCAGGATGTGAGAAACCTTGACGGAACACACGCTTGTGCGTTGTCCAACTATCCATATGTAATCCTTGTGGCTGGTTCCAGCAGGGACCCTGGAAGAAGGCAGAGATTTTCAGAAAGATTTCCAGGTGTCAAGACATATGAAAGCTGGAAAAATCTTCTTGAATCAGAAAAACCCGACATTGTCAGCATTGCAACCAATAGTCCATTTCATGCAGGAATAGGCATCGCGTGCGCAGAAGCAAAAGTTAAAGCAATTATCTGCGAAAAGCCTATCACGACTCGGCTTTCAGATGCAGACAGATTTATTGATGTCTGCAGAAAAAATAATGTGATTCTTGCAGTAAATCACACAAGGAGATGGCATCCATTATGGCGTAAATGCAGGGACATGTTGAGGGAAGGCGTTATTGGCGAGATTTATAGCGGATATGCACAATGGCCTACAGGTCGAATTGGCAATATAGGCACTCATATATTCGATGTCTTAAGAATGCTTCTGGGCTCAGACCCTGTCGCTGTGAGCGGCAATTTAGACCCTTTGTTCTATCCTGATTGCAGGAAGCAGCAGTACAGAGACCCTGGCGGCTGGGGAATTATTGAGTTTTCCAGTGATGTTAGGGTTTTTATCAATGCTGCCCAGAAGGCAAAATTGCCTCTGGTTGTGAGAATTATGGGGAGTCAGGGAGAATTGAGAATCTCTGGCAAGATGGCAAATATTGAAAACTGGGATGGAAACAGGGAACAAGTGACCTTTATTTCTGAAGGCAAAACCTCGCTTGACCGCGCAGTAGAAGATGTTGTAGATTGTATTGAAAAAGAAGGAAAGCCCGCATGTTCAGGAGAGGATGGTTTGCTGGCGCTCGAAGTTATTATTGGTTTTCATGTTTCGCACATGCAAAGTGGCAAATGGGTGGAATTACCGATTCAAAAATACAGGGATCTTGAGGTAATGATTGGATGAAAAATCAACTCTTTTTCAAAGGAGGAAATTATGGCAGAAGAAAAAGAAGTGGGAAGAATCACGCATTACTATGGGCATATAAGCGTGGGAATCGTTGAGCTTTCTGATGTCTTAAGGATAGGCGATACAATTCACATCAAGGGCCATACTACTGATTTTACTCAGACAGTTGATTCAATGCAGATTGAGCACAAAAATATTCAGGAGGCAAAATCAGGCGATGTTATAGGGATGAAAGTTTCTCAAAAGGTTCATCCAGGAGATAAGGTTTATAAGGTTATCTCATAAACAGAGCTATTAAGAATCAATCAGTTGTTTATATGAAACAAAAGTCCAATTTCTGAGAAGTTCAACTCCTTCTTCGAGCCCACCAGGTTTGTTTCGTTTTAACCAGAGTTTTTTATGTTCATGAATAATTTGTTCCACATCATCAATCATTTTTTTTAAAACATTTCGTGTTGGAATTTTTCCTCTTGTGTATGTATCGATAATTATCATTCCTTTTTTGCACGAATGCTTGAGAAGTCGCGCAGCGTTTTCGAACTCATTTCTTACGAGAGATTCTTCATTATTTTTAATCCTGAGTTTCCCTGCATAATGCAGAGCTTTTTCTATCTGTTTTTCCGCATTTTTTATACCCTTTTTTCGCATCCAAAGGGTAGTTATTGGATACCTGTGGGCTTTCTGATTTAGAATTGGTTCTATAAGAACAAGAAAAAGTGGGGAGGCATTTGATACACTAATACCTGTTGTAGTTGAAACATTGCCGAGCTCATAGGCAAGATATCCTGTATTAAAACTGGCATCATCAAAAGCAAAAAGCCCTATTGTTTCCTCAATGGGCATATTCAGGTTTGATTTAAGGCACCAGGATAATCCTGCTCCAGCACCAAAGCCGATATAGCTAACAGGCAAATACTGCAAGTGTCCATTGTCACCCCAGTCAGTAATGAGAAAACCAGTGGCGCCGTACTTAATACCATTTTCTGAAGCATTGATAAGGTTTGCGAGACAATTTTCTGTTCTTCCTGCGATAGAATTCCAGCTTGATGTTCCAGGACACACATAAAAAGGTATACCGGTTTTTGCAATATTTTCGCATCTCCTGGCAAAAGGATGGTCTGATTCATATCCCCATTCAAGGACAATAACATCTTTTGGAAGTTCTGGAATAAGTTCAGGATGTTTCTGGATAATATCTCCCCAGAATTGCATTGTTCTGCCGTGCTTTTTCACAAGATTATAAATCTTGAGCAGGAATTCAAGATAGACCCTGCCTTCGCCTTTTTCTTTTACTGCATCAGCGCTTCTTACGCCTAATGTTGTCTCGTCGCACCCAACATTGAACATATTGCTGGTAAAGTTTGGAAGCAATTGAGAATAAAGATCTTCAAGCAATTTAATTGAGCGATTGTCAATCGGACAGAGATTAGAAGGATTATTCGGGTCTTCTGCTAAATGCCTGTATTGCGGATGTTGAAGCCATCTGTGAAAATGGCCAAAGCTGTTTTGATTTGGAACAAGTTCCACAAAGTGTTCTTTGCAAAATTCATCAAGTTTTCTTATTTCTTCTGGAGTCATTGGAGATTTTCCCTTCCAGACGATTTCGTGTCCTTTGTAGGCGAATGTGTGTTCTGTATAAAGCTGAATCTGGTTTATTTTCCAGCTGGAAAGCATTTCGACAAGATTGAACAGGGTTTTTAATTCTGGCACCTTGCTTCTGCTTATATCAATCATTACTGCCCTGTGTTTGAAATCAGGATAATCCTCTATCAGAAGTGATGGAAGACTTTTTTTCTTTTGAATCAAAATTTGTCCAAGTGTGCAAATCCCATAGTAAGCGCCAGAGGCATCTGAGCTTTCAATTTTTATTGACTTATTTGATATTACCAGTTTATAGCCCTGTTCGGGTATTTTTAATTTCTTATCACATACAACAAGAAGAAATGCATTATTTTTTTCTGTTTGTTCCCACGCTTTTCCAGCGGTTTTTTTGGTAATTTTTCTAATAGATTCAGCAACAAATGAGCGCCGGCTACCTTCAATTCCTGAAATGCAGAATTCTGGTTTTGAAGGTATCTTACAAACTGATTTTTCAATCCTTATTTTTCCTGGAACAGGCAAAAACAAAAGCTTTTCCATTTTCTTCCCTCCATTAGTTTTTTGCATTTAATACATTATGCTTATAAAATCAGTGCTTGCAAGTTCTGGCAGGACAAAATAGATACTGTTTCCTTTTTGATTGAACTTCAACCTTCCGCAATGGACAGATTCAACCCTTTTCACATTTTTTTCTACTTTCGCTGTAAATTCAACATTTTTTTGATGCACCAGTGTATAATTTGCAAGCGGGATAAGAATACCCTGCGGTGTTTGCATATATACAGCGTCAATAAGCGGAACACTGCATTTTAAAGGCGTCGACACAGAAGATTTTTTTACAGGCAGAAGTATAATATCGCGAATTTCAGAAGGGAATTCCCAGGGATTATCAGATCTTTCGAGAATTTCAAATATCGCTTGCGTTTCATTGGAAAAATTATCGTTAAGCAATGTTTTTTTCTGCTCCCACTGCCTTTTCGCTATGATTGCAGGTCTTGCGTAGGAAAGTCCTGGCAGAAAGCCGCAGGCATAAACTGTTCCAGCGCCACTTCTTCCCATAACAATTGCAGGGCTTCCATCACTGTATCTTGCAAGAATCCAAGAATTTGATTTTTCTTTCAGCAATTGTTTTACAGAAATTACCTGCATTGCGGCGCTTTCTGAAATTACTGTGTCTCTGACAGGGAAGTACCAAAGGGCGCTGCTATAGTAGAAATAAGGGTCTATATCCTGTGGCAATTGTCTTTCAGCAGGCATAATGGTTTCAATAACTGTTGTATTTCTGTTATATTCATCAAACATTCCTGCGCCTGCTGTTGCAAAAAGGATGCCCCCTTTTTTCACCCATTCCACCAATTTTTCCGCTGCTTTTGTTGTCAGATTCGGTCCTGCAAGATAACAGACCTTATAAGAATCAAGAAGCCCATCTTCAACCTGTTTTTCGTAGATAATGTCAACCGGCACCTGGGCATGAGACAGCGCAAGCCAGATGTGCATTCTGTCAAAACCGTACGCCAGATTATTTTTCAGTGTCCAGATGTCGGTTGATGATGAATACACAATGGCAACTTCTGCTTTTGTTTTTTTCGCAGGCACCAGCATATCCTCAACTGCTCCAATTTCCCTCAGAAGCTCAGCGTTTGCGTACCACTTTTCAGTATGAGCGTACCATGCCCCAGAATTCCAGGCAGGACCGCCTTCATAGTTTCCCCATGTGGGACCATAAAAATAATTGTGGTACATCTTGATTTCTCTCGCAACTCCGCTTAAAGCCTTGCATTTGCTATCCCAGGGCTTTCTTCCATAATCAATGAGGTAATGACCGAGAATCTGGTTTTTCTTCGCAGCGCATCTCATCAGTTCAATGTTATAGGCGGTTAATTGTGAAGATGTTGCCAGTGCTCCGCCGCATTCGCTCCAGATAGAGTTTTGTTCAGTACTGTTGCAGAATTCAAAATAGTCAACACCCTGAGCATAAAAGTTTCCATAGTAGACCGCTCCATCACTAAAGTTAGCCATAACTGGAAATTCCCCGCCATACACTTCTTTTAATATTTTTCCCTGCAAAGATATGAAATTTCCAAGCGCGATTGTTCTGAATTTTTGAGTATAATAGTATAGAGCGGGTTTTTCATTTTTTTCAGCTTCATCGACTGGCTTTACATCTTCCCATGTTTTCACAAGAAGTTTTTCTGGTGTTTTTCCGATTTTCTTCAACCAGTTTCTAAATTCAAGGATGTATGCAGGGTCTTTTGCGATAAAAGAAATGTCCTGGCCTGTTGGTTCATCCATTACCTTGCAATAGGTGATATCTTTTGCTGTTTTCCCGGTTTTCTTAAATTCTTCCGCGTATTTTTGGGCCTGTTTTTTTATTGTCTCAATGTTCGGGTCGCAGAAGGAATTGTTTTTCATATACCATGTTCCGGCACCAATCCATTTGTGGATTCTATTTGTGAATCCAAAATAATCAAGAGTTTTCCATTCTCTTTCAGCGATTCTTCTGTCAGGTATAAATTCGCCATTTTCATCCACTGCGAATGAACAGATGAAAATGAATTTTTCTGGCTTTTTACCTATGGCGGGCCAGGTGAAGGAATCAGCGATTTTCCCTGTTTCAAAGGCGATTTCCCAATCAGACTTGAATTTTTCTAAATTTTCAGAAGTAGAAAGATTTTCAGGAATTACTAGATATAGAGTTCCTGGCTGGTAGTCAATATCATATGTTCTAACGATATGTTTTTCGTCGGGTTGCGTGGCAAATTCAAATTTCGCTCTTAAAAATGGAGCAGTTTCAAAGTAGGTATATCTTGCGTTTATTATAGGTCTTCCTCCAACATTAAGAGTTGGAAAAAGCATAGGCGTGATATCGCACCATGGACTTGTTTCACCACTTTTAAGCAGATATTCAGCCAGGGGGCCTGTTCCTGTGCCAATGCCTGCTTTTGAAATATGGAAGTGTCCGGCGAATGGAACAAATGCGTGAATTTGAACAGGTCTCTCATAACCGGCTCCGATCGTGACCCTCATATATGTTTTCACTGCGTAATCAAGGTGGTTCGGCTTAAGTTTTGTATCATCTGTTATAAGAAAGCAATCCACATATCTTGAATAGCCGCTGCAATTTTTTCTTTCATATTTTGACAGGACCAGAGTAATTTCGCCTTTTTTCAAATCAACATCAAAATATGACCAGGCATACTGCCTTGCCGGAGTGTTTTTATCCTGTTCGGTGTCAAATGTTTGAGAAACAACCTGTTTATTTTCCTGCATTACACTTACGACAAAAGGTCCCCTCAAGCCTTCCATGTTGAAGTATCTTACCCAGATACGATATCTGGCATCTTGAGAAACTGATATAGTTTTCTGAGCTATTGCATCAACAGGTCCTTCAGCACCGTAAAGAACTTTTTGTTTTGATGCAAGCCGCGTTAGACTATTTGTAAGAATCTTCCATCCATCAGAGGATACTTTGAAATCTTCTGCTTCATAAAAGATGGTTTCAGTATGTCCATGACCGCAGAAAAAAATAAGAAGAAAGAGAAAGAGCATAAGATTTTTCATATCTGGCTCCTTTTACACAATAATAACACAAAAGCCATTTTACTTGACATCAAACCTCTAATACAATAAATTATAAGCGTTCAACCATCTCAAAAAGGAAATAAAAATGGATCCCCATGGCATCAGGGAGGCGCTTGTTATTGAACAGGCAAATCAGGCCGGGTATTTTTTTGACGAAATAATCTCATCTTTACCCTTTCCTGTGAGAATTAGAAAAAGTTATTACATAAGAAAAAATCTACCCTTTACCTATCCTTTACCAAAAAGAATAGATGAAACATTTCAGGGAAGAACCGGGCTTCTTGCTTATGATCTTATTATAATTTCCGGTGTTGATATTCATGAGTTTTCGCCTGAAGAACAGCTGAATCTTATTTCATATGTGGAGCACGGTGGGGCGATAATTTTTACAGGCGGCTCTTACGCCTTTGAAAAAAGTGATGGCACCTACCATCTGATTGAAGATATTCTTCCAGTGGAAATAGAATTTCCAGAAAAAAAGATAAGAATTTCAAACCCTGCTGGAATCGGTGGCTTCTTAAAAAATCCTGAAACTGTCAAGCTAAACAAGCAGCACCCGGCATGTAAGGGACTTTCCCGCAAGATTGGCAAAATTTCATTTTTTCATCCTGTTAAATTGAAAAAACGCGCAGAAATTGTGGCGCGCTGTGGTGATTATCCTGTTATCGCCACAACTGAATACAAAAATGGAAGGACCTGTGCGATAACGGCAATTCCTGACTATGACAATCTTAAAGGCCCTGTGGATCAATCAAACTTTTTTGAACACAGTGAATACGATGATCTGATGCGAAACTTGATTATGTGGCTGATGAAAAAAGAAAAGGAGATTATCATAAAGGAATTCCAGAACAAGAAAAAGAAATCAGGTCAGTGGGAGCTTTTGGCTGAACTTGAATCATCAAGGGAGAAAACAAAGAAAGCAGTATTTGAAATCAACTCAAACAACTTTTTCAACCAGGCATGCGGAAGAACTCTGGATTTTTCTAATCGTGTCTTTCAAAAAAATCTGGAAATAAAAGGAACCAGAGTAAAATTCAATTTCCAGTTGCCAGTGCAACTGCAATTGCCTCCAGTAAATATTTACAAAATGGTTCTTTCTGTCCAGTACGGTAAAGATGTTGATAGGAAAATTAAAAATATGAATGTTGACCCTTATGAACCTGTGGTACACAGAAGGGATGTTGTGATTGAAACAAAAAACCCAGCATACATAAGCATAGAAAACCTTGAACATGAGTATGTTTTTATGCCCGGACAAAGCTTAAGGTTTCAAATCACCTCTTCTCCCCAGCATCTCGAAAAGCTTGTTATTGAAATAAGGGATGACAAAGAAAACACAGTTTTCCACAGAGAACAGATAAACCCTGGTGGTTCGTATTTATTTGAATACAGAATTGGAAACTGGCGAAGGGGATTATACACACTGAGAGCAACTTGTATTACCCGCCTGCAATCATACTTTTCTGAATATCAGTTTGCAATTATTCATGTGGAACCGGTTGAGGATTTGCTCTTTGTCGCGCCTGTCCATGTCAATGGACTTACTGAGAAAAGAATACGAGAGGATGTATCAGACAGGGTTAGCAAGGGATTTAATTGTTTGATATCCGGTAAGGTTATGGGCAGTTTCGGGGAAAGATTTTATAAAAATATTTTATATTACCGTTATCTTGCGCAATTTGAATATAATATGTATTTATGGGGCGAGTATGAAGGACTTACCTGTATTGTGGATCACGGTCCCTGGTATCTTGAAGAAGGCAAAAATCCGAATGTTCCATGTATCCTAACCGATGATTTCACAAAAAAGACCTTTGAATATGTCAAACCTATTTTTGAACGGGCAGAGAAAATTCCAGCGCTTTTGAGTATGGAAATACTGGATGAGCCACATGCCCTGCCTTCAAACATCTGCAGATGCGAAAAATGTCTTGAAACTTTCAGAAAAAAATACGGCTATGAGATGCCAGGATGGTCTGAAGTTGAAAACATTCGCGGAAAGAAAAGGTATGATTTTTTTGAGTTTCTTGGCGACTACTATGAAAAAGGATTCAGGGATACATACAACGCGGTTTTGAAATACCGCAGCAGGGTTCAGGCAAACCATGTTTTCGCCCTCGTTGGAGCTGGGCAGTACTCAACCCATTTCAGTTTTACCGATGATTTGAAGTGGTTTCCATACTGCGACACATTTGAGTTTGACTGCTATAATTATATGTACGCGCATTTTGCTGGTGCTGAAAAAGCAAAATTCCATCAGTTTCATTTTGCATTTGCGCGATACAGAAACCTTGCCGGTTATTACAAAAAGCAGCTTGGATTTTTTGTTCAACTGGACGACAGGGACTATCCGCATGATATTGAACCAATAAAAGCGTCCTGCGAAATACTTTATACTGCCATTGGGCAGAACGCCAAAACATTTCATCTTATGTACAAGCCGAGCTTTTCTAATGTTTTTGGACTCAGACAGGAAAGATGGGAACTTTTTGGAAAGGAATTAAAAAGAATCAGGAGGGCATCCCCGCTTTTGAAGAAAATGAATAAACCGCAGGCGAAGATTGCGATGTTTTTCCCGCACACAAACTGGGTAATAAATCCGCAAGAAAAGCAGCTTCCGCCCGGGTATGTTGGGATTGGTTTTTATCACAAAGAGGAAAGGCCATTTAATAGATGGTTTCCAACGGGCTATACACCATTTAATGCTTACGAGTTTTTCTTTAGAAACTTTGGGGAGTGCGATGTTATTGAAGAAAGACTTGTTGCCAGAGGCCACTTTAATGGATATAAAATGATTGCGCTGCTTGCCACAGATTTTATACACCAGCAGGCAGCAGAAAAGATTGAGGAATTTGTAAAAAACGGCGGAATTCTGCTAGTGGACAGGTTACCATCTTTCAATCAAAATGGCGAGAGAATTTCATTTATGAACAATCTTAAGTATTTTTCCTCTGAACCGCTTTTTGACGGAATTGAGATCAAAAAAGCAATATATGGCAGCGGAAAGGTGTATTTTTTGACTGCGGATCTTGACCAGATTTATACTGACATCCTTGTTTCAGACGACACAAGGAAAGACAATTTGTTGAAAGAAAAGTTCCAGCAAATAGTTTTTGATAGAGAGGGTATTTTCCCTCATTGTTTGAGCACAAACACTCTTGTTGAAGCAAGTCTTTTGAACAATAATGAGTTTATCTGCATTACAGTTGTAAATCACTCTCATAAAACAGAGAAAACAACGGTGAAGATATTTTATCCTGATTATGAGGTAAATTTTGCGTTTGACCTTATCACTTTTGAAAAGATACCTCTGAGAAAAACAGAAAATGGGATTGAGATTGATTGTGAACTTGAAGACCTTTCAGGAAGATTTGTGGGACTGTATCACAGGCTTGCTGAAAATGTTGAGATTGAAGGAAAAGTTTCATACAGAAGAGGCGATTACCTGTACCTGAAATTACTTCCAATTTCAAATAATAAGGTTGTAAACGGCGAATTTCTGTGCAGGGTAAAATGTGTTAATCCTGAAGGAAATGTTGATTGCGATAAAATAATCAGCATCAACAGCAATGGCTATATTCTGGGAAAGGCGATTGCTGAAAATGAGATTACAGGCATATGGAGTCTGGAGGTTGAACTTCTTCATTCAGGTGTATCAAAAAAGATTGCATGGAGTGTAAAGGAGGGTTGAATATGTTGAGCGAAAAAGAGGCATATGAAAGAGGAAGGAGCGCAGGTATTGCTGCGGCAAGAGATCCACAGTGGTTGCTTATGGCAGAGAGCGTAATGGATTGGGCAAGGAAAAGTTATCCGGCATCCGCAGAACTTGACTACAGAAAGGAGATTTTAAAACTCGATAAGGAAAGAATGAGTTCTGGCCTGGATTTAACAAAGTTTCCTGAATGCAAAAAATGGGTTGATGTTTTAAGAGCAGAACGCAAGGGATTTCTGGATGGATGCAAAGATGAATGGATGATGGCGCATCATTTTAACTGGTACTGGTTTGTAAGCAGGAGATTGAATACAAGATATGTAAGAAAATCTGCACCAAAAGGAAAGTGCACCGGGGTTTGGTTTGGCTATGGAAATGAAGGACCAATGGCTGGTCAAAACCTTGATGATCTTGTCAGGCCTTTCCAGAGATTCAATCCTCCTGAAAAAGGACCTTCCGGGAAGCCATTTGAGAAAATTACACCTGTGGGAAGCGCTTCATCCGCAGTGCTTTGCGATGAAGAACCAGAAAACATCTTTCCTGTCGATGTATTTGAGATAATGCCAGAAGATATAAAAAAGCTGTCTGATTTTGTTGATTTTCTTTACAGGTACAGAGAATTCTGGGGACCAGGAAATATCATCTTTGCAGATTCTGAATTCAACTCGGTTGCAATAGAAAAATCAAACTGCAGGATGGGAGTAAGATGGCCGAAAAATGGCGCTTCTGCTGTTACTGCCTGCGCGTATCTTACGCCTGAAATGAATTCTTTTAAAAAAGAGAGAGACAGAATTTCCTTCCAGATGCGTGGCTATGATCCTGTTGACAATCCTGACTATGTGTTCTGGGAAGGCTGCGAGAGAAGATATCGAAGGTTGCTGAAACTTGTAGAACAGGAATCTTCAAAAACTCCAACCCTGCAGGGGCTTGTCAGCATAATGCTTGATTACGCAGTGCCATTTCCTGACAGGATATGTCTTGCAGGAGAAAAAGGTCACCGGCTTGATTGGGAAGCAAACTGGACTCTTGTAAGTTCTTCATCAGTGCTTTTCGGTCCAACAAGAAGAACACTATGGTGGCGCAGAGAAGGACATAGGCCAATATACGAAACAAAGCCATTTTTAATACCCGGGGAAGGGGTTGAAATAAAAAAAGAGTGGATTAAAGGGACCAGACTTGAAAATGGAGGTCAGGTGTGAGAAAAAAAGTGCTTGGAAATTCTGATATGGAGATTAGTGTCATCGGGCTTGGAACATGGGCAATCGGCGGCACAGGATATAACTATTCCTGGGGTTCTCAGGACGATAAAGATTCTATTGAAACAATAAAGCTTGCCATTGATTTTTCACTCAACTGGATTGATACTGCGTCTGCATATGGCCTTGGTCATTCAGAAGAGATTGTCGGCATTGCAACAAAAGAATTCAGAGACAGGGTTTTCATTTTTACAAAGCTCGGGAAAAGCTGGGATGAAAAAGGAGTTCTCGGAGACGGACTCTCAGGTCGAACCGTTAGACAGGAAACAGAACAGAGCTTGAGGCGGCTTGGAGTGGATAGTATTGATCTTATGCAGATTCACTGGCCACGACCTGACAGTGAAATCGAGTCAGCCTGGGAACAGATGTGCAAACTTATGGATGAAAAAAAAATAAGGGCGATTGGTGTATCAAATTTTAATGTTGGCCAGCTTGAGAGAATAAAAAAGATAAGATTGCCTGCGTCTCTTCAGCCGCCATACTGTGTTTTCAGAAGAGAGATTGAAAAAGAAATCCTTCCATGGTGCGCTGAAAACAATGTTGGAGTAATCTGCTACAGTCCAATGTACTATGGGCTGCTTGCTGAAAAGTTTGACCAGCAGAGAATTTCGAAAATGGCTCCTGACGACTGGAGGAGAAAACTTCCTGAACTTACCACAAACCATTCAATCTATTGCCAGTTTTATGACAAATTTCAGGAAATTGCCGATGAGAACGGAATGAATACAGGCCAACTGGCTATTTCCTGGGTTCTTGCTAATCCCTCTGTCACAGGCGCAATTGTTGGAGCAAGAAAGCCAGGCCAGATTAAACAGATACTTTCAAACTGCTCATTTGAGATTTCTCAGAAAACAAAACAAAGGATTGATGAGCTTTTAAACCAGTATCCATTACTCGTAAAAAGGTGAAAAATGAAAAAAGATCGCTTTTCTTTTGATGAATTCAGGATTGGTCCTTCTGAATACAGGCCCGTGCCATTTTTGTTTTTGAACCACAAAATGGAAGATGATGAATTACGATGGCAGATAAGACAGATTAAGGAAAAAGGGTTGAGGGGATTTTTTATGCATCCAAGGCCAGGACTTTTAAATCCGTATATGTCAGTTGATTTCAGAGAAAAAATAAAGTTGATGGTCAAGGAGGCAGAAGCCCTTGGCATAGAGGCGTGGCTTTATGATGAAGATCCCTATCC
>JAMWBU010000040.1 GCA_023819255.1 Candidatus Omnitrophota bacterium
CTCTTCCATTCCTCCTTCCCCCTTTGAAAAAGGGGGATTGAGGGGGATTTTAGAAAAGAGGGGAAAATAGGGCATCAGACACCTGCTTACCGTAGTTTTCAAAGAACCGCCTGTCAATACAATAATAATTCCGTTCAAAAATTTTGTCAATACATTCTTATTCTGGCGGCACTTACTGAACATCTTTTCAAAGAGCGTCCTGACTTTTAATTTAAAATTCGCACTAAATTATTTTGAATTTGAAAGAAGCGCTGGTGCCGGTATTTACATCTCTTACAACAAGCGTATAATTCCCTTTTTCTTCATTGTAGGACAATGGAATCACTGTTGTAGCGCTTCCTTTTTCACCAGCGATGTTCCTGTTATAGCACTGAACATTTTTTCCATCTTTATAAACCTCTATCCTGAATATATGTTTTCCAGCTGTTTTTCCTTCTGTGTTGACACTTAACGCCAGCGATATGTTTTCACCCTGTTTATACTGGCTTTTTATGCTGGATTGTATGGCTGTGACTCTGTAAGGAAGCATTGAGTAAACTTTAACAGCTCCTGGTTTAAGCGTGTCGGTAAAGGTGTCTGTGAAACCAATATATTTTTGCGTTCGCAGGTCGTAAATATGCGCTTTGCCGGAAGCTTTAATCGTTACTTTTTTCTCTGATTTAACTTCTGGCAGATAACCAACATAGGTGTTGTTTCCATCAACATAATAAAATCTTTCGCCATCATTGATTGGCTTTTCGCCATCAAGAATTTCTAATCTTTTTTTCATTCCTGTGTTTGCGAGGATCTTTCCAAAAATTTCCTGAATCAAGCCAACATAATCGCTGATTCCTTTTTCTTCCTCGATTACCTCACCCGCAACACCCCTTCCCTTCATTCCAGCATAGTCAGAAATATCAAGGTTCAGATATATTCCTTTTCCTTTTCCATAATCGTTTATTATCAATGCAGGTGTTCCATCTTCAAACACAGCCATATTTTTCCCAGAACCTGTTTTTATTCCCTGTTCAGCGACAGTCATTTCAATCTCTTTTTCATCAAAGAGATTGCTTTTCAATAATCTCATTTTTTTCTTAATCTTTGTAAATTCCGCATTGCTTCTGTCTATTCCAAAGATTTCATCAAGAGGTCCTTTTTTTCCATAGAGTTTTCCGTGCTGGTCTCTGACTCCTGGCAGATGGTCGGCAATCAATGTCCCGCCCTGTTTTACAAACTCCTTAATCGCTGCAATTTCTTCAGTTGAAAGACATATGGTTTCAGGAAGTATCAACACCTTAAAGCCCTTTTTAATCAGCTCTCCATCCTTAATCTGCTGATAGGAAAGGAATCTATGCTGATATCCCAGGTTTTGGATAAGGGTTTTCTGGCTGTACAGGTTTCCAGTCCTCGACATTCCAAGCGCCTGAGCTGCAAGAATCGAAGAGTAAGAATAAGGAAAGCATATTCCGTCTGAACTGAAGTTTGTTTCTATGAAAAGTTTTCCAATTCCATTTTTTATATCAGAAAATTCCTCTTTTGACAGTTCATTGTAGCCGCCGTGAACACTCTGGTCAGGTGAAAGTATGCCCTGATGATAGGTGCCTGAATTCCACAAAATGTAATAAAACGCCCAGTGGCCTCCATGCAATAAACTTCTCCATGGGTGGTACCTGTGTCCTGGAGTTGCTACATCGACACCATAGCCGCCGTACTGACCCGAGATAACACCGAATGATGAAAACCATTCTTCAATCATTCCATTGTATCTTCCTGTAACAGGCGTATACTTTGACATTTCCCAGAAGTCGTGAGGAATTGTAAGACTTGTTTGATATATACCGTGCTGTCCAACAACAGCTCGAGGATTTCCCTGTTTTGCAGCTTCAGCAGGAACCTTGTAATAGTATTCCATTATTGCCCATCCGATAAATGTCCTCCAGTCAATATATTGAGAGATGTTATTCTTATCCTTTATCTCTGTAATCTTTACAGGCATAACTTCATTCCAGTCCTTATAACTTGCGTCCCACTGTTTGTTCAGTTTTTCAATTGTACCGTAAGTATCTTTTAGCCACTGCCTGAATTTTTCAATTGTTCTTTCTGACCAATCAAAATCATTCTGCATGTCTCGTTCGTCATCAAGATGGATATAATCAACTCCGGCCCAGTCAGAATACGCTTTTGCCATATTTCTCATTCTTTCCATAAACTGATTGAGTTCCTGTTCTGAAGGAACAAGGGGCGGGTCATAAGTGAGTTTTGCTGTGTCCGCCTTCCTGTTTCCAGCGTATCCACCTTTTAAACTGCAGGAATAAGGAGGCCCCATTAAGAGATGCCCTGTTTTATAGGCGACATATCTTTCACTTTTTCCTTCGCCGTAAGAATAGACATAGTCAATGCCCGCTTCTTTAAGTTTTCTACCGGATATTATTATCTTCAAAGGATTTGGGTCAAGATTTCCCCAGCAGGCAAGATAAAAGTCATCGTAAAGAGGCAATCTTTCAGGATAAACAAAAAAGATGTGTCTATCGCGGCTTACCACAGCATTGCCATCAATGACAGAAACCTTCAAATCATGATAAATATCAATCATTTTTTCTTTGCTTATCTCTACGGGTATTTCATTTTTACCTGTGTTAAGTTCGGTTTCTTTTGTCTGACGATAGACAATTCTTCCGGATGAATCTTCAACCTCTATGTCAAGCTTTATCTTTTTTCTTTCCTTCTTATTCTCAATCGTCATAATTCCTTTTATGTTTTCACTGCTTCTGTAAGCAGATGTTTCTTTATCCATTTTTGCAACAAGGTTAATATCCCTTGTTATGACAAACTTACAGCTTCCCCATCCAAGGCTTTTTCCTTTTCCATCTTTCAAAATAAGGTCTGCAAGATGAATTTTATCACTGAGGGGTCTGGAAATTGTTATTTCAATCTTGTTTTCACCAGGTGCAAGCTTTATGTTTTCCTGCTTATTTTCTTCCTGTTCATAGAAACCATTGTAAACACTCAAAAAGCAGGTAACATCCACAGGTTTTTCTGCGTTGTTCTCTACAATTGCTTCAATCTTCTGTTCGCTTCCCTTCATACTTTTTACAGATATGGATGTTTCTTTATGGCCTGCCCATATGATGCTTCTTGCAAAAAGTCCAAAACTGTATTCCCAGCCAGGTATCCACATCCATCTACCTTCTGCCTGCCAGTCACCAAGGCTTTGACTCACTGTTTCATATCCGCTCGCCGGGTTCCCTGATATAACAACAACCCTGCCTTTTCCCAGCTGATATGCCCACACATCAGGAGTTTTGTATGGCATACAGGATACAAGATGAGAAACATCAACTTTGTTTCCATTTTCATTGAGATATTTTCCAAGTTCTCCATAAATCTGGCTGTTTTTCAAATCTGCGAGAATGACGATGCCTTTACCCTGTTTGACAAAAGAAAATATGCTATCCCTGATATAATCCGGGATTCCCTGATTCCAGTGCAATGCTGAAAAAAACACGACATCATATTGTTTTTCAGCCATCTGCTTTAGAAGTTTTTTCAGGGTGTTCTGTGTATAGGGAAATTTTTTTGCCTGATCCCATGCAAGCGCACATGTATCAAAGTCAATATCACATCTCTGCCATATTTCCCGCCAGTATCCAACTGAGTTGTCGCTTCTGTTGACAAAAAGCACATTCAATTTGCCACTGCTCCAGGGCTTTGCCCATTTTATGTGGGGTGTTTCAATATTAAGGTCAACCTTTTCGTACCAGGCAGGCAAAGGTGGGTTTACTATCTTGTAGCCATAGTATTTTTCTCCTTCCTGCGGCTGTTTCTTTGGCTTCATAAAGTATGTATAGGGAGAATCTCCAACCTTAATAGGTCTTTCTGCTTCAAGAACATTGTTTTTTTCATCTGTCAGTGTAACTTTTATCACACAGGTGCTGTCTTTTTTCTCAACAGGAAGCATAAAACTGAAAGTTGTTCCCTTTGTCTTTTCAATACTTATTTCCTTGCTGCCCAGTATCTTTCCCTTTTCTTCTGGCAGAATTCTGTATCCATATTCAATCTTAACTTTTCCATCAGCAACACCTGAAACATAGATTTTTATCGGAACTTCTTTTCCTGCCTGAATTTCTTCTTTTGAAACAAAATTTCCAATACCCGATTTTTCGCCTGCTGTAATCCCTATCGCATATTTTTCGTCTGCTGCCTCAATGCTTTCAATTCCCTTTACCGGATAAATCTTATAAGCGGTTGTCCATATCTGATCTGGTTGCATAATCTGCCTTCTGTAAGGCCACTGAACGCAGGCTCCCTTTCCTTTTGATAACCAGCACTCTATTGCGTCGAGATATTTCCAATCCATTATAAATACAAGTCCGAGTTTACTCTGCGTGCTTAAAAAGCCCGCAAAATTTGAACTTGGTTCCTGAGAACCAACAGGAGCGCTGAAGGACCTCACCTGGCTGTCAAAGTCATTTAAAACCCCAAGTTCGTCAGGAACAAAATACCAGCTATCTTCGCTGTCAACCCATGCCCAGTGCGCGGGCATCAATGTGAAAGGCAGCGTCTCGTTTGAATTGTTTCTTACCTTTATTTCAACATTGATGACAGGAGAATTTTTGTAAAGGGTATAGGTTCTTTCGATGCTTACATTTTTATAATTTTCAAACTTTCCTGTTCCAGGCAGGTTTGAACGAAATCGCACTGTGGAAACACCCGATTTGCTTTCAAGTATTTCGCTTTCGTAGTTATGATTGCAATTGTAAAGGTTTGCGCCAACCATTTCTCCAAGTTCAACAACAGCGTCTTGAAACCAGCCGTATGGCACACTCATCAGTTTATTATCCGGCTTATAAAAGACCTCTGTTGCCTTGCCGCCATTTGATGGAGAAAAAGATATTCTGAAAAATTCATTCTCGATAACAAGAACATCATTTTTGCCATCATTGTCTGTGTCCTGATAGAAAGCGCCTGTATCGGCAAAAACAAAACAGCTGAATGCCAGAAAAAGAACAAACATTATCAGCCTTTTCATCTTTCCTCCTGTTTTGTTAAACGCTGTTTACTGCAAAAGTTCCAGTGGCAAAAGGTCTTCTATTTTCACTGGTTTTTGTCTGTCTATGGAAATCATTGCCGCAACACCAATGATTGCGCTTCTCGCTCCTTCCTTGAATCCAGGCAGAATCTGTTTTCCTGTTTCAAGAGACCTGACAAGGTCTTTAAGCATACCGATATCGGCTCCGCCATGAAATTCCTTTGTTTCTTTATTTACCTGATATCTTTGTTCTTTGTCCTGGCTGAATTTCTTGCGAACTATTATCGAATCAGGTATGAAAGAACCAGTGACAATTTCTCCTTTTTCGCCAGCAAATCCCATATAAAAAAGGCCTGCCCCGAAAAAAATCTCCTCAAAAATTACCTTTGCTCCACTGGCATAATCTATTGTTACCAGATAATGGTCAGGGACATCCGAAGGCCCAAAAACGCAGTAATTCCTTGTGTACCCATCAACAGCAGCCGCCTTAATGTAGATATCCTCTAAAAGTTTCATCTGGTCTTCAGAGAGTTTTCTTGCGTAAAGACAGGTTTCTGTTTCCTTACACTGGTGACAGCCAGTCCATTTCTTTTCCCCGCCGAATACCTTCTGTCCGCCTTTTGCGTAAACCTCAACAGGGTACGAATCAACCATCCAGTTCAATATGTCCAGAATGTGACAGCCCTTATGAATAATAAGACCGCCGCTATTTTTTCTGAATTTATGCCATCTTCTGAAATAACCGTCACCAGTGTATCCGCTATAGGACCAGCCAGTTAGAATATTTCCTATTTCCTTTTTTTCGGTGAGTTCCTTCATTTTGATAAAGGTCGGTTTATACCTCATATTGAATCCCATAAAATGCATATTTTTATTGTTGCTGGCGGCAGCCTGCAAAATTTTTGAGATCTGTTCGCTATTTATCGCAAGTGGCTTGTCGCAGAAGACATGATATCCTTTTTCAAGAGTTTTAGTAATCAGATCAGCGTGCGTCCAGTCAGGCGTAGTGATAAAAACGACATCCACAATCTTTGCATCAAGAAGGTCGTCCAGGTTATAAAATTTTTTCACAGGAGGGTAGTTGTGGTGCTTTATCACTGCCTCCATGCGCACAGGATTTGTATCAACGACTGCCTCGATCTTGATCTGCGGTATGTGTTCGGCTGCTTTGACAAAACTCGTGCCTCTGTCACCTGTCCCCACAATTCCTATCTTGATCATATTTTTCCTTTCTTGTTAGAAAACGAGTTTACTGAGCGTCTTTTTTTTCAGGCATCACAATCTTTGTTGCTTTGTTATTCCTGCACACTGTATTTTGTCCAGCCACAATAATGTCTATCTCATGTCCTGAAAGAATGTTGTCTTCAATGAGATTTTTGTCCGCAAATACTGGTTTTTCCCTGTATGCGCCGTTTTTTTCTTCAATGCCGACGCGCTGCGTTTTCTTATCCTGCGTGTCAGAAATATCGTTGTTTTTTATTGTATAGTACATTGCGTCTTCAGTTGCGGCATAAATCATAATTCCAGGAAATTTTCCTGGTTGCGACTGTGAATTATTTTTGATTATGTTGTTCATGATGATATTGCTGGATTGTCTTCCGCCGTTGATTTCAATCCCTGCTTCTCCATTAGCGATGATCTGATTTCCTTCTATCAGGTTGTTTGTGTCCCCCGGATTTCCCAGCCCGCCGATGCCATGGCTTCTGTTTCTTTCTATTAAATTGTTCAGGACTTTATGCCCGAAATTATGCCAGCAAAAATAAATGCCCTGCCCATTTTCAATAATTTTATTTTTCTCAAAAACACTGTTTTTCAGCCCGGTTCCCGGATGCAATCCATTTCCAGTACAGCCGTAGATTTCGCATTCCCGTACAACGCAGCTATTTCCTCCCTGCAGACTGATTCCATCGCTTGCCCAGTCGATGACCTTTGTTTTTTCAATGACAATATTTTTCCCATTATATATGTGTATTGCCGCAAGGGTATATCTTCCCTGCGTTGAATAAACATTTCCCTTTGCGTTTCCTTTGATCGTCATACTGGAGATTTTAACATTTTCCACATTCGCTCCATGGAAAACCGGTGATAAACCCCACAGCAGGGCATTGATCTTTTTGTTTCCCATTTCTTTATCAGGAGGCCAGAGCTTGAAATCTATTGACACAGGCGATTCAAGCACAAGTTTGTTGCCTTTTATCTCTTTTATAAAGCCATGAGCGAGCATTGATTCATTGGGAGGTTCGCCAATCGCTATTTCTTCTCCGGGCTTAAAAATCCTTGCGCTTTTCAACAGTATTTCTGTATCTCCTTTTTTTATGTCCGTCTCAGCCACAGCAGAATCTCCGAAGATGACACAACCTGCGCCTGGCTTCATCTGAACCATGCCATAGGGCGCTTCAACAAGTATTGAATTATTTTGTTTATCAAGTTCCTTAACGAAAGCAGGCCTTGGTTCTCCATACCAGGCTGGCGGAAATATCCTGCATAAAACAACAGCGCTTCCTTCTTCCATCTTTTCAGGAATCGATTCAAGGTATATCCTGTTTCCTTCCAGTTTTACAACATTGATTTTCACGATTTCCCTTCCCTGAACAAAGATTGTTTTATCAATTCCTTTGCCTTCAATGCTCACATTGTTTTTCAAAACAAGCCCTCTTGTGATTTTGAAAACTCCCTCAGGGATTTTCACTGTGCCTCCGCCAGAAGCGCTGCAATCATCTATGGCTTTTTGAAAACCACAATCAGGAAGGTTGATATTCAGGTATTTACAAGCGTCGATATCAACCGAAAACAGTCGTGTAATCCAGATGAAAAAGATGAACAAAATCAGATGCGTCTTTTTTGTTAATGGAATTTTGCACATACTGAAATTTTAATTTTTTTCCCATGTATGTCAAACCACCTAAAATCTTGATGTGCTATTTCTTGATGGGATATCTTATCTTTTTACCCTTGCATTACCTTCCCAGATGCTCCATACTTCTTCTTCATCGGCTGGCTGACAATAATCCGTTAGCATTGTAACAGCAAGCGCGCCGCAAGCCCAGGCAAATTGTATCCACTTTTCTTCCGGCATATCTTTAACAATAGAGTAGAGCAGACCACCCACAAAACCGTCTCCTCCGCCTATTCTATCAAGGACAAAAATTTCTCTTGGTTCCACAACATACCAGTTTGAACCGACAGAAACAATTGCTCCCCAGAGATGTTGCTGAACGCTTATAACCTCTCTCAGTGTGGTCGCAAAAACATCTGCCTGCGGAAAACTCTTTTTAACATTTTCAATCATTTCCTTGAACGCATCTATCTGCGCTTTCAGTCCCTTCCCCCCTGTTTCTGGTCCCTTAACGCCAAGACAGAGTTGAAAATCTTCTTCATTGCCCACTAGGATATCAGAAAGTCCTGCAATTTCAGTAAAAATTTCACGCAGCTCTTTTTCTCTGTTTTTCCAGAAAGACGCTCTGTAATTCAAATCAAAAGAGATTCTTGTTCCATATTTTTTCGCTGCTCTTGCGATGTGCTGACAGAAATTTCCTGTTTCTGGAGAAAGAGCTGCAAAAAGACCTGACATATGAACAATACTAACACCTTCTTTTCCAAAAATCCTGTCAAGATCGAAATCCTCTGGCTTAAGTGTTCTTCCTACTTCTCCTGCCCTGTCGTTCCAAACCTTTGGGCCCCTTGTTCCATAACCTGTGTCAGCAAAATTTATCTGATGCCTGTATCCCCAGGGGCCACCCTGAGGCACTTCTTTTGCTTCAACAGTAATGTGCCTGCTTTCAAGGTCGTCTTTAATAAATCTTGCGATTGGGCTATCTTTAACAAAAGCCGTGAGGATTTTTACGGGTAGCCCAAGATATGATGATACGCTTGCGACATTGCTTTCAGCGCTTGTTGCCTGCATAATAAAATTTTTGCTGCAATGAAGTGGTTGATTGTTCACAGGGGTCAATCTGATGCCCATGCTTGTTGGAACAAGCAAAGCAAATTTAGCGTCTTTTTTCAGTTCCATTTTTTTCTCCCTTTTAAGAACAGAAAATTGACTTTAAAATCTTATATTTTTTTGTTGCATCTGTCAAAAATACGGCTCAACCTGTTTCAAAAATTTTCTGTCATCTTCTTTCTCAGGGTCGATCCCGTAGCAACCGATAAGTACTCTGCCAGAAGGAAAATGTTCTATTAGAGTATTGAACTGCTCTACATTTGAGGCGTAGATAATAACATTTTTCCCTTTGTTGAGGATTTTTCTTATATTGGGAATCCATAATTCTGATGCGCAGGTTGGTCTTCCTGCACCAGGTGTAACCTGGATTGTTTTTACATAAGGCAGCGCAAGAAGAATATCAAGATGTTTGATTTCATCAGGTCCATCAAGATGCCACGCGACGAATTCCAGGTAGTCCTTGATTTTTTCAAGTTCATAGACGACAAATTTCTCAAACATCTTCGGAGAAATCATTGTTGAAAAATCACACTGACAGGCGTATGTTTTACCCGGTGCCCACAAAAGCCATGACGAGTCGCCTGAAAGTTTTGAGCTGTAAATCCTGTGGAAAAATTTGTGCGCCTGTATCCACGCATCCACAAAACAATCAATCTTCTCAATGATAATTTCTGGACTTTCAACAACATCAATTAACAGTTGTTCAACCCCTCTCATCATTGAAAAACATGTCAGCGCGTCGCCAAGGTCAGGCATAACGACGATGCAATTTCCATCAGTTTTTTCAATCTGTTTTTCCATCAGTTTTTTGCTTGCCTGAACCCATTTGTTGTTTTCATCAAAGGCAATTGTTGTTTTTGACCAGTCGTCAACAAATTTTTTATACCAGACAGTTTCCTGGCCAAAATAAACATCACAACCAAGATAAGCGCTCATAGTCATTGGTGTTCCTCTTTTTCCCCATTGATGTGGCAGAGATGGGTATGATACGCCGAAGTACTCAAGCTTCTTTGTGCTTTCTAATTGTGCATTTACAAAACTGTCAAGGTCACCCACTGCACTTTCAGATGGCCAGTATTCATCGAAGGACATAAAATTCTTATCCTTTATGACACAAAGCTGAATCACAGGCTTTTTTTCTTCTCCAGCCCACCATCTTTCAAGTTTTTTGAAAACCTCTTTTTTCATTTGAACTCCTGAGGGTGTCTTTTTTTTAATTCTTCGATTGCCCACGACCTGTTTGTTTCTTCCAGACGTCTGCAGTAATCCTTGAGCTTTCCCCTTGAATGGAATGGTCCTCCTTCTTCCAGAACAAGCCACAGGGGGTCAACCGGATAAGGAGACTTTTTCATCATCTCATCATGCCATTTCAGATAAAGATGGGTTGCTTCAGCGCATACCCCGGGCAATTGAGATGCAAGATTGTTTTGTTCATTCGGGTCCTGTTTTATATTGAAAAGCATCTCATCAGGATAAAGGTGATAAAAGTCGTGATAGGTTCTGATGTAGATATAGTCCTTCCATCTTACAGAACGTTGGCACCCGTGACAGCACTGACTTAAAACAAGATACTCCCTGCCGCAATTTTTACCTTCTTTAATTGCTTGTGCAAAGCTTATCCCGTCAATACTGTCAGGAAATTTTATTCCAAGCATTTCAGCAATTGTTGGAAGAAGGTCTATATTATAATGAAGTCCGTCATCAACTGATGGACCATTTGTGTACCCAGGCCATTTTATTATCAAAGGTATCCTGTGTGTGATGTAATCGGATGTTCCATGTTCAGAGCAACACCCAAGTTCTCCAAGGTTTTCTCCGTGGTCGGATGTGATGATTATCGCAAGGTCATCGACTTTTTTTGACGCCAGCGCGTCAAGTACGATTCCGGTATGGATGTCAACGTATCTTATTCCGCAATCATATCCGTCTATCATCTTTCTTGCTGATTCCATGCTGTCAATCACGGCAGGATGTTTTGGAAATCTATCCTGCACATCAGCAGGAGAAAACATACCGTAGTCAAGCGCAGAATGCCCTCCCACGCACTGCTTCCATTTTTCAACGGTTTCTTCTGTAATCCATTCGGGCAATGGTTCATTTACAAAAGGGTTGTTGAAATTTTCAGGGGTTCTGTAAGGAGTGTGTGGGTCCCAGTAATTTATATGAAGCACCCAGTTATCTTTTTCTGCGTTTTTCTCAATCCAGTCAAGAACAACAAAAGTTACATCATGCGCTGATTCCATACCGTTAAGGCCAATATCAAACACTTCATTAAGTCCAGCGTGAAACCACCATGCGCCGTGCCTTCCGGCAAATGTTGATATTGATGTCGTATGATATTTATTAAAGGCAAGCATTCCCCATAGCGATTGATATCTCAATCTGTCGGTAAAACCTCTGCCTTTGCCTTCAGGAAACATTTCTGCCATCCTGCCGCTATGATTTATCACTCCTGTATGGATTCCGTGTTTACCTGTAATCAAAGCTGCCCTGCTTGGTAGACAGGGAGCGTCAGAGCAGTGATAGTTTGTAAAAATGATGCCATCTGAGGCAATTTTATCAATGTTAGGACTTGTGTTTCTGTGATACCCATAACAACCTAAATGGTCGGCTCTCAATGTGTCAATATCAATAATTAAAATTTTCATATCAAACCCTGCTGTTTCATCCAGGAAACTGCCCTTTCCATTGTTTCTTCAGGCGCGTAAGCGGGTTTATATGCAAGTTTCTTTGCTATCTTTGAAATATCAGGGCACATATGCGCCTTAAAATGAAAGTTTGCTCCAGTTTGCGGATTTATTTCTTCTGAGTACTCTTTCCAGCTGCACCAATCAATCGGAATTTTCGTCCTGTATATTTGTGCATATGTTTCAACAAACTGCTTTGCTGTAAGCGCATAAGCTGAACCCACATTGAAAATCTCGTCAGACGCCATTTCTGGATTCATCACAGAAAGATAAAACCCGCGTGCCACATCTTCTGCGTCGCATGGTCCGATAAGGGTCTGTCCTGGTTCAGGCAATGGCACTGGTTTTCCTGCCATATGATTCTTATGATTTTCAATACCGCGGGAACCATAACAATCAAGAGGAATCTTTCCAGGACCGCAAATATTTGGCGGCATAATCGCAGTAAATCTGATTCCATCAGCTTTGGCCTTTTCCTTCAGTTTTAGCATATCAGAATATCTTTTTGCATAGCCCGGAAATATACAGGAAGCTTGCGTAATTTCGGGTGTTGGAACTATTTTTGCTTCGCCAAACATCCATATTGAACCGCAGAGAATGAAATGTTTGCAATAGATTTTTCCTGTTTCATAAACCACAGGCGCGAAGGAGCCGAGTATATCAATTATTACATCCGGTTTAATTTGAGAAAATAAATCGTGCCACTGCTCATTGCTGGAATCATAGTCCTTTTTAATAAAACTGATTCTGGAATCGTCAAAGATTGGTTTTATTCCTCTTGAAACAACAGATACCTCAAAATCTTCCCTGGCAAGCATCCTTACAATATTTTTTCCTGTATGTCCTGTGCCTCCGATTACACAGACCTTCATTTTTTTCTTCCTCCTTTTTCATATTATTTTGCAACAGAACAGAATTTATGGCAAAATTCTTCGGTTTTTCTGATCGGGGATTAAATGAGACAAGACTGGATTTTAGAAATTGGATACTGGCCTGAGGATAAGCTGTCAGGAGCAAAGATTATACGGAAAATTCGAAACAGAAGGTTTCTGGCCACGATATGAAATAGGGCATTGTCATCCATACCTGAGCGCTGATAATAGATACATAATCTTTGTATCAACAAAAACAGGCTTCCGCAGGTTTTTTGCGCAGTCATTCCTGACGGGTTTCTTGAAAAACTGATATGACTTTTGCTTTTATGGCAAAGACTTTACTAACGATTAAAGTTTGATATAATTTTCACTATGAATTCAACCGGTCTATTGATTCTGGTTCTAATAAGTTTCGCCATTGCTTTCAAATTTTATGGCAGGTATCTTGAAAGGATATGGGACACAAAATCTGAGGAAAAGACCCCTGCCCATACAAAGTACGATGGTATTGATTATGTCCCTGCAAAGCACTGGATAATCCTCTTTGGCCACCATTTTTCATCAATAGCTGGCGCTGGCCCGATTCTTGGACCTGTTATCGCAGGGGTTTTGTGGGGATGGGGACCAGCGTTACTGTGGATTGTTCTGGGTTCAGTTTTTCTTGGCGGCGTGCATGATTTTTCTTCGCTTGTTTTGAGCTTGAAACACAATGGAGAAACAATCGGTCAGATTACAAAGAATATTCTTGGTGAAAAGAGCAAGATTGTTTTTTCTTTTTTCCTCTGGCTTTCTTTGATACTTGTTATTGCTGTTTTTGCTGCTGTGACTGCAAAGACTTTCATAGAAGAGCCAAGAATTGTGATACCATCTTTTGTTTTTATTTTCATAGCAATTCTTTTTGGCTTTCTTGTTTATAGAAAAAACGCAAACTTTATCCTGGTTACGATTGTTTCAATATTGTTGATTGCATTTTTTCTGTATGTCGGGAAAAACATACCTGTAAGAATACCGCTGGAAAATCCCATCAAAATATGGATTGCAATACTTCTTCTGTATGCTTTTGTCGCCAGCGTAATGCCTGTTAATATCCTGCTTCAACCAAGGGATTATCTGAGTTCTTTTATCCTGTTTTTCGGGCTGTTTTTCGGAGTTCTCGGGATTTTTGTCTCCCACCCTTCCACAAACGCGCCGTTTTTTGTTTCATTTAATTCACCGAAAGGGCCGCTGGTTCCAATGATGTTTGTAATGATAGCGTGTGGAGCGATAAGCGGATTTCACAGCCTTGTTTCAAGTGGAACAACTTCTAAACAAATTCCTGACGCGAGACATTCAAGGCGCATTGCCTATGGAAGTATGCTTACAGAGGGAGTTCTTGCATCAATGGCTCTTGTATGTGTGGTCGCAGGGCTTTACTGGAATAGCCCTTTTCAGGATTTAAACTATCCATTTCTTATGCAGAAAGGTAACTGGATTGGAACATTTGCCACCGGATATGGAAGGATTGTTTCAGGAATGTTTTCTTCTGACATTGGCAAGCTCATCGCCATTATTATGGTCAATAGCTTTGTCCTGACAACGCTTGACACTGCCACAAGAATAACCAGATATATTACAGCTGAAATGTTCGGACAATCTTTCAGGATGCCAATCTTCAACAATAGATTTTTTGCAACCTTCTGTGTTATTGCTTTTGCTGCGTACCTTGCCTATGGCGCGTGGGAAAAGATCTGGCCGGTTTTTGGCGCCTCAAATCAGCTTACGGCAGGGCTGGTGCTGTTTGTTTGCGGTTGTTTCCTGATGATAAAAAAGAAGAATTCACTGTCATGTCTTATTCCTGCTATCGTAATGCTTGTTATAACCATCTTCGCTTTGATTTACCAGGCGATTGTGTTTTATAAGAGCAGAAGCCTGCTTCTTGGAAATATCAGCGTTGTCCTCATCATTCTTTCATTTTTTATCATCGTCGAAGGTATCACAAGAATCAAGGCATTGCGGAGAAACGTCTGATTCATTCCCATTCGATTGTTGCTGGCGGTTTAGAAGTGATATCGTAAACCACCCGATTTACTGTTTTTACCTCGTTTACAATACGGCTTGATATTTTTTCAAGAACCTTCAAAGGAATTCTTGCCCAGTCAGCGGTCATTGCGTCAACGCTTGTAACCGCCCTCAGGGCAACAACATACTGATATGTTCGCTGGTCTCCCATCACGCCAACGCTCTTAACAGGAAGCAGCACCGCGAAAGCCTGCCATATTTTATTGTAGAGATTGGCTTTTCTGAGCTCATCAATGTAAATTGCGTCAACTTCCCTCAATATTTCAATCTTTTCTTTATCAACTTCACCGATGATTCTCACTGCGAGACCCGGACCAGGGAACGGATGTCTTTGAATAAGGTTGGAAGGCAAACCGATTGCTTTTGCTATTTTTCGCACCTCGTCCTTAAAAAGGTATCTGAATGGTTCAACAAGTTTCAGGTCCATTTTTTCAGGAAGCCCGCCGACATTGTGGTGTGTTTTTATTCTTGAAGTGGGACCGCCAAAAACACTGACGCTTTCTATGACATCAGGATACAGAGTTCCCTGAGCAAGAAAATCGGCCCCAAATTCTTTTGCTTCTTTTTCAAAAACCCTGATAAATGTCTCGCCGATGATTTTTCTTTTCTTTTCAGGGTCAGCAACTCCTTTCAGCTTGCTGAGAAAAATTTCAGAAGCATCAACATACTTCATATTGACCATTGAGCCGAGCGCATTTTTCACTTCAACTTCCTCATTTTTCCTTAAAAGGCCGTGGTTAACAAACACTGAGAGAGAATTATTCCCTGCAACCTGGTGGAGCAACACAGCAAGGGTTGAAGAATCAACTCCGCCGCTTAAAGCGCAGACAATTTTCCCGTTGCCAATTTTTGATTTTATCTCATTTTTCGCCATATCAACCATTGAAGATGGCGTCCAGTCAGTACCGAGAGCGCAAACCTTAAAAAGAAAGTTTTTCAAAATTGTCTTTCCTTTTTCTGTATGCAAAACCTCAGGATGGAATTGAAGACCATAGATTGAACCGTCGATATTCTTGATAGCTGCTATTTTGCAATTGCCTGTTCTTCCTGCATTTTTGAATCCATCAGGCAAACGGGTAACCTGGTCATAGTGACTCATCCACACGACTGTGCTTTGTGGCACATCCTCAAATATGATGTCTTTTTCAGGATAGAAAACTGTTTTTCCATATTCCCGCACTTTGCCCCTTTCAACCTTTCCACCAAAAAATTTTGCGATTACCTGCATGCCAAAACATATACCGAGAATCTTAAACTGGCCCCTGAAAATTTCTTTATCAGGCATAAAAGAAAGTTCTGATTCTGTAATATGTCCTGGTCCACCAGAAAGGATAAGAACCCTGACATTTTTTTCTTTCAGGTTTGAAGCAGGCACATTGTATGGATATATTTCACAGTATATTTTTAGTTCTCTCACTCTGCGAGCAATTAATTGAGTGTATTGTGAACCAAAATCAAGAATCGCAACCATTTTTTCTCCTGCTCAAATTCTGGCTACAGGTGCTGCTTTCGTATGCCTCAGAACGCCTGTCCGCCTTAAATTTTCATGATTTCAATAGATTTTAACAAACTATTGGCTGGCTACTGTTTAATGTTATCACTTTTTCCTTTTTGTGGCAACTTGACTTTTTGTCGGGATGATATAAAGTTAGTAAACTAAACAGGGGGAAATATGTTGAGAGTTGGAATAATTGGATTTGGATTGCGGGTTTCGCATATGGCAGCAGCGATGAAGGTTTTTTCGATTCCTTATAAGATTGCAGCGATTGCCGATCCTGCCTGGCCGGAAATTAAAAAAGCAGTAGAAGAAAAAACTCAGGAAACGTTTTTAAGAAGAAAAATAGACCTTGAGTTGATGCAGGACACAAAATACTTTTCTTCTGCGGATGAAATGCTTGATAGCGTAGAACTTGATGGAGTGATGGTTGGAACAAGATGTTACCTTCACACTGAGATGGCATGCAAGGCGGCGAAAAGAAACTTGCCGCTGTTTCTTGAAAAGCCGGTCGCGATCACATTTGAGCAGTTGAAAACCCTTGATAAAACGTTTCAGAATGTTACCGCTCCAGCAGTCGTTTCTTTTCCTCTGAGGCTTTCTTCTATGGCGATGAAGGTAAAACAGATTATTGAGTCAGGAAGAATTGGAGAAATTGAACATGTTGTTGCGTGGAACGATGTGCCATATGGCTCTGTTTATTTCAATAACTGGTACAGAAACTATAATGAGGTTGGTGGACTTTTCCTGCAAAAAGCAACGCACGATTTTGATTACATCTTTTTCCTTACAGGCAGAAAACCGAAGATGATCGCTGCAATGAATTCTCAGAGGATATATGGAAAACGAGACAAACCATTTGAACTTTTGTGCAGGGATTGCGATGAAAAAATGGAGTGCATTGAAAGTCCTTTCAACCTGTTTTACAAAAGGTTCAAAGGGGATAAGGTTGACTGGAACAACTGGCAGAAGTGTATGTTTTCAAAAGATATTAAAAACGAGGATAGCGGAAATGCCCTGATTGAGCTGGATAATGGAGTTCAGGTCAGTTACAGCCAGAATTTCTTTGTAAGGAACCAGGCAGTTGGAAGAAGGGGCGCCAGATTGTATGGATACAAAGGCACAATTGATTTTGACTGGTACAGGAAAACTATTATTGTTTATGATCATATTACGCCCACAACCGAAACAATTGAATTTGGTGGAGACCTGCCGCACTTCGGAGGCGACAGAGAACTTGCTTATGATTTTCTTTTGGCGATGAAGGAAAAAAGGCCTTCAAGGTCTCCGATAGAAGCAGGAATAATCAGCGCTCTCGCCTGTTTATGGGCAAGAGAATCTGCTGAGAAAAAGAAGTTTTTTGAGGTGAAAATGCCTTGACCTCCAGACAGAGAATACTGAAAGCCCTGAAACACAAAGAAACAGATAGGATTCCTGTGGACCTTGGAGCAATGGACTCAACAGGAATTACATCTGTTGCATACAATAGGTTAAAAAAATATCTCGGAATAGAATCTGGCAGAACAAGGGTTTTTGACGCTTTTCAGCAGGTTTGTGTCGTTGAAGAAAGTATTCTTAAGATAGTAAATGCTGATGTTTTACCGGTTTTTCCTGAACCAGCCAGATGGAAACCAGCGGTTCTTCCAGATGGCTCTTTTTGCGAAATACCGGAAAGATGGAATCCAGCCAGGCAGGCAGATGGTTCAGAAAATGTGTTCGACGAAGAGGGAAGGATTATTGCAAAAAGACCGGCAAACTCGTGGTATTTCGAGCCTGTTTTTTTTCCTCTTGCTAATGCAACAACAGTAAAGGAGATTGAATCAAAAAAAGAGATTTTTGAAAACTTTGACTGGCCTTTCTATGTAGATGAAACAATTGAGCGACTCGGAGAAAGGGCAAAGCATCTTTATCAGACCACTGATTATGCGTTGATGGGGAATTTTGCTGTTCATATTTTTGCGGGAGGCCAGCTCCTTAGAGGATTTGAGCGGTTTATGATGGACCTTATCCTTGAACAAAAAATTGCACAGTGTATTGTTGATAACCTTGCTGAATCATACATAAGAAGGTTTGAAAAGTATTCAAGGTGTGTTGGCCCTTATGTTCAGATTGTAAATGTTAATGATGATCTCGGTACCCAGGATGGACTTCAGATTTCACCAGAACTTTACAGGAAACTTGTAAAACCTTATCATCAAAAACTTTTCCAGTATATCAAGAAAAATTTCGACGGCTATCTATTTTTACATTCTGACGGCTCAATCTATGAAATCATACCGGACCTAATTGAAATTGGCGTGGATATCATTAATCCTGTGCAGTTCACAGCGAAAAATATGGAACTTGAAAAGCTGAAAAAAGAATTTGGAAAAGATATAACATTCTGGGCAGGAGGATGCGA
>JAMWBU010000007.1 GCA_023819255.1 Candidatus Omnitrophota bacterium
TACCGGACCTAATTGAAATTGGCGTGGATATCATTAATCCTGTGCAGTTCACAGCGAAAAATATGGAACTTGAAAAGCTGAAAAAAGAATTTGGAAAAGATATAACATTCTGGGCAGGAGGATGCGACACGCAAAATATTCTTCCATATGCAAGTCCATCAAAGGTGAGAGAGCATGTGAAAAGGTGCGTTGAAACTCTTGCTCCGGAAGGTGGTTTTGTTTTCTGCCAGGTTCACAACATTCAGCCTGATGTGCCTGCACAAAATATTATGGCAATGTATGAGGCTGTGAGAGAATTTCACTCATAATGCGGCTCAAAATTTTCATCAATAATTACAGGTTTTCCATTTTTGACCATGCTCATTTTCCCTGCTTCAATCACAGATGTCGCGATGATCGCCTGATTGGGTAGGGGCCGTGTTTTTTCAAACGCTGAAATCATCTGTTTTCTTTTTTCAAGCGCTTGTTTCTCGTCAAGAGATGAGGTTGTCTCGATAATTTCAATACAGTCATCTATTGCCTGAACGATACTGCTGGCTCCATAGCCAAGATAGAGGTCAATTTCAGGATTGTTCCAGTCAATGTATGGCTTGAAAAAGTAAGGGTTAAATAACTCATAGCCCGATTTTGTTGTGGAAAAATTGGAATTTCTGTTTGCATTGTCTGCTCTGAATTCTCCCTGTGTGCAGGTCATTTGAAAACCCTGATTTGAAAGGCAGGGATTTCCATCAGGCAGAATCCATGAAGTTTGAAGATATTGAACCGATCCATTGCTCCATCTGATGAATGCCTGGCAGGCATCATAGGCATTGATACCAAGTGAAACAAGTAGTTTTTTCTGTCCTGTCGCAATGACTTTTTTCGGAACAAGCCCTGTGATGAATTGGAACATATCAATATAATGTGTTCCAAGGTATTCAAGAGGACTGCTCCTTTCACACCAGTTTCTAAAATATTTTAGTGGTATTTCTCTCTTTTGCTCATGCCATGCATGGCAGCACAGAACCTCTCCCATTTCTCCTCTTTTGTATTTGTACCTTGCTGCCATAAGCGACATATCATGTCTTTTGTGATAGTCAGTAAAAACATAGACTGCTTTTTCTCTTGATGCCTGCAGTATTGTTTTTGCATCTTTAACTGTCAGGCACAGGGGCTTCTGGACGATAACATGAAACTGGTGTTCAATGGCTGTCAGAGTCATTTCCGAATGCAGGTCATCAGGCGTGGCTATTATTACGATTGAAGGTTTCTCCTGGTTTTCCAAAAGTTCCTTCCATGCATCCGGGTCTTCTTCCTTTTTTTCTGGATACCCTTTTATATTTGCTTCAGGGAAAATCTGCATTAATTCATCAATGGTTTTTTTTCTTCTTGTCGCCACTGAAATTGAAGAGATTTTTCCTTTTCTTTTTTCCTGAACCAAAACAGGCATTATCACCTGTTTTGTAATCATACCGCCGCCGATAATTGCAACACTGACTTTGTTCATTTTTGATTTCTGGTTTGAATCTTGATCGCTGTTATTGAATGCGCAGGAAAGTTCCATTGCAGATTTTCAGTTTTTACTTTTTCCTGGTATTGCTCCATCTTTATCCTCTCATTATCATAGTCGTTTATGGCATCAACATCAGGACCATTGACAACAAACGCGTCAGCATAATTTTTAATTTTGATATTGTGCAGTTCAATTTTGCAGTTAATATCTTTTTCAGGGTGTCTGTTAACCGTAATGACGCATAACTGCCCGGATTTTGTGTCGTATGTCGAAGAGACATCGAGATATGGCAGATTATGAATCAGTGGGATTTTGCTTTCATCCATCTGAAAATTGTCTTTTTTCACATCAAATGTTGGCCAGGGGAAATAACGGTAATCCCTGCATGAGAAACTTTCACAAAAAACATCAGGAGCAAGCACCATATCGCCGGTAAGATTTGCAAACAGCATAAAAGGATAGTAGGTGGTTTGCCTTACAAGCCCATCCTGTTTTGTTCTGAGTAGTCCAAGGCAGTTCACAAGCATTGATTGGTGTGTGAATTCGAGACTTCTGCAAAACCTTAACAGAAGATTCAAAATACTTGCAAAAACAAGGGCATCTTTCAGATTATAAATTTCGTCAAGATTGTCCTTGTGCCCTTTTCTATACCAGACGCCAAATTCTGAAAGTGCGAGAAATATTTTTTTTGGTTGCTTTTGCTGGGAAATTCTTATGATGTCATCTTCCATTTTCCTGAGATGGTCAGAAATCGTGAGAATCTGGCCAAATGAATCAAGATAGCCGTGCCTTCCGATATAAGTATGAACTGAAATTCCGTCAATATAATCCCACGCTGAATCCAGGATTATCCTGTCCCAGTCAGGGTCGTGTTTTCCCATTCCAACAGCAACGATTTTTATTGAAGGGTCAATCCTTTTCATTGCTTTTGAAAATTCAACAAGTATCCGGCTATACTGGCTGGCTTTTTTTGCGCCAATCTGCCAGTCTCCGTATATCTCATTGCCTATTTCCCAGTATTTCACGCCAAAGGGTCTGGTTTCTCCAGTTTCTCTTCGAAGATTTGAATAAAGAGTTTCTCCATTGTAATTGCAGTATTCAACCCATTCTGCTGCTTCCCTTGGAGTTCCGTCGCCGGCATTTACTGTTATATATGGAGTGCTTTCTGTTTTTCTGCAGAATTTGATATATTCATTTGTGCCGAACAGATGATTTTCTTCCCTGATGATTTCGTCTGCGTAGGAAATCTCTGTTTTTCTGTTTTCTTTTGGTCCGATACCATTTTTCCAGCGATACCACGATGAAAAATTACCTCCAGGCCATCTGATTGTGGCTGGCTTCAACTTTTTTGTTTCTTCAATAACATCCTTTCGAAATCCATCTTCGTCAGCAAGATGCGACTTAGCATCAAAGATTCCGGGATAGACACATTGATGCACATGTTCAATGAAAGAACCGAAAAGGCGCTTGCTTTTTCTTCCCGCGCATCTTGAAAAATCAATAATAATGTGAGCCTTCATTTTTATACAAATTGTTTCAGGTAATCAATCTGCTTCAGCCTTTGTTCAATGTCTCTTGTAGTATCCATATCTTCATTTGAAAGAAAGCCGTTGTATCCTGCCTTTTTCAGCTGTTCTATGTAATCTTTCCAATCAATGATACCCTCATTGACCGGTACACTTTTTGGTTTCCACTCGATTGTGTTATCTTTTCTTACACTGCCTTTTTCCCAGATTAAGTTTTTAAAATGCGCATGAATCAGATATGGACCCAGAATTTCAATTCCCATTTTTGCATCTTCCCTTCCTTCTACCACCTGATTCCCAGGGTCGTGTATTACTCCAAGATTTTCAGGACTGAATCTGCTGCAAAAATGATATGCTGCAGCGCATGAACTGACTGCGAAACCATGATGTATTTCAATCGCGGCCTTAATCGGGTAGCCATCAAGAATTTTTTCTATTCTTTCAAATTTTCTCCAGCCATCTTCAACAATCTCCTGATAGTGTTTATCTCTTTTATAATAGAGGCCTCTTATCCTGAAGAAAGGGCATTCCAGTTCGCATCCCGCGTCTCTGATAATTTTGATATCCTCAATCTGATCCATTTCAACATAAGAGGAAAAACCCGCTGTATGAAGATTAAACTGCGCATTGATTTTTTTTATCACAGGCACGCTTTTTTTTAGAGAACATACAGCGAGATTGTTTTTTACCTCTGGACCAAAATCCTTAAGGCATGAATCAGGCAAGACCCTCCATTCAATCCCTTCATATCCGTATTTATGCGCTATCTCTCCTATTTCTTCGAGCGAATTATTTGGAAGAATGATTGTCTGGATGCTGAATTTCATTGTATCTCCTTTTTTGCGATTCAATGTTTTTATTTATCATTTTACATTTGAGCCGTCAAGAAAAATCGCAGAAAAACTATGCCTTTTGTGATATGCCGAATACAGGGTGTCTGGCTAACCCTTTATTACAGCAAGAGGTTTCATTTTTGCAACCTTTTTTGAAAGGCCTGCTTCTTCAACAACCCTCACAATTTCATCAACATCTTTGTATGCTTCAGGGATTTCTTCAGCAAGGCCGCCTCTGCTTTTGGCTCTTGGCAATACTCCGATTTTCAGCAGTTCCTCCTCTATTTTTCTTCCCTTGCTTGTTTTGATTGCCTGGGCCCTTGACATTGTTCTGCCTGCGCCATGGCAGGTTGAACCCCAGGTTTCTTCCATTGCCTTGTGGGTTCCGACAAGAACATATGAATTTGTTCCCATCGTGCCTGGAATTATGACAGGTTGACCAATTTTTCTGTACGGCTCGCAGACTGCCTGGTGCCCCTGTGGAAACGCTCTTGTCGCACCCTTACGATGAACATAAACATATTCTTCCTTGTTTTCCACCAGGTGTTTTTCGTATTTAGCGATGTTATGCGCCACATCGTACACAACATATAGCCCTAACCGTTCGGCAGGTATGGATAACGACTTTTCAAAGCATTCCCTTACCCAGTGCGTGATTAATTGTCTGTTTGCCCAGGCAAAATTTGCAGCTGCGCTCATTGCAGCAAAATATTCTTCACCCTCTCTTGATGACACTGGAGCGCAAACAAGCTGTCTGTCTGAAAGGTGGATTCCGTATCTGGCAACAGTTTTTCCAAATTTAGCCAGATAGTCATCGCAAACCTGGTAGCCAAGTCCCCGGCTTCCAGTGTGCACCATAATTGTGATCTGATCTTTGAAAAGCCCGAAGACATTTGCTGCCTGCTTATCGTATATTTCAACAACCTGCTGTATTTCAAGGAAGTGATTGCCTGAACCCAGAGTTCCAAGCTGGTCTGAACCCCTTTCTTTTGCCCTGGGACTTACGGCATCGGGATTTGCGCTCTTCATACATCCTGATTCTTCTGTTCGTTCAGTATCTGAATTCCATCCATAGCCCTGTTTAATGGCATACATAGCGCCGTTTGAAAGAACATCGTCAATCTGGCGGGCCTTAAGTGCTATTTTTCCACTGGAGCCGACGCCTGAAGGAATATTAAAAAAAAGGCAGTTTACAATGTTTTCAATCCTGTTTTTTAATTCCGCCGCAACAATATCTGAACGGATCAGGCGCACACCGCAATTGATGTCATAGCCAACAAAACCAGGTACGATAACACCGCTGTCCTTTTTGAATGCCGCCACGCCTCCTATGGGCGCGCCATATCCCCAGTGTACATCTGGCATGGCAAGGCTGGACAGGACAATTCCCGGCAGGCACGCGACATTTGTAACCTGTTGCAGGACATTATCTTCAAAAGCCCTATCAAGAAGGGTTTCAGAAATGTAAAGTATGCCAGGAACAAGCATCCTTCCGCTTTTTTCTATCATCCATTTGCACGGTCCGATTTTTTTTACTTCAGACTTCTGTCCTGGCATTATTCATCACCTGTTCCACAATTCTTTTTCCTTCTAACAGCGCCCTGCGATTTAACGATAGTTTATCTTCTTTAATGATTTCTTTTATACCGGACTCAACATTTTTTTCCTTTGCTGGGAATTCCCCGTTTACAAGAATTTTTATTAAACCACCCAGCATTATCATATTCGCTACTCGAACATCTCCAAGTTTCTCGGCAAGTTCAGAAGCAGGAATTCCGATGCTTCTGGTTCTTCGTTCTTTTTCTGGGTTGATAAGTGAACTGTTCCACAGAATCCAGGCGTCTTCTTTGAGATATTGTTTCAGCATTTGCAACGAAGTTTCGTTCATAAACACGCCATAGTCAGCTCTGGAAATTACAGGTGAAACAAGTTCCCCCGTTGAAAATGAAATCATGCTGTAAACATAGCCACCGCGCATTTCAGCGCCATAAGCCGGAAGAAAACTTACATTTAACCTGCTTTCAGCACCAGCATATGCAAGGACTTTCCCAATGGTAACAATTCCCTGGCCTCCAGAGCCGCCAAGAATAATTTTCCACCATCGCAATTTTCTGTTTTTCAAGTCCACCACGCTTTTGGCTTTGGTTCGCTGATAATCAGACCTTTGAGGAAACCTATGGCTTTTTTCAATCCCTCGTCCACACTCATCAGACTGTCTTCGTGTTCTATGCTTAATGCTCCATCATAACCAGTAATTCTAAGGGTGCTTACAAAATCTCTCCAGAAGTCCTCGCCATGTCCGTATCCGACTGTTCTGAAAATCCATGAACGGCTTGCTTCTTCAAGATAGGACTTGGTGTCGAGAACACCGTTAATTGAGGTGTTTATTTCATCAATTCTGGTGTCTTTCGCGTGAACATGATAAATTGCTCCTGAAAGCTTTCTGACAGCAGCCACAGGATTGATTCCCTGCCAGAAAAGATGACTTGGGTCAAAGTTTGCGCCAATGACTTCGCCAACAGCGTTCCTGAGTTTGAGCAGGGTTTCAGGATTATAAACAACAAAGCCAGGATGCATTTCCAGGCATATTTCTCTGACATTATGACTCAATGCAAATTTTGCTTCCTCCTTCCAGTAAGGTATTACGCATTTTTCCCACTGCCACGCAAGAGTTTTTGAGAAATCATCCGGCCAGGGGCAGGTAATCCAGTTTGGTGCCTTTGCGTTTTCGCTATCGCCAGGGCATCCGGAGAAACCAATGATTCTCTTGATTCCCAGTTTTTCAGCAAGAAGGATTGTCTGTCTCTGAACATATCTGTGCTCATCAGCGATTTTTCTGTCAGGATGAAGTGGATTTCCATGGCAGGAAAGCGCTGAAATTTCAAGCCCGCGTTTTTCAACTGCCTTGCTAAAACTTTTTAACTTACTTTCATCGGCAAGCAATTGGTCGGGATTGCAATGGGTATTGCCTGGATAATTTCCAGTGCCTATCTCGACTGCTTCAAGTCCTAAATCCTTTGCAATGTCAAGAGCTTCTTCAACCTTTTTCCCTCCAAACAAAACCAGAAAGACACCAAGCTTCATATTTCCTCCTTATTGATTGTGATAAAATATTATACCCTACATATTAATTTATCGATAAACAGGGATTTGTCAACTATGTTAAATAAGTGTTTGCTTTTTCTCGCTTCAAGATTTATCGGGAAAAGACACCAGGAAAGTTTTATTTACTTTTCCAGCATTGTCAGCATTGTGGGCATTGCTCTGGGCGTGGCAAGTCTGATGCTTGTTCTGGGAATTATGAATGGCTTTAGCAACGATCTGAAAAGGAAGATTGTGGGAGCAAATCCTCACATCATAATAGAAGGAAATCCTTATCTTGATAGCTACAGAAAAATCGCCGAACAACTTAAATCTGTTCCTGAAATTAAACGGATCGGATATTTTGCGCAGACGCAGATTATATATAAGGCGTCTTCCTACATGATGGGTGGTTATCTCAGAGGCATTGATGGCGAAGGCGAGATATCAAATCTTAAAAAATTTTTGAAACAGGGAAATATTGGGGATTTGAGTGAGAACGGGATAATTATTGGAAGCGAGCTTGCGAATGAATTAGGTGTAAATGCGGGCGATACAATATATGTAATTGGAGGAATGCCCGCAAGAGAATTTGTATGTAAAATCATCGGGATTGTTGAATATGGGATATACAATGTGGATGTCTCGACAGGGATTATAACTCTACAGGATTTTCAAAAGAAGTTTTTTTCCGGTAAAGAACTTGCGAACATAGGCATAACAGTTAATGACATATACCATTGCGAGAAAATCGCAGAAAAAATTGCAGGGATTGTCCCTGCGGATTCAAAGGTAAGCACCTGGATTAAAAAAAACAGGATTCTTTTTGCTGCCCTTGCTCTTGAAAAGAAAGCAATGCTGTTGATTTTAACAGTCATAATACTTGTGGCTTCTTTTAATATTGCAAGCAGTTTGATGATGACTGTTTACAGAAAAATAAGGGAAATCGGGGTTTTGAAGACGCTCGGAATGACTAAAGCGCAGATCAGAACTGTTTTCTTGTTGCAGGGATTTTTGCTTGGATTGAAAGGTCTGGCAGGAGGCCTTGTTCTTGGGTCTGCCATCATATGGATTTTGAAAAAGTATAATATCGTGAAGCTACCTGAATACATTTACAGTATTTCGTATCTACCGGTTGAATTATCCGGAATGGAAGTTTTTATGATATGCGCGTCAGTTTTTTTTATGACAATTATCGCTTCTGTCTTTCCGGCATACAGAGCAGGCAATCTTGAACCTGCTGCAGCAATAAGATACGAGTGAGTTATCTATGGCTGAAAATAGTTTTATTATTTCAGGTGAGAACCTCATAAAAATTTATGAAGGTAATATTAGAGCTCTGGATGATATGTCGGTATCCATATCTGGCGGGAAAATCACTGTCATACTGGGCCCATCCGGTTCAGGAAAAACAACTCTTTTGAATATTCTGGCGCTGCTTGACAGGCCTGATTCAGGCAATGTGCTTCTTAACGGAAAAGACACATCCTTTTTATCAGAAAAAGAAAAAGCGACTATCAGAAACAGGATGTTCGGGTTTATTTTTCAGTTCTTTCATCTGATTCCGGAACTGACTGTTGAAGAAAATGTTATGGTTCCCTTGATGATCAGAAATCCTGATGTTTCTTTTGATGTGCACAGAGAAAAGGCAATAACTCTGCTTGAAGAATTTCATATTGAAAATAAAAAACATTCTTATCCTAACCAGCTTTCGGGTGGAGAAAAGCAAAGGGTGGCAATATGCAGAAGTTTAATAGGAGAACCGGAGATCATTTTTGCTGACGAACCGACCGGAAATCTTGACAGAAAGGCGGCTTCTGAGCTTATATCGTTGATAGAAATTTTGAACAAAAACAAAAACATTGCGTTCGTAATTGCAACACATAATGAAAACTTTTTGAAAATTGCTGCAAATGTCATATACTTATCTGGTGGAAAAATTGTTCACAGGGGGTGAAAAATGGGACTATGGATTTATCTTGACGGCAGGTTTGTTAATGAAAAACAGGCAAAGATTTCTGTTTTTGATCATGGATTGTTGTATGGAGATGGTGTATTTGAGGGTTTGAGAACATATGGCGGGAAAGTTTTCCGGCTTAAAGAACACATTGAAAGATTATTCAGGTCCGCCAGAGCGATAATGCTGGAAATTCCTGTTTCAATGGAAGAGATGGCAAACATAATTATTAAGACATTAAAGAAAAATAATTTGAAAGATGCTTATGTGCGGGTTGTTATAACACGGGGAATCGGAGATCTCGGCCTTGATCCGAGAAAATGTCCGAAACCGACAATTTTTGTCATAGCGAGCAAAATAAAACTTTACCCGCAGGAATACTATGAAAAGGGACTTTCAGTCGTTACCATCGCAACAAGAAGAAATCTTACCGAAAGCATCAATCCGGCGATAAAATCCTTAAACTATTTGAATAACATTCTTGCGAAGATTGAAGCAACAAACTCTGGAGCTATGGAAGGGCTTTTTCTTAACAATGAAGGCTATGTTGCTGAATGCACGGGTGAAAATATTTTCATTACGGTCGGAAATAATCTTTTAACTCCGCCTATTTTTGCGGGAGCCCTTGACGGAATTACAAGGGATGCTGTTATTCAACTCGGGAAAGAAATGGGACTTAATGTCGAAGAAAAATTGCTCACAAGATACGACCTTTATAATGCGGATGAGTGTTTTCTTTCAGGCACCGCCGCAGAAATTGTTCCTGTAACGCTTATAGATGGAAGAAAAATAGGTTCAGGAAAAATCGGGAATTTAACAAAAAAAATCAGAGAAAAATTCCATCAGTTGACCCACACGGATGGAATTCCAATCTAATATATTATGAACTGTGCATCCTGCGGAAAGAATACGGCAAAGGTGTTTCTTATGGAAATTTCTTCAGCTGGCGATATTATAAGCGGTTGTTATTGCGTTAAGTGCATAAAAAGAAACCCTGAACTTAAATTGATGTTCGAAATTTTTTCGGAGAATAAAAATACTGTAAGAAAAAACAGGGTCTGTCCATTCTGTGGAATGACAGGAAAAGAGTTAAAACAATCAGGTTTTGTCGGGTGCGCTATGTGTTACAGGATTTTCAAATCTTATATCAGGGAAGAGATAAAGAGAATTCACACGGGTTTTTTCCACAGAGGAAAGGATCCGTCGGGAAATGGGAAAATTTTCTTAAACCGTTTTGAAATCAGAATGAAACAAGCGGTTATGAAATTCGATCTAAAGAAAATTGAAAAGATTAAGCGCGAATTTGATTCTTTTATAGAAAATGGATGATAAACTTAAAAATTTAATACTCAATGAACCAGCGCTGTCTAACGGATTGATTGATTTTTCAGTAAGGCTGCGCCTGGCTCGTAATATAAGCAAATATCCATTTCCACATCAGTTAGATGAGAAACAGGCAGAGAATATTGTTATGGAGGTAATTAAAGCCCTGGACAGGGTTTTCGATTGCACATATTTTGTAATCAAGATGCGTGATACGAATCGATTGATGCGAGAACTGATGGTTGAACGACATATAATAAGTCCTGAATTTGCAGAAGACGGGTTTGGAAAAACTTTAATATGGTTTGTTGAGTCAGGAATGCGAATACTTGTTAACGAAGAGGATCATTTGAGGATTTCCTGTTATGGAGAGGTTCGTAATGTGAGAAAATTATGGGAAGACATTGATATATTTGATACCAATCTTGCAAAAGAACTGAAATTCGCTTTTGATAAAGAGTTTGGTTACCTTACGAGCTGTCCAACAAACCTCGGTCCGGGATTAAGAATTTCTTCCATAATGTTTCTTCCTTCACTTAAAGCGACCAGAAAGATAAATAACATTTTCGAACTTATTTACAGGCTGGGTTGTGTTATCAGAGGATTTTATGGCGAAGGCTCTTCGAATTTTGCAAATTTTTATCAGATTTCTTCAGGGAGTGTTCTTGGAAAAACAGAGAAAGAGGTATGTGAGAATTTTGAAACTATCATAAGTGTAATAAGACAGCAGGAAATAAACGCAATAGCTGGCGTGAATGTCTCAACTGTAAAAAGGAACATAAAGATTTTCATGGATAGAATTGCGTCGTGCGCTTCGGGAATAACCTTAAATCAGGCGATAAACGGAATTTCGTTGTTGCTTTTTGGGAAAAAGTTGGGTATTATACAGGTGGAAGAAAACATTCTGAAAAGGTTGATTTATAAAATTATGCCGGCGTCATTGAGCCTTGAAGCAAAAAGACGCCTGGAACCGGAAGAACAGGATGCTATTAGATTGCAAATGCTCGGCAATATTTTGAGAGGTGTATATGTTTGAACAGTATTTTGAAAGGTTCACCAAAAGGGTAAAAACTGTTCTGGAACTGGCAAGACAGAATGCGATGAGATACGGTCACAGCCAGATAGAGACAGAGGATATATTGATTGGGCTTATTGATGAAGGACAGGGTATGGGTGTGGCTGTATTACATTTTCTGAATGTGGACCCTGAACGTGTGAGGTTTGAACTGGAAAAAAGCATCAGGGTTGGCATACCTCTTCTTACCTCCGGCGAAATTGCCTTAAGTCCTGGAGCAAAAAGGGTTCTTGCTCTTTCTTACCGTCAGGCTCAGTATTTTGGTCACACCTATGTGGGGACAGAACATCTTCTCTTAGGATTGGTTGCTGAAGAAGAAGGACTTGCGGCAAAGGTTCTTGTTCGTTTAGGACTTACAGTGGAAAATATCAGAAAGGCAATAGAGAATCTTTTATGGGGCGAGCCAGAAAATATTTCAAAAAACAAACAATCGTCAGTTCATGTTTCTCAACCTCACACCAGATCAAAGACGCCCACCATTGACAATTATGGTAGAGATCTTACCCATCTGGCTGAAGAAAAGAAACTTGATCCTGTGATTGGAAGAGAGAAAGAGATTGAAAGAGTTACTCAGATTCTTTGCCGGCGCAAGAAAAATAACCCGGTGCTTTTAGGTGAAGCAGGCGTTGGGAAAACTGCTATTGTTGAAGGATTTGCTCATAGAATAGCCAGTGGCAATATTCCTGAAATACTTAAGAACAAGAGAATTATTATGATCGACCTTGCCAGCCTGGTGGCAGGGACAAAATACAGAGGTGAATTTGAACAGAGAGTGAAACTTCTTCTTGACGAAATAAAACAAAACAGAGACATAATCATTTTTATAGACGAACTGCATACGTTGGTGGGAGCTGGCGGCGCGGAAGGAGCCATAGACGCCTCAAATATATTAAAACCCGCGCTTTCCCGCGGAGAAATACAGTGTATAGGCGCGACAACATTTGATGAATACAGGAAATATATTGAAAAAGATGCGGCTCTGGAACGAAGATTCCAACCGGTTTTTGTCAATCCTCCGACAGTACAGGAGACAATTGAAATATTGCGCGGTTTGAGATCAAAATACGAAGAACATCACAGATTAAAGATAACAGATGAGGCTCTTGTTGCCGCAGCTAAACTGGCAGATAGATACATAACGGGAAGATATCTGCCCGATAAGGCAATAGACCTTGTAGATGAAGCTGCAAGTAAGCAGAGACTTTTATTCTCTCGCGGCGCACCATCAGAGATTGAAGACCTTGAAAGACGGGCTGCCCAGCTGGCAACACTTCAGGAAAAGGCCACAATTCAGCAGGATTTTGAAAAGGCGGCAAAAATAAGAGACAGGCTCAGAGAAATAAGAAACCGCATCAATGAAGACAGATTATCGCTGGAGAAATCTAAATTCGATTCAGCAGGAGTGGTTACAGAAAAAGAAGTGACAGAGATTGTTTCAAAATGGACAGGCATTCCACTTTCCCATATATGCAGGGAAGAGAGAGAGAAGCTTCTTGAAATGGAAGATTATCTTCACAGAGTTGTGGTTGGGCAGGATGAGGCGATTTCCGCTATCAGTAGAGCCATAAGGCGTTCAAGGGCAGGCGTGAAAGACCAGAAACGACCGATCGGTTCTTTCTTATTTTTAGGCCCCACCGGCGTTGGAAAAACGCTTCTTGCTCGGGCGCTTGCTGAATTTTTATTTGGAGACGACCAGGCATTAATTCAGATAGATATGTCAGAATATATGGAGAAATTCGCCATAAGCAGACTTATCGGCGCTCCTCCTGGCTATGTTGGTTATGAGGAAGGTGGACAACTCACTGAAAAAGTGAGGCGCAGACCATATTCTGTAGTTTTGCTCGATGAGATTGAAAAGGCGCATCCAGATGTGTTTAATCTACTGTTGCAGGTCCTGGAGGAAGGAAGGCTTACTGACAGTTTTGGCAGAAGTGTAGGTTTTCAGAATGGGATATTGATACTTACATCCAATATTGGCACCCAGCATTTGAAGAACCGTTCAACCATTGGATTTCAGGAAGGGACTGAAACACTGCCTTATAGCGCTGTAAGAGAAAGAATACTTGAAGAGGTTAAAAAGACATTCAGACCAGAATTTCTTAATAGATTGGATGAGATTATAGTTTTTCATCCTCTCGAAGAAGAACATCTGCTTAAAATTGTTGATCTTGAAGTGGAAAAAGTTGCTCAGCGATTGAAGGAGCAGAATTTGAAAATTTCTCTTTCCAGCGAAGCAAGACAGTTTTTGAAAAATGTTGGCACTGATCCGCAATTTGGGGCAAGGCCTTTAAGAAGAGCTATCTCTCGGTATCTTGAGGACCCGCTTTCAGAGGAAATCCTGAAGGAAAATTTTCCGCAAAATTCACTTATTCTGGTGAAATCAGCAGAAAATCGATTAATTTTTACCGTTATAGAGGGAGAACAAAATGACATTGCGATTACGTCTGATACGAATCCTGTTTCCCCTGATTAGTCTTGTTCTGTCGGTTGTTTTATGCGCCGATACAATGAAAGTAGCCAGCCTTACAATAAAGGGAAACAAAACTGTGTCTTCCGCGAAAATAGTTCTGATGCTCAGGACCAGAGAGGGTGAATCATTCGACGAGCAACTCTGGAAAAGGGATATTCAGGGTCTGATGGAAACGGGTTTTTTTTCTTCGGTGAAATATGAAATCAAAAAGACAGACAGAGGCCTTGACATTACGCTTTTCATTGAGGAATATCCGCAGATTGAAAGCATAAAATTTGCTGGTTTGAAATCTTTTAAGAAGAGCGAACTTGAGAAGATTCTCGGAATAAAAAAAGGCGATTATTGCAACGATAATTTGATTAAAAATGCGACTGAAAAACTGAAACAGACCTACCAGGATAAAGGCATTTATTATACAAATATTGAAGCTAACACCACTTTTTCCAATGAAAACAGGGTGATTCTGGTTTTCAATATAGATGAGGGAGAGAAAAAGCTTATTGTCAGAGCAATAACTTTTTCCGGCAACAAAGCTTTCACTTCTGCTTTGCTATGCGGTAAAATGAAAACAAAGCAAAGAAAGATGCCATTTATACGTGGAACTTTCAAACCGGAAATTGCTGAAAATGACCTTGAAAGAATCAAAAGATTTTACAACAACAACGGATTTCCTGAATGCAAAATTGACAGCAAGATTTCTTTTGAAGACAGATGGGTGAGCATAATTATTATTATTGACGAGGGCAGTAAATATTATTTCGGGGAAACAAAATTTTCGGGAAAACCTGCTGTCAGTTCAACCGTTTTGAATAACGCAATTGAATATCGCGAAGGGCAGCCATATTCTCAGGAAAAATTAGAAAAAACGCTGTCAAACATATTTCGTCTGCATTCAGACGCAGGATACATCAATCCGGAGATACTTCCGGTTCCTGAAATAAGCGAATCAAGAATCAATTATGAAATTGTTATTAATCCTCGCAACAGAGTTTCTATCAATGAAATAAAAATATCAGGAAATACTGTCACAAAGGATAAGGTAATCAGACGTGAAATGGTGATACGGCCGGGCGATATTTTTTCTGGCGAAAAAATAAGAAAAAGTTTTAATAACCTTGCTGATCTTCAGTTTTTTGATGATATAAATATTGAACCAGAGCCAACCGACGATGAGAAACTTGTTGATTTGAATGTGAGCGTGAAGGATAGGGAAAGGACAGGACTATTTTCATTTGGAGCCGGCTACAGTTCGCTTGAAAAGAGTATCGGATTTATCAGCATTCAGCAGAGAAACTTTGACATAACAGACCCGCCCTATTTCAGGGGAGCGGGTCAAAACATTAAACTCGAAGCCATGATAGGAGGCATCACAAAGCATTTCATTTTGAGCTTTACAGAGCCATATCTTTTTGACAGGCCTGTATCTTTTGGCTCTGATATATTTGTTACTGAAAAATCCTGGGATGACTATACTGAGAAGCACAACGGTTTTGCTTTGAAGATTGGCCGCAGATGGGAACATTATTCAATCGGCTTCAAGATTATGACTGATCGAATTGAACTATCAAACATAGAGATGCCTGAATTTAAAAATCAGACAGGTGCCAACAGGATAAACAGTCTTACAACGACTTTCGCTTTTCAGAACCTCGACAGAAGAATTATGCCGAAATCAGGAGACCTGGCTGAATTGTCTTTTGAGTATGCTGGCAGTGTGTTTGGAAGCGATATTGAATACTGGAAAACAACATTTCAGAATGATTATTACAGGAGTTTTGGAAAATGGGTATTTCACAGCAAAACCTATGCAGGAAAGGTTAGTAGTTTTGGTTCTACAAAAGATGTTCCATTGTATGAAAGGTTTTTTGGAGGAGGTATAGGGACGGTTAGAGGGTATGCGGAAAGAGAACTCGGGCCGAGAAGTTTGGATAATAAATACTACCTTGGGGGACAATCCATATTTGCGCAAAATTTAGAATTGATGTATCCTTTATCAGGAGAAAATGAGATACTCTGGGGAGTTGTCTTTTTTGATACGGGCAATGTCTGGGACAGGGATTTTGATTTTGGAGATTTAAAACAGTCAGCAGGTGTTGGATTAAGAATCAAAATTCCCATAATGCCTGTGCCCATACAGTGTGATTATGGTTGGGCAATAAATCCTGAGCCATACCAGAGCAAAGGACAATTTCATCTCGGGTTTACCCTGGGATTTTAACAAAAGGAGAAGCAATGAAATCATCTGTCAGATTTAGCTTCGCATTAGCAGGTTTTATGTTACTGGTTGGATATGCTTTTTCAGCGACTCCCTCAACAAAGGATTCGTCAAAACCTCTCAAGGTGGGTTATGTGAATCTTGAAATGGCTTTTGACCAGTATAAGAAAACAGCAGAAAGCAGAGACGAGTTTGAAAAAGAAAGAGAAAATCAGCAGAAAGAAATAGCAAGAAAACAGGAAGAACTGAGAAAGGTTCAGGAATCCTACGAAAAGCAAAAGGATATTCTGAAACCAGATGAAAAGAAGAAAAGCGAAGAAGAGATTCAGAAACTTCAGCAGGAATTCTATAATTTTGTAGGCCTTGCAAATCAAAAACTTGACGAGAAAAAAGGCCAGCTCATTGAAAGTCGCCTTAAAGAAATTCAGGATGCGATAAAGGACTTTGCAATTAGGGAGAAATATGATTTTATATTAAACTCACAGGCCGTTTTCTACGGGCCTGAGGGCGCAGATATTACTGACCAGATTATAAAGTTTTTAAACAAAGAGAAAAAGTAAAGGAAATGTTTAAGATGACAGTGAGAGAAATTGCCCGACTTGTGGGCGGGGAGATAGTCGGTGACCCTGAAATAGTGATCACGGATGTTTCAGGAATAAAAGAAGCAAAAAAAGGTTCAATAACATTTGTTGCTAATCCAAAATATATTGTGCTTTTGAAATCAACTCAGGCAAGCGCAGTAATAGTTTCCCAGAACAATCATTATTCAGTCAATTCCAATCTAACGCTTATAAAGGTTGAGAATCCCACTCTTGCGTTCTCAAAAATAATAGCGTTGATAGGGCCTGAACCTGTGACATTCAAACCAGGAATACATTCCACAGCGATTATAGGCAAGAACGTTAAACTGGGAAAAGATATTTCAATTCAGCCCTATACTGTAATTGAAGATAATGCCGTGATCGGCGACAGGACAGTTATTGGAGCAGGCACTTATATTGGACACTATACAAAAATCGGTAATGACTGCTTCATATATCCTCATGTTATAATTCGCGAAAGGATAATTATTGGAGATCGCGTCAATATTCATTCTGGAACAGTGATTGGCGGAGATGGCTTTGGCTTTGCGACAGTAAAAGGCGTGCATCACAAAATCCCGCAGATAGGAACAGTTGAAATTGGAAATGATGTGGAAATTGGTTCGAATGTGACGATTGATCGAGCAAGATTTGAAAAGACATATATTGGAAACGGTGTCAAAATAGATAATCTTGTTCAGATTGCCCACAATGTTATCATCGGAGACAATACAATAATAGTCGCGCAGGTTGGCATCTCCGGAAGCACAAGAGTCGGGAAGAATGTCATTATTGCTGGACAGGCAGGTCTTATCGGGCATATAGAGGTTGGAGATAATGCGATTATTGGCGGAAAGGCAGGCGTTACAAAAAATGTTCCCGCCAACGCCAATGTTTCGGGATTTCCAGCAAGGGAAAAATGGGAAGATATGAAATGCGCCGCTTATCTTCGCAGGTCACCTGAAATATTTGAGAAAATCAAAGAATTTGAGAATCGGAGAGCTCAATTAGAGAAAAAAATCCAGAAACAAAAAAATGAATCAGAAGACGATTGAACGTCCGTTTTCTATTGAGGGAACAGGACTTCACACAGGAGAAAAAGTATCATTGGTTGTTAATCCAGCGCCCGCGGGCACTGGAATTATTTTTATTCGAAAGGACATACCTGAAAACCCCGCAATAAAGGCAGATATCAATTTTCTGCTTGATGTGGAAAAATATCCAAGACGTTCTTCAATTTCCAGCGGCAATGTGCACATTCACACTATAGAACATCTTATGTCAGCAGTATACGGCCTTGGCATCGATAATTTGATTATTGAAATAAAAGGTGCTGAATGTCCGGGTCTTGATGGCAGCGCGCTGGTTCTGGTTCAAAAGTTTCTTGAATCCAGAATTGTGGAACAGAATGAATCAAAAAATTTCTACAGGGTAAAGGAACCAATTTATATCTCAGAGAATTCTTCACACATAGTTGCGCTTCCGTCGGATACACTGAGAATATCATATACGCTTGATTATCCGAATTCGGTTATTAAGTCGCAGTACGCTTCGTTCGAGGTTAATACCGAATCTTACGCGCGAGAAATTGCGCCAGCAAGGACCTTCTGTCTTGAAGAAGAAGTTGAAAAACTCAAGTCTCTGGGCCTTGGAAAGGGTTCTGATTTCAGCAATACCGTTGTTATTGGAGCAAACGGAATTATTAAAAATAGTTTCAGATTTCCAAATGAACCTGTAAGGCATAAAATCTGCGACCTTATTGGAGACCTTGCTCTTCTTGGAATGCCTTTGAGGGCACATATCATAGGAATAAGAAGCGGGCACGCGCTTAACACGAAACTCGTGAAAAGTTTGAAAAATCTTATGCACAGAGAAAAGGCGAGTGCGGTTTATTCGGATGTTTCAATAGAGAAAAGGAAACCTGTTCTTGAAATAGAAGATATTGAAAAGATTATTCCGCACAGATTTCCATTTTTGCTTGTTGACAGAATCATTGAACTTGAGGAAGACAAAAGGGTTATAGGGATAAAAAATGTTTCCGCGAATGAATGGTTTTTTCAGGGCCATTTTCCTGGTAGACCTGTTATGCCAGGCGTTTTGATTGTTGAAGCCATCGCGCAGGTTGCGGGCGTTCTTATGCTCAGCAAAAAAGAAAATCAGGGCAAGCTTGCCTTTTTTATGAGTATCGAACAGGCAAAATTCCGCCGCGCTGTAAAACCTGGTGATCAGCTTGTGTTGAAGGTGGAAGTAAGCCGTCTGAAAAGCAAAGTTGGCCAGGTTCAGGGAAAGGCATATGTTGATGATAAAATTGCCTGTGAAGCAGTCTTGATGTTTGCACTTGTGGATGGTTGATTGATATGCCTCTCATACATCCTTCCGCGCAGGTTCATAGTGGCGCACAGATTGGAGAAAACACCTGTGTAGGACCTTTTGTCGTCATCGAAGAAAAAGCAAAAATTGGAAACGGTTGCAACATAGGACCAATGGTCCACATAGGTCCAGGTGTTGAAATCGGGGATAACTGTAGAATATTTACAGGCGCTGCGATTGGAAACCCGCCGCAGGATTTAAAATACAGGGGCGAAATTTCTTTTGTGAAAATCGGGAAGAACAACGCAATCAGAGAATTTGTCACAATCAATGCGGCGACAGGAGAGAATCAATCTACCATCATCGGGGACAGCAATCTTCTAATGGCATATGTTCATGTTGCCCACAACTGCGTTATTGGAAATAACTGTATAATAGCAAATGCTGCGACAATAGCAGGACATGTTATTATCGAAGATTACGCTATAATTGGCGGGCTTGTCGGGATTCACCAGTTTTCAAGAATAGGCAAGCATTCAATCACAGGCGGGTGTTCAAAGATAACCAAGGACATTGTCCCTTTTATTATGGCGGATGGACATCCTGCAAGACCTCATGGAATAAATATTGTTGGTCTGAAACGGCGGAATTTTCCTTCAGAGGTGATTGAGGCTCTCGAAGAAACATACAGGATTATATTCAGGAAAAATTTGACCCTGCAGGGTTCGATAGATGAAATAAAATCGTCAAAATTATGCGAAATTTCAGAAGTTTGCGATCTCGTTAAATTCCTTGAATCCTCTGAAAGAGGAATATCGAGGGAAAGAGATTAAAATGGAGGAATTATGGAGTTTCAGGATTTGATTTTCAAAAGATACAGCGTGCGTTCCTATAAGAAAGACCCTGTAGAAAAATGGAAGATAGAGAAAATTCTTGAGGCAGCTCGAATTGCTCCTTCAGCCGCAAACCGCCAGCCATATAAAATCATTGTTATAGAAACTGAAGGAAGAAAGGATGAACTTAGAAGGATATATTCAACTGAATGGTTTGTTCAGGCACCAGTAGTTATTGCCATATGCGCAATCAAGAGCGACGCATGGACGCGCAAGGACGGCAAAAATCATGCCGATATTGATTGCGCCATCGCAATGGATCATATAATTCTTGCCGCAACCGACCTTAGTCTCGGGACATGCTGGATATGCGCGTTTGATGTGGAAGAGGCAAGAAGGATACTTGGAATACCCCGGATGGTTGAACCAGTTGCTTTCACTCCTGTTGGTTATCCAGATGATGCTCCGAAACAGAAAAAAAGAAAACCAGTAGAAGAGATTGTATGTTATGATAAATGGCAATAATACGCCATTTCGTTATTTTGGAAATTCAAACCTGACTTCCACATCCTTTCGTTCTTCTTCTGGAACAGAAACCAGTTTCTGTTCGGCATATCCCATCATTTTTGCCACAGCCATATCGGGTATCTGATTTATTCTTATGTTATAAATATTTACGCTTTCGTTATACATTTCTCTTCTGTCTGATATTTCATTTTCAAGTTCGCTTATTCTGCTTTGCAATTGAACAAAATTATTGTTTGACTTGAGTTCAGGATAATTTTCCGCAACCGCGAAGATTGTTTTCAACGCCGTTGTTATCTGATTATCTATCTGTTTTTTTTCATCAATGTTTTCTGTGTTTAGATACCGGGTTCTCATCGCTGTTATTTTTTCGAGGGTCTCCCTTTCATATTTCATATATCCTTCGCATACCTTAATCAGTTTTCCTATTTCGTCATGTCTCTGTTTGAGAAGCACATCTATGTTTGACCAGTTTTTATCTATGTCTCTTCTCAACTTTACAAGCCCGTTGTAGATACTGATGAAATAAATAATGATTCCAAGCGCCACAATTCCCGCAAATGCCCAGCCAATTATTATCATAATGCCTCCTATTTCAATGCTGCCAGGTTAACATATCTTACAATTATCCAGAGACAGACAACTATGAGAAAAGCCCCTCCATATACCATCAAAACACTCTGTACCTTCAAATGTTGTACAAGATTATCCTCTTCCATTGTTGAGATGATGAAGGACGAATTTTTGTCTTTTCCAATTATTACATCTTTAAGATGCGGAAGGACAAAATCATCTTTTTTTTCTTCAAGACTATTTGTTATCCGTTTTTTGATATCCTGTTTTATTTTTTCTTTTGCACTGGCTAATTCATCGTCATCTATCCACATATCCTGGTTTTTATCGAGCTTAATTTTTTCTTCCGGGTCATTCATTATCTCCTCAAATCTTTTCTCAACCATTTCGTTTTCAATCATATATTGAGACGGCAGTTTTTTTGCTTTTCCAAATACATAAAGTTTTTCATTTTCAAGTATATAGTATTCTGTTTTTCGTAAATTTCCTTCTCTTATCACATACCTGTTGACAAGATTTAATTCCGCACCAGCAGGTTCAATTTTAACCGCGCCTGTATTATCCACAAGGTAAAATGGGTAATTACTGCTTGTATCCAGGATTTTGACCCATTTGTAGGATTTTCCCGCTTTTCTAAATTCTTCTTCCACGTACCTGAAAAATACACACTGAACTTTTGAAACAGGGGTTTTCAAAAGAAATCTGGCTTTTGCCTTTCCTTTTATTTCAACTTCACCTATGGGAATTGCCCTCACTGTGGAGGTTGGCACATTCTGCATTAATCTTTTCTTGCGAAGAATGTTGAATCCGTTGAAGAAAAAATATATTCCGGAAATTACGCCTATAACAGCATATGAAAACAATCTGTCATATTCCATAGTTAGTTCATAACCCCTGGCTCTTTCATGCATTATACGTTTTTCGCGGATTAGGAACAATAAAACTGTGATGCTTACTTAATTCTCAGAACGCAGTCCATATACGGCAAATCTTTTCGGTACAATTCTTTTATGAATTCAGAAGTGTGTTTATCCCTGTATCCAGAAATGTCTCTTTCGGTTTTCAGAGACCTGTTTATGCCTCTCATGAAAATTTCTCTTACATACTTCCCATATATGCCGGCAAGTGTTCCCAGAAATGACTTCGCTTCTACATCTTTGACAAAATTAAGTATTATTTTTTTGCTGTTTCTTGTAAGCAGATATTTTGAAGATTCTTTATCTTCTTTTTCTTTCACTATTTCCCATCCGCAAAATCCATTTTTGAGAAAACAGCAATATTTGTTTCTTCCACCGATCTTTCCAGCCGTTATAACGATATTATCGCAATCAATGATGGACTGAAGCATAATTTTCTCAAATAGCATATAGTCGATGAAGTCCTTTTTCATATTTTTCCTGCAAAAATCGTTAAATTTATTAACGCAAAGAATCTGAGAGTTTACAGTTTCCAGCTCTATCTTGTGTTGTGCCAAAAAGCAAGAAAGGTATTCAGTGTATTTTTCAATGTCAGCAATGGTTGTCCATAACGGAATTTCAGGCAAATTTTCGAAGCAAATTTTGGGATTCATTTCAAGGCAATGGACATCCTCAAAATTTTCAAAAATATCAAGCGCGTTTTCTGGCGATTTTTTTCTGGAGATTTCGAAAATCGCAAGAGCTATTTTTTCTATTTTCGCAAATTTATCCCGAGAGGAAAAAAGTAATTTGCTGTCGCATATGTCGGCAGGCCATTTTTCCGTTATATCGGATGAGCCTTTTACTCCGGTTACCACCAATGGACCAAGCGCTGGACCATAGCCGTTTTCATCAATTCCAAGATGTGCCATTGATCGCTAAATTTCTCCTATGCTTGTATTCGGCCCGCCTTTAACTTTTATGAAATAGCGGATGCCTCGTTCCTCGATCTCGATATTTGAAATGTCAAAATCATCAGGAAGAAATCTTATATGCGCTATGTTTTCCCTTGGTACAAGCAGAGTGCGAATTTCCTTATCAATATCAACAGGCGTAATTTTGCCTTTTGACACTATCAACCCCTTGCCTTCAACCATAATCCAATTTTCTGAAAATTCTATCACTTTGCCAACAAAAACCCACAGCCGTTGTTCTTCAAAATATTTCTTAAACCTTATCTTAACAGTTTTTCCTTTTAGCTGCATCATATTGTTCTCCAAGTTAAGAAAAGAACTTTTCTATTTTATTATTTTACCAGAAATGTCAACCATGCTGGAACTGTCAGGAGAGACGCAATATGGGTTATCAAAACACTCGCAGACGCAAATTCAATATCCGCTTTATATGTATCGCTCAAAATTATGCTTGCGATTGCCGAGGGCATAATTGCCACGATTGCCAGCACCAGAAAAACCTCATATGAAACAGGGAAAAATGCGATAGCGGCGCAAGCAACGGCAGGGATCAAGATGAGTCTGAGAAAAGTTATCCAGAACTGGTTTATAGTTCTTAATTGATGCCTCGAAATTCTCGACATTCTGCTTCCCGCAAGGAATAGCGCGAGGGGAACAGTCGCTTTTCCAAACATATCAATCGCAGTTGAAACACTCTGTACCATACTTTTCAAGAATTCATTTGCTATGAATCCATTAAAGCCCGGTGCGTCCCTGATTATTATGATGAATATTGCAAAAATCAGGGAAATCATCGGGACACTGACTAAATTTCTCAGATTTTTCCTTTCCAGCCGATTTCCTGTAAGTCCAAGTATTCCTATTGTCCAGACAGAGATCTCAGATCCAAAACTTGAAAAAATAAGATGAGCGACGCCTGTATTGCCAAGAAACATAACAACTACTGGCAGAGGAAGAAAAACATAATTGTTTATTGTGCACTGAAAAAGAAATGTGTTTTTTTGTTTCATATCTTCAAATGAAAGAAACTTGATGAAGAAAACGCCGACAAGATAACCGGTAAACATTATTACCATTGTTCCTGCTGGAAGCAACCAGTTTGACACGAGAGATTCTATTGTAAAACCAGATGTTATTGACGACACTATGAGAGCAGGATAAAAAAAGTTTGTCACGCACGCAGCCATAACGCTGGTTGTTTCATCGGTCAAAAAATTCTTTCTTCTTGCTATAGCGCCTGCAAGGATTATTGAAAAAATGGATAAAACCCTTATAAACACGCTAAAAAACATTATGAATCTCCATGGTTCTATGAATTATAACATAAATTCATTTGTAGCATTGACTAATTTTTGTCAAAAGGGTATAGTAATAATTGAAAATATGGCTGCCCTTGACTTGAGAAGTGTAAAGGATTTTATCGTAAGGGTTGAAAACCGCGAACACACAACCAGATTGCTTGGCACAGGCAGGCAGGGAGAAATTTTTGTCGAATTGACTGATCAGTCCACAGGCGAAAGCGGCATGGGCAAGAATGGTGTCGCATTCTTTTTCTGGGAAGGTAAGTGGCATTATTTTACCTGCAAGATTTTCTGTCCGACTCTTAGAAGAATGGCAATAGTAAGAACCTCTCCAATCGCTGTTGATAGCAGGAATGAAAGACGCTATGAGATCGGGCTTTTAAGCGGTCGGGCGGTTGAGAAAGGCTTGCTTCATGGCATAATCGATTTCAATATTATAAATATCAGCAAAACAGGGATTCGCATCGAGACAAGGCAGCCAATGAAGGTTGGAAAAACATATTCTGTCGAAATGAAGCTTATCATAAAACATTTTTCTGAAATCATCAAAGCCGACTGTGTTGTATCGAATGAATCGCGCATGGGAACTATATTTCATTATGGTTGCCAGATTGTGGCTATTTCTCCAGAAAATCAGGTTCTTCTGGAAAAATATCTTGGATTATTAGCAAAGGCATAAGAAATTTTTTTCGCGATATCCAGGATTTTCTACAATTCTTTCAGAAATAGTATATGAAACAATGAAAAGTTTTAGAGCCAGAGTTTTTATAAAATTTACTCTGCCTGTTATTTCAATTATAGTGGCAGGAAATGTGCTGCTTACCTGGCAGATTTCAAAATATCAGAAGAAACTTGAAGAAAAAGAATTTCTGGGTATTGCGAATACGATATCAACTCTTATTGAAATTGATCATTTTGACCAATTATCTTCAAATACCGCGAGTTCTGAAGAAAGAAATTTTGCTGGTCTTGAAAGAAAACTTAGAAAAATAATGGATGATATTCAATCGCTTCGTTCTGTCTTTATCCTGGTAAAAAAGGATGAGCGAAGCTTTTATGTAATCGCTGGCGCAAGTTCAAAATATGAAAGTGAACAGGCGCTGCTGGCAGGCAAGTCATATCCGATCGAGAATTTTCCCGGTTCGTTGATGGGTTTTGCGGTGCCTTTTGTTTTAAGAGACAGTTCAAGATTTTTGACAGGTTATGTTCCTTTGAGAGATGCCGGAGGAATGCCTGTTGCCATGCTCAGATTGAGATTCGATCCTTTTAATAATTTGAAATTTAATAGAATGGTATATTTTGAGATACTTGGAATAACAATATTTCTTATTCTGCTATCCACGTTGTTCGGTTTTTTTATTTCACACCAGATTGCGGTTCCTGTAAATAACCTTGTTGAAGGGATCGATAGTATCCGAAGCGGAAATCTTGATTTTCGTCTTAAAGTGGAAGGAGATGATGAATTTGGAAAACTTGCTCGCACATTCAATAAAATGGCAGATAGCCTTAACGCTTCAAGAAAAATTCTGCGCGGCTATTTATACAGAACCGTCCGATCTATGGTATCCATACTTGAAGCCAGAGATCCATATACCAGAGGACATTCTGAAAGGGTTGCTTCTTTTTCAGAAAAGATAGCCAGAAAAATGGGGCTGTCAGAGAAAAAGATAGCCCTGCTCAAAGAAACGGCTCTTCTTCATGACATAGGCAAACTTGGCATAGAAGAAAACATTTTGAATAAAATCGAGCCTCCTACAGACCAGGAGTGGGATATTATCAAGAAACATCCATCTATTGGCGCGGAGGTTCTAAGACCGATATTTTTTGAGAAAGACGCTATTGATATCGTGATCCAGCACCATGAAAGATTTGACGGCAAAGGATATCCATATGGCCTGTCAGGAAATGAAATAAACATTTTGGCGCAAATACTTTCAGTTGCTGATGCTTTTGACGCTATGACATCAGCTCGTGCTTACAAAGAACCTATGTCAAAGAGTGAAGCTGCCCGAGAGTTGAAAGAAAAAAGTGGAACGCAGTTCAATCCTGATATTGTCAACGCTTTTTTGCAAATTCTTGAAGATGAAATGCATCATGTGCTTGGCTGATCGCGCGTGATTTTTTATGTTTATTTGATTTGCAGGAAATGCTTTATAATAAGGGAAGGAGAGAAAATATGAGTGATTTAATGACTGTTTTATTAACAACAATTGCTCTCGCCGCGGTTTTGCTTTATGTCCGGGGAAACCTTAAATCCATTGGAGAAAAAAATCGTCATATTTCTGAACTTCAGGATAATATAAAAAATCTCACAGAGCGAAATTCAAAGCTTATGATTGAAAATGCCCAGCTGAAGAAAGAAAAAGAGGCATTCGTCGAAAAGATTTCATGGACAGAAAAAACACAGGAACAATTGAAGGAAGCGTTCAGTTCCCTTGCAACCCAGGTTCTGCGTGGTAACGCAGAGGATTTTCTTAAAAGCGCAAAACAGTCGCTTGAATCCATCGTTCAACAGTTAAAAGGCGACTGGGGAACGCAAAAGGTTGAGATGCAGAAGCTTGTTGAACCGCTTTCAGACACTTTGAAAAAAATGGATGAACAGGTGCGCGCTATTGAAACCAGTCGCGAGCGTGCCTATGAGGGCTTGAAGAAAGAATTACAACATCTTTTTACAGCCCAGGACCAATTAAGAATGCTGACAGTTCAGTTGAATCAGGCGCTCAAAAGCACTGAAGTCCGCGGCCAGTGGGGACAGATTCAGTTGAGAAGGGTTGTTGAACTTGCAGGAATGACAAAGCATGTTGATTACGAAGAACAGGTGAGCACCGAAGAAGGCAGACCCGATATGATCGTACATCTTCCAAATGGTGGTATCATTCCTGTAGACGCAAAAAGTCCGATGGTTGCCTATCTTGAAGCAATTAATGCGGAACCATCAAAAAGACAGGAAAAAATGACACTTTTTGCGAAAAAGATTAAAGAAACAATTGGAAATCTTGCAAGCAAAAAATACTGGGCTCAATTTAATCCAGCGCCTGATGTTGTCATTATGTTTGTTCCGAATGAAGCGTCGATAAGCGCCGCGTACGAGGTTGAACCCGGGCTTCTTGAATACGCAATAGAAAACCATGTTCTGATCGCTACGCCTGTGACACTTCTTGGGCTATTGAAAGCGGTTGCTTTTGGATGGCAGCAACATTCAGTCGAAGAAAATGCCATAGCGATTGCACAGGCAGGCCGCCAATTGTATGAAAGAATGGCTGTATTTATTGAACATCTCAGGAAAACAGGCAGGTTTCTGGATAGCGCGGCAAAGAGCTACAATGAATCGATAGCGTCTCTTGAGAGCCGTCTCATTCCTTCGATAAGGAGGCTACAGGAATTCGGGTCTTCGATTGATGAAATTGAATCAGCCGGATATATTGACACGGCTTTGAGATTGCCTGATAATAAAGAAAATTCACAAAACACACTTTAGCTGGGAGGAGAAATGTATCACACTGGATTTGCGGACGAAGCAGCGCCTGATATCGATGGGCAGATTCGCGTGACAAAAGAGCTTGGTTGGAAATATATTGAGGCAAGAAGCATAGACGGCACGAACCTGACGATGATTGATGACAGAAAATTTGATGAGGTTGTTGAAAAACTTGAAGAAGCAGGCATTAAAATAAATTGTTTTGGAAGCGGTGTAGCAAACTGGGCTCAAAAGATCACAGAGCCGCCTGATAAAAGTTATGAGGAAATGAGAAGGGCGATACCCCGGATGAAAAGGCTTGGAACAAAGATGATAAGGATTATGAGTTTTGCAATTCCGCCAGAAGTTCTTGATAAAGACTGGTCACAGGAAGTAATTAAAAGAATTAAAACAATAGTTAAAATGGCAGAAGATGCCGGAGTACTGTGCGTGCACGAGAATTGTTCTGGATGGGGCTCCCTATCCTGGGAACATACTTTGAGACTGCTTGACGCTGTTAATTCTCCGGCCCTGAAGCTTGTTTATGACACAGGAAATCCTTTGTTTCATCATGATGTGAGGGGCGAAAAACCTTATAAGATGCAGGACCCATGGGAATTTTACACTCACGTAAGGGATTATGTTGTCTATGTTCATATAAAGGATGGCTATGTGAAAGAAGATGGAAAGCATGTTTGCACATTTCCCGGAGAAGGAAACGGTAAAGTGAAAGAAGTTCTCACTGACCTTTTTTCACGGGGGTATGACGGTGGTATATCAATTGAGCCGCACATGGCTGTTGTTTACCATGATCCAAGCATTAAGTCGGACGCAGAAGCAAGGTACAGAAACTACATCGAGTATGGAAGAAGAATAGAAAGACTTGTTTCAGAAATAAAAGAGCAATTGAAAAAGGAGAATAAATGAAACTGTTTGCGCTGACTTTATTGTTGATTTTATTGTCCGTGCCGGTATGGAGTGCTAAACAGATTCTTCTTGTTGAAAACGGGAACGCAAAATCCGTCATTTTAATTCCTTCTAATCCGCATGAGGATGAAAAGCTTGCCGCCAAAGAACTGGTTGACCACATTGAAAAAATGAGTGGATGCAGAATTGATGTGGTTCAGGAAATACCTGGTAAGGGATGGGATATTAATCCTGCTTTGAATAAGAAAGGTTTGTGCTATGTTTTTCTTGGAACTTCTGGAATGACTCAGGAGATGGAAAAAGCTATTCGTTTTTCAGGCAATGATCCAGCGTCCTTTATGATAAAGGCAGAAGCAAACCCGCAGGCAGTAAATTATATAAGGATTGCAGGCTTATCACCAGAAGGCACTTTGTTTGGAATTTATGAACTGCTTGAACAGATAGGAGTTCGATGGTACATTCCAGGCGATCTAGGCACAGTCATACCAGAGAAAAAGACAGTTGCTGTCAGTGAGCAAGCCACAATTCAGGTTCCTTCTTTCGGCGCCAGACATCTTCAGATGACAGCAGATAAGACCTGGTACAGAAGGATGCGTCTTGGCGGACCATATTTTCCTTCCGCTCATGGAATAAACATTGGAAAAGCCGATATAAATAAAGAGCCAGACCTTTTTGCTCTTGTTGATGGTAAGAGGCAGCAGAGTCAGCTGTGTATTTCAAACCCTGAGGTACTGAAAAGGGCGATAGCAGAGACCAAAAATTATTTCAGGAAAAATCCGTCTGCGATATGGATCGGAATGGGTCCGAATGACGGAGGTGGGTTTTGCGAGTGCGAAAACTGCCGGGCTCTTGATGCTGGCGATTTTGACAGTTTTGAACACATGGTATCAATGACCGATAGATACATTTGGTTTTTCAATAAGGTCCTTGAAGGAATTCAGGATGAATTTCCTGATAAAAAAATTGGTTTTTATTGTTACAGCGCATATATGAAACCACCTGTGAAGGTAAAACCAGACCCAAGGATTGTGCTTGCTTTCGCGCCAATAAATTTGTGCAGGATACATGGAATGTCAAACCCAGTGTGCCCGGAAAGGAGTTATTACAAAAAAATTATGGAAGCATGGGGAAAATTGTTGCCAGAGACATACGAAAGGGGATATTTTTTCAACCTTGCTGACCCTGGCTTTCCATTCAGCAAGGTGCATGCGATAAGGGATGAGATCCCTGTTGCAAAAGAATTTGGAATTAAAGGATGGAGGGTTGAGACTTTTCCACACTGGGCAAGTATGACTCCCACAATCTACATTGCCACAAAACTTTTCTGGAATCATAAAGCAGATGTTGACGCGTTAATTAGAGATTTTGCGGTGAATTTTTTTGGTCCAGCGTCTGGAGAAATGGAGAAATATATTATTTTGATGGACCGGGCATTGAGAGATGCGGATTTTCATACAGGATGCTCTTATGACCTTCCATTCATTTATAATCCTTCTGTCATGCAAACCGGCCAGCAGTATCTGAAAAAAGCAGAAGCGCTTGTGAAAAATACAAAATATGCTGAAAGGGTTGCGATTTTCAGGTTATCCTATGATTACCTTGCATCATTTTTATCGATGTTGGAAAACAGAAATAGATTTGATTTTCTTGCTGCAAAAAAAGACCTTGAAAATCTTCAGGAAATTCAAAAGAAGGCGTTTCAATACGAGCCAAAGATGTTTTATGAAAAAGCCGCGACTTCTTATATGAAGAGATTCTTCTCTCCCTGTATTGAGCAGGGATATGAGAGAACCACAGGGAAAAATGTTTTCATCGCAGGCCTGCCGGATGAAATGGATTTCCAGATTGACCCCGCTGGTGTCGGAGAAGATCTTGGTTATTTTAGGGCGGGGAAAATTGGCGGGAACTGGTTGAAGATAAAAACAAAAACCCTTTCCTGGAGCGATCAGGGGTTGAGATATTACAAAGGTGATGCCTGGTACAGAAGTTCTGTGATGATACCTGAAAAATTCAAGGGTAAGAAGATCTTTATATGGTTTGGTGGGGTCGATGAACTTGCAAAGGTATGGATTAATGGTAATCTTGTGGGCACAAGCCATGGAAGAGCATTTGTACCCTTTGAGTTTGAAATCACTGATTTTGTTCAGTTCGGAAAAGAAAATTTTATAGCAGTAAAAATTACCAACCAGGAATTGAATGAACTTGGAACAGGCGGTATTACTGCGCCTGTGATGTTATACGCTCAGGAAAATTGAGATAGAATAGAAATAGAAATGTTTTTCAGCAAGGATGTGCATATGAAAAGAATGATTTTAATAACTGCAGCTTTTGTATTGTTTATAGGATGCAGTTGGAATGCTTTTGCCGCAAGAGAGCTCTATTTTGAAATTCAGAAAGACGATGTTTTGATTGCGACAGAGGGCGCGCTTTATGATGTTTCATCCACTGGAATTCATTCAGCCGGCTATATGATGTATTTTGCGGCAAAGGACTTTACCGCAAACAAAGACCTTACTGTCAAAAAACTCAAAGAGGCAAAAGTTGTAGTGAACAAACCAGACAGAAAAGTCGTCAGGGCAGTGTTTGTTATGGAAAATCAGAAAGGTGAAATAGACAATGATTATGAGCACATAGTTTTTCTCGAAACAAGAAAAGGACAGCCATTTCTTGCTGTTGATTCACGGTTTGTTTACCTTGGAGAAGGAACCCATGTCTGTGGAATTAACTGGGGGCTTGAAGGCAATTCTGAAGCCAATAGATTCAAATACTATGCCTATCCAAAAGAAGGCAAGGTTATGAATTATAAACTTGGTCCACTGAAAAGTACTCAAAGTAATAAGATTGGTGTGGTTAACTGGTTGTATGCACATGACGGTAAAGGTGAAGGAGCAGGGCTGATATGCGCGGGTTTGCTTGGCAAGGGAGAGGATTTTATTTTCATTAATTCGGTTCCCCAGAAGAAGCAATTAAAAAAAGGTGATTACATTGAGGTATTTTTCATCACAATGCCCATATCAAAGAATTTCAAAATCCTGCAGGAAATCTATGATGAGATAAAAACAGTAAAGTGGGCATACGAATAATTTTACAATTAACCTTCAGGAGGCGATTATGGGTATCCTGAATGAAGAAGAAAAGGCGAAAATTATTGAAGAAGAAGAGATAAGGGCATCCGTGAGAAGAAAGTACGAGCAAAAATCATCAGGAGCAGCGGCTGTGCTTTCGGTTCTTTGTCCGGGACTGGGTCAGGTGTACAATGGCCAGTTTGGAAAGGGCGCTATGTTTTTTATCACGGTCGTGGTGGGACTGGTTCTTTTTGTCTGGGGTCTGGTGGCAACCATTAAAGAAGTGAGAGCATTTGCGGGCGGCTACCGGATGAGTACTGTTTCTGAAGGAATGAGCATTTCTTCAGAGGAACCTGTGCCGCTTACTGAGGAAGGGGTTGTTATGGAGGAAGTTGAAAAAGAACAGAAGGCAAAGGAGGAAGGCAAGCAAACAGAAAAAGAAACAATTTCAAAATATATTCCGAAGAAATTTGTTGCGATGACTTTGGTAGGGCTTATTTTAATGGTCGGTGGCGCTGGCATCGCGGTAAAGGACGCGATAAAAACAGCAAAAAGATTCAATCAGGCCGGATTGAAGGCATAAATTTATTTTTGTTCTATTGCCCTGCGACACATCTTGACTCTTTCACTGGCGCCAGAGATAAGAAAAGAAACATCAGAACCCGATGTCATCAAAAGAGCGCCCTGGCTTACCCTCAAGGCGAAATCTTCAGGTGTCGCTGCCGGCATACCCCAGGGTTTTCCATATTTATTGGCTGCCTGAATAACCCTGTCTATGCATTTTTGTACATCAGGATGTTTGAAATTTCCCCTGTGCCCCATTGAAAAGGATAAATCCGCGTATCCTATCCATATTGCGTCAACAGGAAGCTGGACGATTTCTTCAATTTCATCTACGGCTGATGCCTGTTCAATCTGGCATATCAAAAGGATTTCTTTGTTGGCTCTTTCCTCATATTCCTGTTTGAACGCCCAGAAGTCAGTTGCCCTTACAGGACTGTATCCTCGATTTCCAATCGGCGGATATTTTGAATATAAAATGGCTTTTTTCACATCGTTTGCGTTTTCAATCATCGGCACCATTATTCCGCCAGCGCCGGCATCGAGTACCCATTTAATATGAGATGGGTCGTTTCCTCTTACGCGGACTATCGGGGTTGTTTGCGTATTTTTTAGAGAATAGATTATTGTCTGAATCTGTGTTTCTGTGAAAGGGTGGTGTTCATTGTCTATCAGAAGCCAGTCATAGCCAGCGTTTGCCATAATGATTGCAACGCCCGGATCTCCAAGACATATCCATCCGCCAAGAGAAGGCCTTTTTTCCTGAATAAGTTTGAACAATCTGTTTTCTTTCACGGCGGTTTTTATATTACCATATAACACAAAACAGGCAAACAATCTTGAAAACAAAAATTTCTATGGTAATCTAATAATCCATGAGACCAAAAGATGACAAAAAATGGATAGAGACAGTGATTAATCACAAAGAGATGCCTGTGCCGTACAACTTTATGTTTTCTCCAGTTTCGCTAAAAATCGCAGAGCAAAGATACGGAAGTCCGATTGGAGACGCTATTTGTCTGCCATTAAGAATGAGTTCGCCAAAATCAATTAAACCCCTGTATGCATCTTGTGAGATTTTTGGTCCCACAGCAGTTGATGAATTCGGCGTTGTGTGGTCAACAAACGAAATAGACAGAGGTTCCCCTGAAGGTCCTGTTCTTAAACAACCTGTTCTATCAGGATACAGATTCCCAGAGCCAGGCCTTCCATACAGGTTTGAAGATATTGAGATATGGTGTAAACAGCAGAAAGACCACTACAGAATCATATGGGCTGGTGACCTCTGGGAAAGAGCGACCTTTATGAGGGGTATGGAAAATTTGCTTACCGATATCATACTGAATCCTGACTTTGTGATGGATCTTTTGAGGGGAATTGCTGATTATGTTTTAGGAACAATGGAAATTCTTTTTGAAAGGTTTGAATTTGAAGCAATAGCGATCAGCGATGATTATGGAACTCAAAAGGATATGCTTATCTCGCCTTCTTTGTGGAGAAAATTCATAAAGCCATTGCTAAAAGAAATATTTGAATATGGCCAGAAAAAAGAGAAAAGGATTTTTCTGCATTCCTGCGGCAACATTAGCGCAATTATAGCGGACCTGATTGAACTTGGTCTTGATATTCTTCATCCCATTCAGCCAGAGGCGATGGATATATTTTACATTAAAAAGGAATTCGGGATGGATTTGTGCTTTTGCGGCGGGATAAGAACTCAGGATCTTCTTGTTACTGGAACACCTGAGGAAGTCAGAAACGAAGTAAAGCATCTGAAAGAGACAATGGGCAAAGGCGGTGGATATATTCTTGAACCAGGAATCACGATCCAGGCAGATGTAAAGCCTGAAAATTTATATGCTATGATTGACGAAGCAATGAATCTGTGAGAGTGAAGTTTGTTCTTCAATCAAACCGTTTAAGATGAAAATACTGGCAAAAAGAGATGTCAATTATGGCTCAACATAACCATATTAAAAAAATCGCCAGAGAAGAAAAAGTTGGACTTGTTGATGTGTTTTTTGCTTTTGAAAGAGCGGTAATTTCAGGACTTCCTTTTGAAGAATTGATGTCGTGGATTAATCATCCTTCGCGTATGGGTCATGAGGTTATCGCGAATGAAATAATTTCATGGTTTCCTTTTTAGTTTTTTTCTGACAGGGAGACAAAAAATGATATTCAGCGAAAAAAATAAACTTCCACTCTGGAGAAGAGAAATTTCAATCCCTGCAATCAAAAACAGATTTTTCCATATTGATCTTAAAGGGCCAAAAATTCCATTTAATGTTTTTTCTTCGCTCCTCCAGCAGATTGCGAGGTGGGGAATTAACGGGGTGGTTGTGGAATATGAACACAGGATTCCATATCTTGTGCTATCAGAGCAATTCCCGCGGCACCAGCGATACACAGAGTCACAGATAAAATTTCTTTTAGAGGAGGCCAAATCTCTTGGAATTGAGTGGGTTCCTCTTGTTCAGACATTCGGGCATGTTGAATATCTTTCAAGATTGAAGACAACAGAAAACCTTTTTGAAAACCCGAAGTATCCTTCTCAACTGTGTCCATCAAACAGTTATGTTAGAAAATACATTGAGGAATTAATTGATTATGTCTGTTATCTCCACCCGGAATCTAAATACATTCATATCGGTCAGGATGAAACGCGTCAGCTTGGTCTGTGCGATGTCTGTTCGAAAAGAATGAAAAAAATTGGCGGAAAAATTGAGTTATATCTTGAACATTTTATGTTTGTCTGTGATCAGGTTTTCAAACGCGGCAGGATTCCTGTGGCATGGGCTGATATGTTAATTGGAAATGGCAGGTTTGACCTTATCAGGAAGATTGATAAAAGGGTTGTTCTTATTCCGTGGGACTATTCTTCCATTGGAAAAACCTCAAAATTTGTAATCTACAAAGGATTCAGACCTTCAAAAAAACAATTTTATAACAGATACACAGATCCAGAACCGATTCTGGATTTTCCAGATTCAGGCAAATTTTTTGAAGATCTTGGCAGTAAAGAAATTAAAAATATCGTTATGGATGAAGAGTCAGGATATCCAGTCAGCTTTGCGCAGGTCAGATTGCTTGCAAAAACAAAAAGACCCTTGTGGGCAGCCAGTGGCCTTTATATGAGCGCGGATATGCAACTTCATGCGAATTTTGTAAGGGGTGTATTGAATCCGTTAGGTATGTGCGATATCCTCATTTCACTTGGTGGGGAAGGTGTATTAGGAACGCTCTGGGCAAGGGGCCATTCTTTTGCGCCAGTAAACGCTCCCTGGACAACCGTTCTTTATAATCTTGTGCAATTTGCAAGGGTTTCTTATAGCGGAGAAACTAAACCCGAGCATTTCAGAAAGAATGCTCGAGAAATCGCCCGTGAACTTGATATGCCGGAAATTTATGCTGGATGCTGGACTTTTGATGACATCTGCTGGATTATTTCTTCTGCTTCTTCGCGCGGCAAAACAACAACCATAGCAAATGTTATTGACATACTTGAAAAAGAGAATGTTTCCGGATGTTTCGGAGAAGGTCTTGCATTGTGTCTTAAAGCAGAGTATTTACAGTCAATGGTCAGGTCTGTCATTGATGAGGCAAGGTGGTGGTATTCAACAAGAAATGAAATGCCATCAGATTTGAAAAATGGAATGAAAAGCAGATTTCTTGATGCGTCTAAAGAATCAGAAAAATTAAAAAGACATTTGCAGGACTATTATCTGAAATGGATCGGGGATAAAGAGTCCTTTTCTCTCTGGTGGGATAATCTTTTCAATCTTGATATGCTACTGGCGAAAGATGTTATGAAAATGTTCAGATAATTCAATCAGAAGAGTTTTCCCAGTAAGGTCTGCTTGTAAAAACATGATAATCTTTATAAGCTAAATTTAATACCTTTTGTTTAAAATTGTAATAATGCCAGAAGCATCTTACTATTGGCAATGTGTCAGAAAGACCCTGGAAACTTGCCTGCCACAGTTTTGCTTCTTTCCACGAAACGCTTCCATCCCTGTTTGTGTCTGCCTGGTTCAGGTCAGTGTCAGTGTAAGTGCCGTTTGCGTATCCCTGCATAAACCACTCACATTCACAGGGGCTGAATTCATATGTATAGCTGCAGGCGGTCACATTCGGGTTTCTGTAAGCAAATTCAGCCGCGTAGGGCGGGCTGTATCCAGGTATCTGGCTGGGTGGTATGTCGTTGCATCTTGGAAACTGAGCGTTTCCGTGTCCTGATGAGCCCCTGTATCTGTCTGTAAGGCATATAAAAATTTTGTCTGTTTGCAAATAAGAAGGCACCATTGTGGAAAGCCATGTCGGATAATCGTCATAATCCTGATAATATATTTCTATCGCTATTCCTATCTGGTGGAAATTATTTATGCAGTTTGCCTGTCTCCCTTTTTCCCTGGCTGTTGAAAGGGACGGCATAATCTGGCCTGCGAGCATGCTTATTATGGCTATTACAACGAGCAATTCAATCAGAGTGAATCCTCGTTTCATTTGTTTTTCTCCTTATTCTTTATAAAATCCAGCGTTTGTTTCGCGGTTTCTTTAATTTGCATTTCTGGATCATTGTAGAATATTGCATTTAATCTTCCTTCAAGTTCCATTGTTCCTGTGTGTTTTAGAACATCGAGAGCCATAGTTCTTATTTCCATATTCTCCTGCTGGTTTTCAGCGATTTCCATAAGATTGTCATTAAATTGTTGTTTTCTTAGCGAATCTACTATGCCAAGAATCTTTTTCTTTGTTTCAATATCCTCGCCTGAAAATCTATCCATCATATATGAGACGTTATTTCTGTCCAGTTTGATTAGTGCCTCCATAGCAATATTTCTTATTTCTCCGTCCTGTGAGTCAAGAAATTTCACAAGTCTGTCGATGTCAATATTTCCAAGGGACCAAGCAGCAACCCGCCTCACTTTTATTTCAGGGTCCTGTTTTATTATTGTTTCAAGGGTATCAGCCATTTCCTTTACTCTGTAAAGGCCAATGGTATACACGCCTGTTTCCCTCTGTGAGGAATCTTTGCTCCGGATCTGCCTGGTATATTTTTCAACAGTTGGATTCTTGCTAACACTGGCTCTATAGATGGTTTTTCCTATGGCGAAAAGAGAAAGGAGAATTACCGCAAAACAAAACCAGAAAATGATCCTGTTTTTTTTTGCCAGCCCTTTATAGAAATCAGTTATTTTCCTCATACCTTTATTCTACCGGACCACTATAATTCTGTCAATAGCCGGTGTGGCTGGAAATATGCAATGTCGTATATCTCTGATACACAGGTTAATCCGGTATGGTAATGGATTATGGAGATAGTTGGTTAGCTATGGACTTGCCCGGATGACATAACTTCATCCTGCTGGAAAGCACGCTCTGTAAAGGAGAACCGCCACCGCCTCGCATATCTACCTCCTTTCAATATATGCGCGCGCGCCTTTTGATTAGATGTTAATATACTATTTGCAGAAAGTCAAATTTTCAAATTGCGGCAAAATCCCCCTGCCATTCCCCTTTAGAAAAGAGAAAATAGTGAATATAAAAGAGGTGTTGGGGAGGAGAAGGAAGAGTAAAGGGAACAGGGATCTTTTAAATTCTTTTCCCGCTTCCCAGAGACCGGTTGCGCCTTTATCTTAATAAATAGAAACTGGAAGCCTTCGCACTCTGCGCTGCAATTTTGAATGCAGGTTCGCATTACGCGGGGAAAAGATATTCAATTAGCTTTTTTGCAGCAGCGTCGTCAGAAATTTTTTCAAGCTGTAGAATTGCCCATTGCCTGCTTTTTTCTATTATGACTTTTTCCTGCGTATTGAAAATTTTTTCAGCTGCCATAAATCCACAGGCGAAGCATTCAACAATCATTGCTTCATTTCTTACTTTTTCATTATCTGAAAATGCAATTGCCCTGCGGCTGAATGACCTTGATTTTTGCAGCATCAACCGTTTTAGATTCTGGGATTGAGAAAGATATTCTTTCAGATTGCCTGTTTTCAATGCCGAAAGACAATCAATATAAATAGGGTTAAGCTGCGCTTGCTGGAGAAAATTTTCAGCATTCACAAAAACCTGATGAATCTGAGGGACAATTGGCAAAATAATGGAAACAAGACTGTGCGCAAAAAATTCATTGCCCTGTTCTGTAAGGTGCACTCCGTCTTTTTGAATCCATTTTTCTCTTAATTCTGGTTCTTTTTCAATCTCCTGATGATAAATTTTGAATCTATCGTGAACCAGTATGTTTTCATTTTTACCTGTTTCCCTTATAAAAGAGTGGCTGAAAAACTCGACATATGCCTCAAGCCCTCCATAGAAAAGCGCTAAAGGGTTATTTCTCTGGCTGTGCAACTTTGGATCAAGAGTGGGAATTGTTTCGAGAATGATGTGTTCTGTCGCGTTTTGTTTTATGTGGTTTATTATTTTTCTGTAAAAAAATTTGAATTGTTCTCTATCAGGCGCCCTGATTGAATCATTTGCTCCAAAACTCAGCGCAACAATATGCGGCTGGTATGAAATACAATCTCTTTCCAATCTTTCAAATCCTTCCTGCGCTGTGTTTCCGCCGTCTCCGCATGCTGCAACATCAACAATCCAGTTTTCGCCAAGCGCAGAGCTGATCTTTTCTTCAATAAAATCAGCATATCTTTTTCCTACGGCTACGCCTGGAGACCACGCCATTGAGTCTCCAAAGAGAACTATTTCAAGGAAATTCTTTGTCATTTTATTTCAAAACAATAAAATCAAAAGTATCCAGCGGGACTTTAAAAGTAACAATTCTGGTTTTTGCATCCTGAGTAAACACCAGTTTTCCATTTTGCGCCGATTCAACACTTGTAATATTGTTTCTTGCGTCCACATTTACGCTGACCAGTTTCTGCGGATTTCCTGAATAATTTGAAAGGACAATTACGATTCCTTTTTCGCTTTCAAGCAAATCTGCCTGAATGCAATCAACATCACACCAGACAGGTCTCTGAATTCCGCAGCTCAGGATAAAATCAGTGATAATCTTCCTTTCTTTTTCCCTGTATCCTGATTCAATCTTTCCCGGTATCCTTTCTACAGGCGCATTATAGCTGTGCCCTGCATAAGTGCCTGTATAAAAAACCCTGCCTTTTCCGGTTCTGGATTCAATTATCGCAGGCGAGCCGTCCTCCCATTCTCCGATAACCTTTGTTTTTGCCGGGTTTTTTATCTTAAATGAGATTTTTCTTCCAGCGCCTTCAATTGTTTCATCTGAATTTTTTAAAGTGATTTGTCCTGTTATTATCGCAGGGCTGACTCCATTTTGAGGATTTAATGACCTGCCTGTTGCGCTATCGACAACAGTTATGTCATCTATACCTATCAATGGAAGCATCAAATCACATTTTTGACCGTACTGGTCGCCTGTTGCAGGTAGCCCATCAATCCATAGATTTCCGCCGCTGTTAACCCAGTTTATTATCGCCTTCTTTGCTTCCTTTCTCAGATATTGAGAACTCAAAATAGCGCACTTATAGTTTTTCAAAGCTCCTTTTTCAATTTCAAACTCATCGACAAAATCAACTGGAATCTGTTTATGTAAAAGCGCAAGATAAATAAGCTGGTTATTCCACATGCTTGCGTCGTCAGTGCTCCAGACAGGTTCACTCGCAGACCAGATTATCGCAACCTCAGGATTTCTTGGTTTCCCGTAAAAGGCAGTTTCTTCAACTTTTTCAAGGACCCTTGTGAATTTTGCTATGCCAGAAGACATATCCTTGTTCTGCGACCAGTTATCAGGCGAATAATAGGCAGGTCCATAGCGATACACATCAATCTTTTTTGCGCCCTTGCCAATAACACTGGCAAGCTTGAGCTGAATATTGCTTTCACCGCCAACTGGCATAACAAAAGCGCTAACTTCAGCATTATTGATCTTTGCGCAGCCACGGCTTAAATCAACAAGATAGGAAACCATCTGTATTCCTGCGTTCCTCCATCCACCTGTGTTTAACCAGTCCTCATTCCAGAAGTCAGTAACGCTGTTTTGCCTTGCAAACTCCCATATTTCTGCTCCTCTCATATATGAACAATATCCATATGCCCATGGCGGACCAAAGTTTACTCTAACAGTTACTTCTGGCATTCTCTTTATGATTTCTTCAGCAAGAATTCTATAGACCCTTGCTGTCGCATAGTTCCAGTACCTTAATGTCCAGTAGTAGTTTATGCATGAATCAACAGCAGTCCTGTCAGTCGGCCTCATCTTCCATGAATCCCTCCAGTTCCAGCTTCCATATGTTTTTATCTCATCCCAGCTTTTTACTCTGATGTCTGATGGTTTTAAGCCCTGAGATTTAAGGTATTGTTTATATCCATTTTCATACTCAATTCCGGAAAAAACTTCGCCTGCTATTTCATCGCCGGTATCAATAAACTTAATCAGTTTTATCTGGTCAGGATCCTGGCTTTTTAGACTTTCCAGTGTTTTTTCAATGAAAGATGAGCATGCCTGCCTTATTTTTTCAATATCAAAGACATTGGTTTTTGTTATTGGGTCTTTCGGAAGAGCGCTCATTCGGAATGTATGATGGGTTTGCCTGATGTTATATTTCTCAGCGATTTCTCTGTAGACTCCTGCAAGACCTGAATACTGTGTATCAAGGGCATTGAATCCCATTATTTTCAGTGTCTTGATTTCTGTTTCAACCATTACCGGATCTGAAAAAACATAATTAAAGCCCTTCAGATGAGCCTCAAGATAGAAGTTTTTAAGATTTACAGCCGGCGGATTCAATGATTTCAAAAACTGGTTCCTTTCTATGATGTCATCATCAAGAAATCTGAAGCCACTGATAAAATTTTCAGGATTGCTTTCACTTTTCGGTATCATAAGTCCAATGATGTTTCCAGGAGTCGTCCTTGCGAATCTTTTTATGACACATTTTTCATCAGGCATATACGCAAACTCGATGGCTGCATTTATAGAATCAAACTTTTCTTTCAATACAGGTTCAAAGTGAAATCCCGCATAAACAGTTCCCCTGCCTTTAAACTGGTCGAAGTCCGCAAGATTTATCCAGTTGCTCATTGACCCTGACGAGAGCGCATCTTTCAAAGGATATATTGTAAAATACCAGTTTGGCGGTCCGTAAAGTCCGTGAATCTTTAACCTGTATTGTTTTCCTTCAGGCTGATTGATGCTGGCTCTCACATATATCCCGTAATCTTTCATTTCATAGACCCTGATATCATCAAAATAAGCCGTTCCGGTTCCATTTGCTTCAAGCCGCAATTCACAGTAAGAAATGTTTGGATCAGGGTTTTTTGGTTCACCATAACCGTAGACGTGTTTTCCTCCGACAAAAGTCAAACCAGCTACTGTCCAGTCAGAATCCGGGCCTATCCTGTTTGAATATGGTTCGCCAATGGCTCCATAGACCACACGAATTGCGCCTGTAATTTCTCCTTTTGTTTTTATCCTTGCGCTCACATAGTATTTTTTCCCTTTTTCAACCTGAAATGCGCGCGGTATGTATGTTGCTTTTCTTTTATTCAGCGTTATGGCAAAAGAATACTGACCTTCATAGGAGATATTTTCAAATGAAAAAATAATGTCAGGCATTGGTTCTTTTTTTTCTGTTGGTTTGATATTCCAGCCAGCTGCTAAATTTTCAAAACCCGGATTTGAAACAGGGAATATTTCCTGTTTGAACAGAGAAATTTCTTCGCAAAACAAACCGGTACTTAAAAAAATAATCATCAAGAAAACAGTTTTTTTCATATTTTCCCTTTTTTAAATTGCAAAAAGTTTTTCTATCCTTTCAAGCGGTACTATGATGAGTTCTATTATTCTTTTTTTTCTTGAAAATGCTACAAGCAGATTTCTCTGATACTCAAGAACGTGCGGATACTGAAGGGTTGATCCTTCATCATTCGGGATATCAATTCTTGCCATATGAGTGAAGATTCTGCCATCATGTGTGATTGATAGGTGCATCTGTTTTCGAAGAACATTCATATTTCTGTTTGCGTTAGAAATAAAGACCCTGTAGTTTCTGCTTGTTTTTAATCCGAAAAACTTGGTTGTCGCGTTCGGGAAGTTTGTTTTTACAGGTTCGGTCCAGGTTTTTCCATCATCCATGGAGAAACATCTGAAAATTTTACGCTTGCCGCTATTGTCCCTTAAAAGCATGGCTAAATTTCCATCATCCTGCCTCCACCAGAATGGCTCATCTGGAAGAAAATTGAATTTATTTTTCTGCTTTACAACCGGATAACTCTTCCATTCATCAAAAGATTTTTCTGCGCCAATAAGTGAATAGACATTCATCAAAACATCCCTTCCTGTCATCATCCATTTGCCTTCTTCCAGCAGTTGGGGTGGAAAGTTGTTGATAGCATCATCAAAAACAACTCCGGTAAATTTCCATTTTCTGTAATGCCACCTGTATGCGTGAAGCGACAATTTTTTTCCTTCTCCGAAAGCGCCTGGTCCTGTAAAGTATGCTGCAAGCCCAAGAAGATTATTTTTATAAACCCAGAAACCACGCGCAATATAGCCGTATCCTTTGTCTCTGGGTTCAGCAAGAATCTGTGGCTTTTCCCAGTTTATTCCATCCCTGCTTGTGGAATAAACAACTGATTGGCCTACAAGGGCTTCTTCCTCGGGTCCAAAACTCCACATACACCAGAACCGATTTTCATGATAAAGAAGATAATTATGGAGCTGAAATTTCCATTCAGGATGTTCATCACTTAATACAATGTGGCGAAGTGGCTTGATCACAGGTAATTTATCGTAATCGAGTTTCCTTACATATTTGCCTTCAAGCACAAGCATTGTTCTCTTATAATTAAGCGTCAAATCTTTATAGCTGATATTTCTTTTGTAAATGTTCATACTAAATTCTTACTTTTTCGCACCGGCTGATTTTGCCCATCTTTTTTTCATTCTTTTCATTTCATCTGTCATTTTCACCTGTTTGGGTTTAATCTGTCTGGATGGGTCAAGTAACCATTTTCCATGGTGATCTTTCATTACAGGCAGTCTTTTTTCCACAGGCGGAACCTCCTTAATTCTTGCTGGTTCTTTTGAATACCAGTAAGCCACAGAAGAATATTCATTTGCAAGATGATTTGCGTGTCCATGTTCTATGGTAACCTTTATTTCTTTTTGAAATCTTACAGGATTTTCAACATGAAAGATGTATGATGTTTGATAGCCGCCTGTGTCTTCTTCGTGGATTGAGGAGCCATTTCTCAAAAACGCGTTTTTCTGCATTCCCCACGCCTGATTAAAATAATCCTCGCTTCCTGTTCCGTGAAGGTCTGGTGGCCATTTATATCCATCAATCCATATCATATCATCGCCTTCTCCCCACCAGGTCCCCTGAAAGTTAGTAACACTGATATTACAGCCGACATAATGACCTGTCCCTTTTGTTTCAAGAATCACATAATTGTTTTCCCATGCGATTTTTTCTTTGTTTACGACATTTGCTTCAGGCGTGTTCACTTTGATTTCATGTCCCCAGCCGCCAAAAGGATATGCTCTTGCGAATTCTGCATGTAAATATGCCTGGTTTTCATCAGGGTTGTCATATGTTTCATAGTCAATATAAAAATATTGATAGTGGTCCTGGTTGCTTTCATTTACTAATTCAACAACAGCCCTTTTTCTAAATGGCATCGGAAGATAGCAATTAAGGGCGCAGCCCATGCTGAACCTATTATTGTGCCGCGTTGAAGCTGTAAAAAAAATTGATTGAAAAGAATTGACAATGCTATGACCGAGGCAGAAAAAATCCCCAAGTGGAACAAGCACTGAAGGATAAGGCGCATTGTCCCAGGTAATTTTTAATAGGCACTCCCTGTAATGATTTGTCTGGGTCATCCAGATATGGGTTATTTTTCCCGGTCCTTTAATATCTGCCAGCACCTTTGCAGTTTTTGCAGGAATTACCCAGAAGTCCCTGTTTCTTCCAGAAGTATCCCATGATGAAAATCTCTGTGTTTTACCATTTCTTATTCGAGATATTTCATAAAACATAAATTTCCTCCCTTTTTATTCATAATCACCGCAGTTGTATATTTGTTCATACTGGCTTCTATCGATAATAAGCCTGTCTACTGCAGTTTTTGCGATGATAGAAAAATAATCTCCTGTCGCACTGACACTAGCATTTGAAACACTGACAACTTTTATTTTGTAGTCAGAGCCGGATTTCAAGCCCGCAGGTATCTTCCATAACAGAGAACCAGTTCCACCATAGCCAGGGGATTTTGTTCCAATAAGTCCGAGGAACTTTGAACCCTTATAAAGTTCAATTCTAAGAGTTGTCCCTGGATTTCCTTTATATGTCCACACAATATTTTTTGTTTCACCGACTGTCCATACTTCGTTACCAGAAGGCGTGATCAAGTTTATTGAGCCGTTTGAAATTGTCAGGGCATCACTGGTATCAGTTATGAATGGATCATTTGTTGCGGTAATCCGTATTTTATAGTTTTCAGAGGCATGTAAACTTGATGGTATATACCAGAGATAGGAGCCATTGTTTTTATTTAGATAAACCTGCGCAATGGTAAAAGAAGAAGTACCCTGCAGGCATTCAATTTTTGCATAGACCGGATAAATTCCTGAATATGTCCATGAAATTTCCTGCGATGTGCCTGTGTACCAGACTTCTTCAGCACCAGGCGATGTTAATGTTATTGAAGGTCCAGCGATAGTAAATGGTTGGCTTACCCCATAAATTTTCGGGTTTGTTGTACTGACGACCTTTATTGAATAGTCATTGCCGGGCGCAAGAAACGAAGGTATCTTCCACACGCAGGAGCCGGTCGAATTTGAACTTGTTGACGCAGTAGAAAAAATCGTGCTAACAAATTGTCCGGATTTCAGCAGTTCAATTCTTACAAAACTACCCACATTTCCATAGCACTTCCATTGGATCAACTGTTGTGTATCTTTAGAAAAACTTACAGAGCCTGATGGACTCTCAACCACAATCCTTCCGGAAATAATTGAGAAGGTCGAATCGCTTAAATCTGCGATATCCCTTACAGTGCTTGAGATACGGATTTTATAATCATCAGATTCAGATATATTTGCAGGAACCTTCCACTGATAAAAACCGCTGCCATTACTTCCAATCGGAATCCCTGAAGCGATAACACAGATCAACATGTCATTTTTCAATAATTCAATCTTTAGATTCCCTTTAATTTTACCGGCATACTTCCATATAATTGTCTTTGTGCTTCCTTGTTCCCATTGTTCGCCACCATTTGGAGAGACAAGTTCCAGTCCAGAGGCTGTGCCATAAACCTTTATGCAAACATTTGAGCCAGGCCTTGATAATGTAATATCCCTCCATATTATTCCATCATTGCTCACAAAACTTTGTCCGGCAGATGCTATTGCCTTGCTGCTATAACCTGCGATTGGTACTTCCATTGGGATTGGATAATTGTGGTTTGGGGTTTTCAATTTCACGACAGCAGAAAACTTTTCATTTTTTGAAACAGGTACATCAGTGAGAAGCTTTACTGTGTGATATCCGGGGTCTGGAATAGTGCCTGATTTTATTGTTTGCAATGAGCCATCTACAGGTGAAGAATCAGAAACATTCTTGTATATTTTTACTTCATATTGCGAGTTCAAAACAGGAGTGTAAAATCCAACCGCCTGTATTAATCCTGATTGGGTCGCAGTAAAAACATTGGCAAAATGTGCTGTATCATCACCAAATCCCGCTGAAGTGACCCACCCGAGCGGGTCATACTGGTATATCAGGTTATAATTGTCAACAGGTTCTGCATTATTGAAAACAGCGCAGTTTTTCCCTGTGTTGGTGTCATAGTAAGAGATGTAGAAGTATCCTGATTCTCCCCACAAAGTCCCCCAGCTATTTTTTACTATGAAAGCACCGTCTCCTGGTGGAATCCCGGCAGCACTTCCATAAAAATTTGTTCGGCTGTAATTATCAATCCATCCAACGATTGAAACTGCATGGTTTGAAACGCTGGAACCACTATAATAATAGTTTTTCCCTTTTGCAAGATAGGCATTGTTGTAATACATTGTCGTATAAATTGCTCCATACTTCATCACTGCCTGTTTTATTGCGTTATTGTCCAGTGAGTTTTTTCTATCAGGCAAAAACACGACATCCTGAACATGCTTTACGGGTTGCAGATTTTCAGGAGAACTGGATGAATTTGCCTCATATGGGTCCGAAAATTCTAAAATTGGACCTGACCATCTTACCAGATAGGCAGTTGACATAAAATGGTTGCCCCCATCAGACGCTTTCCTGTCAAATCCTTCTGCATAGGAGGAGCTTAAAATGTTTTTCATGTGATTTTCTGAAAAATCCATTGATTCGTTGTTTGACAAAAGATATGATTCAAGGGATGAATATGTGGCGAAGGCCCAGCAGCTTCCTGCTGTTTTTTGATCTTTTACAGGCGAAACTTTCTTATATGAACGAAGGTCGAATGAGGATGGCGCAGAAGAATAAAGAGCAGATGGCAGGGAGATTGGAACAGGGGATATTATTTGCTGAGAGTCAAATGTGGACTTTTTCACAAATTCAGGATTCGGTGGCGCAAAATCAAGGGTTTCAGCTGAAAACAGCTTTGAGACAGCCAGCAGCAAGAAAAGATAAAAACCTGTCAGAATCTTTTTGTGCATGATGCCTCCTTTAATTTCTAATTTTCACTGAATTCAGAAATTTGTCAAAATTTTCTACGATGAAATCTTTTTGTATATAAGAGGTCTTCTGTATCTCGGATGAAACAATGGATCAGACCTTCTTCTTTTAAGCGTTTCTGCCTTGAGTGTGTGTATAATCATCTGTTCTGTTGTTTGGCCTGGTTTTGTTTCCGCTTCGATTTCACCAAAAGGATTGATAACCATCACAAGGGGCACTCCATAATACTCGACTCCTTTTTCATTCACAGGTCCGCATGCATTGATTGTAATATGATAAACTCCATTCTGCCAGGCGGCTGCTCTGAAATTTATTAACGCAAGTTCCCTCCAGTCATCATATGCTTTGAGTGGATTTGTTTTTATATTATCTGATCCCCAGCACATATAAAATGGCGCGATTATCACTTCTGCGCCATTAAGATATGATAATCTTGCCGATTCACAGAACCAGTTGTCAAAACATATATTAACCCCAACTCTTGCCTTTTTTGTTTCTATAACAGTGAAATCATCAGCACCTGCTTCAATTGTGTATTCAAGCGGCGGAATATGAGTTTTTCTGTATCTTCCTAAAAATCCATCAGGTGAAACAAAAACATAGGTGTTTCTTATAATATCACACTCATCTTTTTCTGCAATTCCGAAGCCAATGGTTACATTGAATCTTTTTGCTGCTTCAATCATTTTTTGTGTTGATGGGCCTTTAAAGTATTCGCTCGCCTCGAAAAAACTTCTGTCAAAGCAAAAACCAGTGATGCTCATTTCAGGAAAAAGACACCAGTCAACTTTATGTTCAACGGCTTTTTCTAACCATTCAGTATGCCTTTTGAAATTTTCCTGTGGATTAGCGGGTCTGCTTCGCATTGAGATTGCCGCGACCTTGATATCTTCCATTATCTCCCCTTATACAGGTTAAATAACCTTTTCTCCTCTGATAAATACAGAATCAATCTTTAAGGAGTAATTACCTGGCCTGCCTTTTATTTCTCCAATCACAAGATCAGCGAACTTTCCATTTTTAATTTCACCGGTATTAAGGTCGTCTCCATTATTTTTCTTAATCATTTTCACTATATTGGTTGAACAGCAGGCAGAGGTAATGGATAGGGCCTTTTCAAAAGGAATGGCTGGATGTTTTTTATGCCATATGCCTGACATTGGTTTTGTCAGATATGAAAGCAGGTTTGAGAATACTTTATCAATCGTGGCAAGGCTTCCGTAAAGCGTGGTGGGCCCTTTTTCAGTAACATAAACATATTTATAGTCCTTATCAACTGTTCCTTTTATACCATCGCACTCAAACTCTCTGACCCCCTTCGACTGGCTCACAAAAACTGAATCTGTAATTGCCATAATGTCACAAGATTCTTTTTTTGCGAAAACCTCCCTGATATACCATGGAGCAATATGATATCCATCGACAATAAGCTCTAGCATAATATCAAGCGTAAGGGCTGCTTCAAGGGCGCCACCGCCAAAAAAACTTTTGTAAATATTTCCTGTCGGTCCGTTTAGAAAATGGATGAAATACTTCAGGCCTGCTTCAATTGATTCCTTAAACTGCCGGCAGGTTGCAGAGGTGTGTCCTGCGCCAACAGAAACGCCTTTTGAGACAAGATATTCAGTAAGTTTTACCGCTTTTTTCCCGTGATCTGGCGGAACATTGACAAGTCGCGCAAGGCCGGTTTCATTTATTTCGTCAAAAACAGTTCTATCAGGTTCAAATACATATTCTGTATTCATTGCTCCCTGATTCGCTGGATTAATAAATGTTCCTTCTAACATTGCGCCTTCGTAAAATTTGCCCATCCAGTAATGACTGTTATTTTTTATGAATTTTTCAAGTTCTTTGAGAGCAAACCTGATTTTTTTCAAGGGAATTGCTGCTGTTGAGGCGTAAAGTTTTGTAGCGCCTGTTTTTACCCTGAGTTTTGCCCAGTTTTCAAGACCTTCCTGATAAATCTCGCTGGACGACTCAAACACTTTTTTTTCATTACTGTATCTTCCGGCATAAAATGAGAAAAGCCCTGCGCCATGGGTATGAAGTTCGATAAAACCAGGAAAGACATACTTGCCCTTGAGATCTATGGATTTTATCTCTGTATTTGCTTTACTGGATTTTTCAAGATAAAGCCTTTCATTTTTAATGACGATATCAAGCCCTTTTTTCAAACCTTTTTCAGTGCAGATTATGCCATTGGTAAGTTTCATATCTCTCCTTTTCAACAGTCAAATTTTTCCAACAAAAGGCAAAAATTTCCTTGAACGGAAAATTCTAATATAGTATAACATAATCAATCGGAGGATAATTATGGAAAAAAAGCAGATTCCATTTCTGGCGATGGGTGGTTTGTATCAACAGGATGACCTTGATGCTGTAATCAGCGTGATAAAAGAAGTATGTGATGGCAGGGGCAGTTTTTTCCCTTTACCTGAAGAAAATGAGTTTCAACAGCTTTTCGCAGCGCACGAAGGAGCAAGAAAAGCAGTGGCAGTTAATTCCTGTGGGACAGCCCTTGATTGTTGCATGATGGCGCTCGGTATAGGTGATGGCGACGAGGTAATCACGACACCATTTTCTTTTGTATGCACAGCAGGCACCGCAGTTGCAAGGGGTGCAAGGGTCGTTTTTGCCGACATTCATCATGAAACTCTCAATCTTGATCCTGAAAGGGTGAGGGAAAAGATTACTGAAAGAACAAAAGCAATTATCCCTGTCCATTTTGCTGGACTTTCGTGCGATATCGACGCCTTTGATGCAATTTCAAAAGAGGCAGGAATTCCAGTTATTTATGATGCTGCCCACGCAGTCGGTGCAAAACACAACAATATGCCCATCGGAGGTAAAGGGAAGGCAAGTTGTTACAGTTTTCAGGGTAACAAGAATATGACATGTCTTGGAGAAGGTGGAGCAGTGACGACCGATGACGACCAGTTTGCGGAAAGAGTAAGACAGCTAAAAACATTTGGTTATGTGTATGGAGAAAAACTTCGCATTGTGAGCATAGGATTTAACTACCGGATGACAAAGGTTCAGCTTGCTGCTGGCATAACACAGATTAAAAAAATTGATTTTGTGAACAGTTTAAAAAGAGAAAGAATGCAGAGATTGAATGAATTGCTCAGGGATGTCGATGAGATAATTTTGCCACCCGGCATTGATGAAAATCATGCGTGCCATCTTTATGTTATCCGGATCAATACCGATGTTTTAGCGGTAAAAGCTGATCTTTTTGCTGCGCATCTGAAGAATAATTACGGGATCCAGACAGCAAAGCATTATCCACCTATATGGGAATGGGAGATTTTTGCCACACTGGGATATGATGGTTCTGATTGTCCTGTCGCTGCTAAAGTGGCATCTCAGGTATTGAGTTTGCCTGTTTTTCCAAACACAACATATGAGGATCTGGAATATATTGCGTACTCTATAAAGCAAACAGTTTATGAACTAAGAAAATAGAGGTAAAAATGGAGAAAAAAATAAGATGGGCATTGATCGGAGCAGGAACAATTGCAAAGAAAAGAGTGTGCGCTGCCATTTTCGATGAACCGCGGAGCGATCTTGTAATTATTGTTGACAGAGATGTCTCAAAAGCAAAGGAGCTGGCGGAACTTTACGGTTGCCAGACATATTCTGATAATTTTCAGGACGCGATTGAAAATCCCGATGTTGATGCTGTTTATATTGCGACGCCTGTGTTTCTTCATGCTGAACAGACAGTTGCGGCAATAGAAGCAGGCAAACATGTGATATGCGAAAAGCCTCTTGCTCTTGACTATAGATCGGCCATCAGGGTTGTAAAAGCCGCGCAAAAATCCGGTGTGCGAGCAACCACTGCCTATTTCAGAAGATTTTCTCCGAAATATCTTTTTACGAAAGAATTGATAACGAAGGGTATCTTTGAAAAAATTTTGTTGACGAGGATATGCTACCACACATGGTTTCAAATTTTGCCACAGAGTCCGTTATTCTGGAGGGCACAAAAGGATCTTTCAGGAGGCGGAATTATTTTTGATATGGGCTCGCATATGTTTGATGTTTTGATTGGCCTTTTTGGACTGCCTGTCAGTGTTTTTGCAAAAATGCGAAAAATTGTTTTTGATTACAGCGTCGAAGATTCCTCAGCCATAATAATGGAATATGAAAATGGCATGCTGGTGACAGCCAGTTTTAACTGGAATTCAAAAACTTATGCGCACGAATTTGAAATTATTGGAACCCGGGCTAAGATAAGATGGATTCCTTACGACGGGGATAAGATTACTTTGATCACTGACAGTAAGGTGGAAGAGGTGGAAAAACCAAATTACAAAAATGTGCATTACCCATTAATAGAGGATTTTGTATCCGCCATCAAGGAAAATAGAAATCCTGCTATATCAATGGAAGATGCCGCAAAGACAAATCTTTTAATGGAGGCATGTTATCTTTCATCTCAACAATCAAGGGAAATATACCTGAAGGAGATTTCTTAATGACTTTATTACCTGCTCCACCAGAGAATGACTTTGCTTTTTTTATTTCGACATATTATCAGGAGTGCAAAAATAGATTTGGAAAGATTGAAGCGATTGCAGGAAAATGGGAATTTGAAGATTTAATACCTGGCTTGAGCGATTTTGACAGTAGATACATTTGTTCAGACCAGATGGGTGCGCAGGACTGGTGTGATATGTCAATGATTGTTGGAAATGTGCATCTTGAACTTTGCAAAAGGTTTCCACAATGGATAAGAATTCTTGAACATCTACCAGGAATTAACATCACATGGCAGGAATTGACAGGTGAAAATACATATTACCCGGAGTATAAACAATGGAGCTTTTATCATACCTCAAATGAGAGAAATCATATCTCAGCAAAGACACATATCGAATTAAGGAAATGGGATCTAAAGGACGAATATTTCCATCTTAAAAAATTTCTAACTTATTACGGACCTTATGACAGAAATATAGATGTGCCAATAAATCTGGGCAGATTTATCGTCAAGTATCCCCTTCATAGCAGAGTTATGCATTATTTTAACCCGCCTGTTCAGTCTGCTGTTTCCATTATTACAAAAGGAACAGTCAGGGGTAAAAAGGAATCTTTTAGATTGGCTCAGAAGTTATTTCCTCATTGTGCAATATTTGGTGAGATGCTTGATCTTGTCGACAGGCATTATGAAGAGCCATCATTGTATCAGGAAAAGGCTCTGTCATTCTTAGAGAGCAGAATGTTTGAAACACTGAAAGAACTTCTCAAAGAGATTTTAGAGAATATATCCTTGGTCCCTGATGCTAAAAATAAAACAGACCGGCAGCTTAAAGAGGTTTTGAGAAATTTGCAAACTGAGAAAAACCTGGTAATTTTTGAAAACGCAAAATTTGCGCGGCTTATGAAAGGCAGGTTATTTTTCTATATCAATGCTCCTGATTACTTTGATAGTGTTTATCTTATAAGAAATGAAATGAGACGTATTGGAAGAAATTTTTTCATTGTGCCATTTTCAATTTTCTGGGAATTGAAAACAGGAGAAAGGATCCAGGATCCTTCAACTATACTCAATGAATTAGACGACGTTTTAACGAAAGATGAGATCAACTGCACTTTGAAATTTGCTCAACTCACAAAGCTTGATTATGAGAATAAAGAAATGGAGATTGCCCGTCAAATTATTGATATCTATGACGGTTTTTACAGCGCTCTCCATAAAATAACAGAACTTGTCAAAAAAAGTGGGTGAAAAATGAAGATAAAGGCATATCCTTTAAAAAACAACAGATTCTCTAACTGGTATACCGAAGTGATTAACAGATGGCATTATGAGGATTTTATAAAAGATCCAGACTGGAAAAATGGGTGGATCAGTTTTGATTGTTGTTTTTATTTAAACGACCTGAAAAACTTATATCTGGGTTTAACATCATTCAATTCGGATATATTTTACGGATTTGATACGGTTAAGAAAGTTTTTTTCTCCTGCGGTTATGAAAGAGTAAAAGACAAATATGATGCAAAATTTCACCGTTCACTTGTATTTTCTGAAAAAGATAAGTGTTTATATGGGGCTGTTGCGCAACTTCATGACATTGACAGCTACTACGACGCTCCTGGCGGAGCAATTGTAAGATTTGACATTTTACATAATAAAATCGAAAAAATTTGTATTCCAGCGCCGCACGCATATATCCAGTCAATTTGCATTGATGATAACAAAGGCATTATTTACGGGATTACCTTAAATCCAGAGGAGATGTTCAGTTATGAGATAAGTTCGGGCAGGGTCGAAAAACTTGGTGTTTTCGGAAGCGCTTACAGTATTGCTCAGGGCGAAAATATAGAGATTGATAATCAGGGTTGCGTCTGGTGTGGCTGGAATATTTTAAGACCATGGCAGAGTTCACCCGGACCTGATGAACATCGCCTTTGCAAGTTTAATCCGGATAAAAAAAAGATGATTTATTTTAAAGATGGTCTTGAAAACCCTGAGGGCGATGGATTTGTAAAGGTGGAAGGAATTTTTAATCTTGGCTGTGGATTGTTTGCAAGCGGCGGAAATGGTTCAATATTCAGGATTAATACAGAGACAGGCCACGGAGAATATATTTGTACTCCAATTAAGGACAGAAAAAGCCGTCTTGCTTCTCTAAAAATGGCTCCTGACGGTTGCGCATATGGGGTTGTGGGGAAGGAAGGATATTGCCAGCTACTTAGGTTTGATCCATTCAAGGGCAGTTTTCATCTGCTTGGCGAGATTGAATATGGCGGCGAGAAATGCTGGCAGGTTCATGACATAGCGATTACTCAGGATTTCGTAATTTATGCCTGTGAGAACGATAATCCTTATAGAGCGTCATACCTGTGGGAAATTTCTCTTTAAGGAGGAATATGAAGATTAAGATTGCTGGAGAAAGCTGGAGAAAATATTATTTGTTTGATATGATACGACGACTTGGCATTCTTGCGCAGGTTACCGATGATGAAAGCGCTGATATGATTCTGGTGAGTGAAAATGTGAAGGATTTGGAAGTGGATCGGATTCTGGATTTCGCGCGAAACGGGAAAATTGTCGTTTTTCTTCAACCAGAATCAAGAGTTCTTAAATATTTTGGCGATGAGCTAATGTACACGCATCATTTCCCATTGATGAAGCTTGATTGCGATGGAATTTTAGCGAGTTTTTTGCAGGTTTTCCCGCCTGTTTGTTTAATAAAACAGAAGCAGGGAGAAAATTATGGAGCTTTTGCTTTTGATTTTTCTCGTTCCGGAGAAAACTATACAACAAAATATCCAGCGATAACTTTGAGAAATTTCGGTTCAGGTAAAATATGCCTTTTCCTGTATGATTTTATTTCCACGATGCTTTTGCTTCTTCAGGGATGGGAATTTTTCACCTCTGAAGGCGGACTTGCGCATCAATCAAGATTAGCCACCAGCCGGGCAAGGCATTTATCCGATCACCTAATAAATAAGGAACTTTATTTAATTCCGCAGGCCTATTTTCACGAACTATTGCTTCTTTATCTTTTAAGAAGGATGGCGCGTCCGAAAGACCCTTTGCCGAGAATCTGGTATTATCCATCATCATACACAGCGGCATTTCTTCTTAATGGTGATAGCGATAATCTTGAGAAAAAATATCTTGAAAAGGCATGGAATATGCTTTTGAAAAAGGGCTTGAAATATACGCAGTATATTATGACACAGGACATTGAAAAATTTTCAAGTGATGAAATTTCCTGCTGGTCGAAAAAAGGAATTGATTTTGGGCTTCATTATTTTGCGGGAATTTCACCATCAGAAGGAGAAATGTTAGATCATATAACGGAAGCAAGAAAAGTATTTGAGGAAAAAGGCCAGAAAATAATTTCCTGCCGGGGCCATAGCTGCATCTGGGTTGGATGGGATGGTCAGATTAAAATTATGGAAAAGAGCAAGATTTTGTATTCATCAAATCTTCTTTACTGGCATCCAGGAGTAAGTTATGGTTTTCCATATAATCTCTATAAGAAATCAGGTCGATCCAGTGTTCAGGAATTACAGATTTTTTGTTCTGACGATGTAATGCTTTTTAACAAGTCAGGAATGCTTCCTCTTAAGCCTGTTCAATATATGAAAAATATAATCGCCTGGCTGGACATTAATAATGACCTGTACTATCAGCCAGTAAATCCAATCTTTCATCCCTTTTATCTTGTCAAACAACCATCGACCTCTGAAATCTTGAGCGAAAGCGTGGAATTTGCAAAAAGCAAAGATATCATTGTTACAAACCACAAGAAGTTTTTCCAGTGGTGGGAGAAAAGAAAGAGAGTAAAATTGACCTATAAGGTTGTTGATGATTCAATCCAGTTTGATCGGAAAGAACTAGATCCAGAGATCGCAATTGCCGTGCCTGAACAATGGAAGGTAAATGTTTTTCCTGAAAGGAAAATGCTTAAAGGCACCTGTGAAAAGCTTTTTTATGAAAAAAGGAGCAATGGCTATGAAGAATGATTTTTTTGAAATAAGACTGGGTTTTATTTGCCGGGTCAAAGAAGAAGGGTGGGAACAAGCTTTTAGTAAATACAAAAAAGAATTCGGAATTTCTGAAAGCACAGCAAAAAAATGGTGGAAATGGTATGAAAAGGAAGTATGCGTTTCTCAGGTATGCTACGAGACAGATTCCGGGCCGGAAATTATTAAAAGCGCAAAAGGAAAGGCAAAGCGCATTGAACAATTGCCTCTTGTCGTCAAAGGTCCGCTGATGGTGGAATTCAACGGGGCTGTTTACAGGATTGAGCGTGAAGGGCTTTACAGGTTTACAATAATGACAAAAAGCGTCAGGAATCTGATAATGGTAATTGATGAAAATTCAGTAATGCCGATACTCAAAGCCCTTTCTTTAATCCAGATTCATGGAAACAGAGACCAGAATTTTTCGCTGGAGGAAAAGAAAAATCTTGTTCTGTCAAGATACTGGATTTCCCTGACCTGTGGAGATATCGCGGCTCTCACGCAAAAAATTCTTGAAGATGCGGGATTTAAATCAAGGCTGGTCAGCGCCCTGACGACCCGGAGCTGGAATACCTACAACAATGGACATGTGCTTTTAGAAGTTTTTTTCCCTTCACTGTCGGGATGGGTTCTTACTGACATTGATATGGGTTATATCTTTATGCAAAACGGTGCCCTTGTGAGTGCGATAGAATTTTACAGATGTGTGAAAGAAAACAGACAGCCAGATTTTGTACTTTTATCAAAAAAGGAAATAGACCCTTTGTGGCTTGAAAGCAATGGTTTTTCTTATTCTCATATGTGGAGAACGATCGTCACACATATCCCTTCTAAATGGATGTGGTATAGAAGGATTTTTCAGACATTCGGTATGAAAGAAAACAACAGATTTATTTATCTTGCCGAGGGCAATGATGCCAAGAGAGTTTTTCAGTACAGGGGGCACTATGCGAAAGTAATGCCTGAAAAAGAGTTCCAGAAAAAGTTCTATGGATAAATTAAAAAAGAGAGGAAAAAATGGAGAAAATTGTTAGATGGGGAATTATCGGTCTCGGACACAGGGGAAGTGCTCTATCGTATCTGTGCCATCATATTGTTCCGCAAAGCAAGGTAGTTGCTCTTTGCGACACAATAAAGCCACTGGCAGAGAAAGCAGCAAGAAATTTGAAAGATCCGGATATCAAAATCTACACTGATTTTATGCAAATGCTGAAGAATGAAGATATTGATGTTGTCGGGGTTTTTGTTGCGCCAGAGGACAATCCTGACATTGTTTGTGAGGTTCTCGAAGCAGGAAAGCACGTTCTGTGCGAGGTTCCGCTTGCTTTAACAATGGAGGGCTGCTGGAAAATAGTAACCACAGTTGAAAAGACAGGTCTGAAATTCCAGATGGCCGAGCAATTAAGGTATGCCGCTTTTGTAAGAAGCTGGAAAAAAATGGTGGCTGAAAATATGCTGGGAAAAATTCTTTATTGCGAGGGACAGTATCTTCACGGAATGGGACCTGATAGATACTGGATTAATAGTGAAACAGGAGAAAGGGTTTCCATTGATGAAGCCGAAAAAGGAAAACTTCCTTTGAAAAAAACAAGGTTCTGGAATTTGAAACATCCAATCTATTACCTTCCTCATGAACTCAGCCCTTTTCTTTGTATACTTGATGACAGGGTGGTGAAAGTTGTTGGAATGTCAACAAAGGTGCCATCTTACAGGTACCAGTGGTTTCCGCAGGCAGACATTGAAGTCGCTCTTATGCATACCGAAAAGGATACAATAATGAGATTGATGGCTGGATTTACGATAGAAAATCTTTCTGGAAGCGAACACTCCAACCGAATGGTGGGGACAAAGGGCTGGGTTGAGCAGCCGAAAACAAAATCAGAAAAAGGAAAGATGTGGTTATCAGGATTTTATTTTTCTGACAGAATGGATGTAGAATGGGGATATTCAAAATACTGGGAAGTTCCGCGTTCTGCTTTAAGCACCGGCCATGGTGGAAATGATTATTATCCAGTTTTTAATATGGTTGAGGCGATACGGCTCGACAAACCAGTCGAGATGGATGTTTATAAAGCGGCAGATACCGCAGCGCCAGCAATTCTTGCAGGATTATCGATAGAAAACGGAAGTATTCCTTTTAATGTTCCAGATTTCGCCCCTGGAAATAACAGGCGTTCAGGGAAGATGCCAGATAAACTTTTTTGAATGGATGATAAAAAAAGAACAATTCAGGTATGATCGAATTTCAGGAAGTAGGTTCAGCGGTTATGGAACAAGAGACGAACCTCCTTTTTTTCATCATCCTGCGATAGAAATTCAATTGTTCTTGCATGGCAATGCCAGATATTTCATCAAGGACACTGTATACCAGGTGAGCAAGAATTCTCTCCTTATCATCCACAAAAATGAAATTCACAGATACCTGCCACATCCGGAAATAGAGATAGAGAGACTTAATATTGTTTTTCCTTCGTTTTTTGTTAGATCAAGAAAGGCTATAAAGCAGATTGTAGAAAAAAAACTTTCTGAAATCCATCATATAATTCTTCCTGAAAAAGAAGCCACGATAATAAGGTTCTTGATGGAAGACATAATAAAAGAGGTTCTTCATAAGGATGCTTTCTGGAAAGATGCGGTTATGGCAAGCATTGAAAAAATTTTTGTTATGCTTAACAGGATCAAGTACAGGACAGAAGACACAAAGAAGGAATCGGATTTAATAAAAGAAATCATTTCCTATATTGATCTTCATTTCAAAAACAGCATAAGGCTCGAGGATATTGCCAGAAATTTTAAAAGGTCCATATTTACTCTCAGCAGAAGTTTTAAGAAAACCACAGGTATAGGTTTCAAAGAGTATCTTAACAACAAAAAAATTGTTGAAGCCAAAAAAATGCTTGAAACAGGTTCTTACAAAATTCTGACAGTTGCACATGAATGCGGGTTCTCAGATATTTCATCATTTAACAAAGCATTCAAACGGTTAACAGGAATAACGCCCACAATGTACAGAGAGATTATGACTCCCTGACTTATCTGAAGGCAATATGCGGTTGAGGTTCATAAAATATTCTTACAGGCCTTCCATCATTCAGTATTGACATCCTTCCTGCTTCAACGACAAGCTCATTAATAAAACTGTTTGCCGGCGTCGCAATAATTCCTTTCGCATCTATATCCTTTATGAGTTTTTTTCTCATTTCTATATCATCACCTGCATTATCCTCGATGTTTTTAATTGCACCAATAATTGCTGACACTGAGTCAGGTCCATAGCCGACAGGTTTATATCCTTCGCCTTCCCACGGGACAAATCTGAAAAAGTCAGGGCTTACATAATTGTAAGCAGAGCCACCAGGACCGATATCTTCAAGATAACAATAAGCAACTCCCCTGTATTGGTCGTCATGTTTTATCATACCTGTTTTCCCATTTCCTTCGCAGTACATCAAGAGTCCCTGGTCGTTGCTTCCGGCTCCAGCATCAGGATAACCAAGTCCGTTTGTCACAGACAGCAGCGCATCGTTTTCAAATCTCACTCTCGCATCTGACCACATAAATCCAGTATTACCATTAGGAAATTTTCCTTTTACACCTTCCACAGAAACTTCAACGGGTTTAAGTCCTGTAATGAAATAAACAAGATCCACATAATGACAGCCAATATAAACAAATGGGTCTGTTCTGTCCACTGTAAACCAGTTCTGGAAGTTTGAATATCTGTAATAGTAAGGTTCTATGAGTTTTGCTTCTCCGATTGCAAATTCTCCAAAATGTCCAAGCATGTATGCCCTTTTTGCCATAAGAGACCTTCTGTCAAATCTTTTGTGATATTCAACACCAACAAAAAGACCCTTTTCCATTAAAATATTTTCTATCTCTTCTGCCTGTTTATACTGGAGCACAAGCGGCTTTACGCATAGCACATGCTGATTGTTTTTAAGCGCTTCCATAACCACTTCATAGTGCAGGTTATCAGGCATTGCAACAACAACCACCTGTCTTGGTTTCATTTCTGAAATAACCTTTTTGTAGAGTTCAGGATAGTTTTTGTCATCCGGCTCAGAAAAATCAGGATATGGTGTAAATGATTGATCAGGAAATGCTTGTTTGAGTTCCTGGTTATCTCTTAGATATTTCAGTGGAGCGCTATTGAGCGCGCATATTTTTATTTCTCCGACTATTTTTGTTCTCTGAAGGTGATAAATTGAGGGTAATAGCAAATCATTGGTAATCATTCCTCCGCCCACAATTGTTACATCTATACTTTTCATCTGCGCCTCCTGTAATTTTTCATAGTACAATATTATAACACTGGAGGCCTGATATGAAAATAATACGACTGCTGTTTTTTCTTTTAATCTTCCTCAATTGTCTTTTTTCTCAAACCAATCAGAGTGCTGAAAAGACGGTCGCTGCAATTATTTCCGACTGGTTCAGGTATTCCCATTCTGATGTCATTCTTTCAAGAATTTTGAAGACCTATACCCTTGATGGTAATGGTCAGAAATCGCAATTGAAGCTTATTTCAGTTTACAGAGATAAACCAACTGAAAAGGATATGACAGTTTCATTGGCGCAAGAATACGGATTCAAAATTTCCGGCACAATTGAAGAAGCGCTGGAATCAGAAACCGGTATTCTATCCGTTGATGGGGTTTTTATTATAACCGAGCATGGCAAATACCCGATTTCGGAAACATCTCAGGTGATAAGACCCAACAGAAAGTTGTTTGAAGAGATGGTAAGAGTTTTCAAAAAAAACAAAAAGGTTGTTCCTGTTTTTATAGACAAACATATTGCTACAGAATGGGACGACATTAAGTGGATTTATGAAACCTCAAGAAAATTGAAAATACCGCTGATGGCAGGTTCATCAGTTCCTGTTTCCTGGAGATATCCTCCGGTTGACGTGGATACGCATTCAAAGCTGAAGGAGATTGTCGGGATTTCATATCACACGCTTGATGGCTATGGATTTCACGGGCTGGAAATGATTCAATGTCTTGCTGAACAGAGAAAGGGCGGCGAAACAGGAATAAAGTCGGTTCAGTGTTTAACAGGCAACAAAGTATGGGAAGCCGCAGGGAAATTATTTGATAAAGATCTTTTTAATATGGCAATTGAGAGAACAGGAAGAAAAATACCCGAAGGTAAGAATTTGAATGACTTTGTCAAAGAGCCTGTTCTTTTTGTTATTAATTACTATGATGGATTGCGAGGTTTTCTTTTTACTCTCAATGGTTTTGCCAATCAATGGACTGCCGCATGGAAATATGATGATAAAAATACGGATTCAACCCTTTTTAAACTTGATGAAAATCTTTCAACCCTGATGCATTTTGCAAATCAGGTGCTTGGCGTTGAAAAAATGATACTTTCAGGTAAACCCTCCTGGCCGGTTGAGAGGACTGTTTTAACCAGCGGCGCTCTCAATGCCCTTTTAATTTCAAAGGCAAATTCGGAAAAGGTGATTTATACTCCGCATCTCAGGATCAAATACAAATCTGACTGGCGCTGGAAGGAGACTGCTTTTCGACAATAGAAGTTATCTTTGCATTTTTTGCCGGGAAACATCCGGGATAAAAGGCATCTGAGGCGGAGGGACAGGTGGTGTTTTCAAAAGTTGCAGCAGGATGTCATCCATCATCAGAGCAAGTTTGATCTGCTTGCCGGGTGAAAGTGATTTCATTATGTCATTTCTTATTTTTTTTATGCCGTCATTTAGCTGCAGTGAAAGTTTGTCAAGGTATGCGATTTTTTCCTCCACTTTTTTTGCCGCTATTTCCTCTTCAGTTTGTCGAAAAATACCACCAATCACTTCTTCTTTTGTTTGTCTGAATTTAGAAATAAATTCTGGCATCTGGCTATCTTTTATCTCCATTTCATTAATCAATCTGACAAGCAACTCGTTTTCGAGGCTTTTCTCCCACAATTTTTGTGGAAACTGCATTTCCTAACAGTAACCATAAATTGATACCAAAAAAACTACTATAAGAGCTATACTTTTTTTCATACTTGCTCCTTTTATGAAAGTTATTTCATATTTTGAGAAAGCTTAGTATTTTTGGTTGAACCAGTTTTACAAAATCCTCAAAGGAAATTCTTACCAGTTCAGTGTGTGTTCCTGCGTTAAACACTATTTCTTTGTTCTCTGTGAGTGAATCTTCAACAAATGTTTCCATTCCGTAAAGATTTCCAAAAGGCGGCATTGCTCCTGTTTCACATTCTGGAAACGCATCTTTGAATTCCTGTTCAGTGGCTACTGTCAGTGATTTTGCTCCTGTTGCTTTTTTCAGTATTTCTACATCAACATGATAATTAGCGGGCAGCACCGCCATTGCAAGTTTTCCATCTTTGTTAAGTATGACTGTTTTGGCAAGCTCCTTGCCATGGATATGCGCCTGCGCCGCAATTTCCTGCGCTGTGTATGCCGGAGAATGCTTGATTGTTATGTACTTGATACCATTGGTGTCGAGAAATTCTTTTAGTTTTCTGGAAGGCATCTTTATCACCTCCTTGTGCATCCACTTTTTTATACCCGGCAACGTAGTTTGATGTCAATCCCTTTTTTCTGACCACTCGGCATCTACAATTTTTTCGTTTTTGCTATTATGAATTGAGCTGCATCTCACAACAAGGAAATTTTTTTTCAGACGAGTCAAAGATAATAGAGCGAAAATCAGCGCCAGAAAAAAGAAAAACCCGATGATAATAAGAGGCGCAAGCAAAATCCAGAAAAGAATTTTCATTTTTCGATGTCATTCAATGTTAATCAAATATCCGGCTCCGTTTTCAGTGTTTCTTGGATTGACGGCTTTTTGCCATGTTCCAGAAGAGAATTCATTATTTCCTTTTCCAAGGTCAATAAGAAAACTGAAATTCCCACCTATGGAATTTTTTGGATGATACTCGAGTGGGCCGCAGATTCCCTGAACCCTTAAGGCGTTTTTTCCCGTATATGTATCAGAGCCGTCTCCATCAATAAGTATTGCCCAGGAGCCCTGGCACGCAAAGCCCTGTCCGCTGATAGTTGCGGTATAACTGTCATCTCCGGAAAAATCGACAAGCGCTGCGGTTCCTATGTCCCATCCGAAGCCCTGTATTCCGAGAGTTCCAATATATGTGTCGTTTCCTGTGTCATCGTATAACAGACCTACCGCGTAATGGCAGGCATAACCAAATCCGTATCGCGTGAAATTATTGGTCAGGGGCCTGCGGATGTCATTTCCTCCAAAATCCCTTGCAATTCCTGCGGCAAACCAGTATCCTCCAGTGGAAAAATAATCAGCTTCATAAGTATCATCTCCACCGCCATCAAGCATTATTCCGAACCCGCCATTTGAAATTCCTCTGAAACCAGAACCGCAGCCCTGAGACCATGCATGCTTGTAATAATGCGGTGGTTCCTGATATGGTTCATCATACTTGCCGCCTGCCCTGTAGCAATCATCGCCATCTGTATCTTCAAATACGCCAATTCCAAGCATTCCTCCATAGCCCTGTCCGAAAAGATTTGTCGAGTACCTGTCGTTCCCTTTTCTGTCTATAAGAATCCCAATTCCGCAAAGTGCGCTTCCCTGATTTCTTCTGTCTCCGTTATAAATGTCCTGCCCATCGTCATCAACAAGAATTCCGATGCCCATCAGCCCGACTCCCTGACATACATCAGCGCCATCGTAAACATCATTTCCGCTTTTATCGTAGAGGATGCTAATTCCAAAGAAACCAGCACCCTGCGCAAAACCATCAGGGGCAAGATACCTGTCATTTCCTTCAAAATCAATAATTAACAGCACAGGTTTTTCAATGCCGGTTTTTCCACCTGTGTAAGTATCATTTCCTCCAGGGTCGATTACACATACGATATTTTTCATCTTATCAAGATCGTATCTGTCATTTCTTTTTGAACCGACCAGAACCTTTCCGTATTTTCCTGGTTTCATTTTTTTAAAATTTTCAAAATCAGGATGGTTCAAAATATCTATTAAAACAATGGTTGCTTCTACCATTTTGTTTAATTCTATTCTGGAAGCCATTGAGGCAAGCGCAAGGCCAGCTTCTCTTTCGGGTAAAGAATGTGCGACGATATCTCCAATTTGCCTTACTGCGAGTCGCTCTGTAAGTTCCATAAATTCAGCCATTTTAGCAGGCGAGAAACTGGTAAAGGCAGATTGAACATATTTTTCCGCAATCGAAATCTTTTTATTCAAGTAAGAAATGGTTAATTTTTCTCTGTCAGGCGTTTCATTTATTTGAACTTCTAAGTCAAGTAATTTTGCGCACTCTTTCAAAATGTCGTTAAAAGCCCCATTTTTACATAGTTGATGCAACTTTTGAGTGATCTGTTCTCCTTCAACAATACAGTCGACAGGATTGCGCAGCCACCTATCAATTGTTTTTAATCTGAAATAGCCATTCTTGTCATTCCACCATCTATCCCCGCTTGTTCTGTCAAGGATATCCGAAACATATTTTGTATATTGCTGGTAAATGTTCAATTGATTATTGTCTTTCAGAGTTTGCGTAATGATTCTGACTGCCCTTTTTACAATTTCATCTGTTTTTTGTGTTTGGCAGAACGTGAAAACTGAAAAGAAAATCGGAGTGAAAATAAAAATTCGAAATATTTTCATTTTTTGAGCTCTGGTATTAGGGAAAATATCTCGTTTTTTATTCTTTCAAGCTCCTGGTCAGTTTTCCCTTCAAACCTCATCGTAAGCACGGGTTCTGTAACTGATTTTCTGACCAGAGCCCAGCCATGCTCAAATTGGATTCTTACGCCATCAAGAGTGTTTATCATCTCTGGCGGATAATGATTGATGAGAGTTTCAATGATCCTTTCAGGATACTCCACAGGAATTCTAATATCAGGCGTGATAGGGTAGGGTTTAATGGATTTGATCTGTTCGAATAAGGCGCCATTTTTTTCTATGACCTTTGCCATCATAAGAGTTGCAAATAAGCCGTCATCTCCTCCAATTTCCTTAAAAAAATAGTGGCCTGAAACCTCCCCGGCAAAAGCGGCGCCTGTTTCCAGAAATCTTTTTTTTATAAAGGCATGACCTGATTTTTCCATTATGGGAACTGCACCAAGTTTTCTTATTTCATCGGAAACAATCTGAGAGCACTTTATATCATGAACAACGCTCATATCCTTTTTGTTCGGAAGAATATTTCTGATATAAATAATTATCGCGATATCTGCCGGAATAATATTTCCTCTATCATCAACAAATATCGCTCTGTCTCCATCTCCGTCAAAAGCGACCCCAAAATCTGATTCTGTTTCAACAACCTTCTTCTGCAATTCTCTTATGTTTTTACTTATAGCAGGATTTGGATGTCTGTTTGGAAATGTGCCATCGGGTTCGCAGAAAAGTTTAACTGT